>NZ_JBEPDA010000012.1:0-47269 GCF_040299985.1 Streptosporangium sp. NPDC000563 | reverse complement strand
CCGGTGAGCGCGAACGACGGCGAGGTCGGCGACCCCACCTTCACGTCCGTCGCCCCCGCCTCACGGTAGACGTCGTAACCACTCACCCCGACGGCATCCGTCGAAGCCGCCCAGGTCAACGTCGCACCCGACGACGTGATCGCCGAAGCCACCGGAGTACCCGGCCTGGTCGGCGGGACGGTGTCGGGGGGCGGGACGGTCCCGTCGTTGTCGGCGTACAGGATGCCCCGGCCGTTGGTGCCCAGGTAGACGCGGCCGTAGACGCGCGGGTCGCCGGTGATCGCCTCGCCCGCGTTGCCGTACTGGTGCTTGTCGTCGTTGATCCGCACCCAGCTCGCGCCGGTGTCGTCGGAGCGGAAGACGCCGGTCACGCCGCCGATCGTGGCGAGGGTGTACAGCGCCTGGTAGCCACCGGCGGTGGCGGATTTGCCGAAGCCGATGTTGACGGCGTCGGTGACGCCGGACAACTTGGTGAACGACGCGCCGCCGTTGGTGGAGCGCCAGATGCCCGAGGCGGCGCCCGCGCTGTTCGCGGGTCCGGTCAGCCAGATGTCGCCCTCGCGGCCGGGTACGGCCTTGAACTTGACGTTGCCCTCGGCGGGCAGTCCGGTCGCGGCGGTGGCCGTGAAGGAGACGCCGCCGTTGGTGCTGGCGTAGAACTTTCCGCCGCTGAAGCCGTAGAACCTGTTGGAGTTCACCCGGTCGGACTCGACGACGGCTCCCGTCGGGAGTCCGGTGGAGGGGGTCCAGGTGTTGCCGTAGCCGACCGAGTAGTGCACGCCCACGCCCTTGGGCGCCCAGACGAACCGGGAGCCGTTCGCCGCGGCGGCGATCGTGCCGCCCTCGTTGACGCCACCGGGTTCGGTGCCCTGGAACCAGTTGGCGCCGCCGTCGGTGGAGAACGCGGCGTGACTGTCGTTCGGCCGGTCGGCGTCGGTGAAGTTGCCCGCGCGGACCATGACCGACGGGTTGGTCTCGGCGTAGTCGAGGCTGGTCGTCGAGGTGAAGACCGGCGAGGTGAACAGCATGGGCGGTACGGCGTCGAGGTTGGTGTGCCGGAAGCCGCCCAGGTCACCCAGGGCACTGACCAGCGGGGCGCCGGTCGGCGGGCTGATCAGGTCGAGGACTGCGGTCTCCTCAAGCCCCTTGACCATGGGCTTGATGGTGAACTTGCCGCCGGTGTCCCACTTCTTGAGGTCCTCGGTGCCGTAGATCGTGGCACCGGTGCCGTACATCATCCGGTTGCCGTCGAACGGGTCGATCTCCAGTGACTCCGTCATCCAGCCGAGCTTGGGTGTCGTCTCCGGCGGCTGCGGGTTGGTCCCGAAGGTCAGCCACGGCGAGGAGGAGATGTCCATCGTGTAGCGGAGGCTGCGGTCCGGGTAGGAGGTGAAGTCCCAGACGCGGGTCCAGGTCGCGCCGGAGTCGGTGGACCTGAAGAAGATCACGTCCGGCCACCAGGAGATCTGGGTCGCGACCATGATCGTGCCGGGGTTCTGCCGGTCGATCGTGAGGCCGCTGTAGCCGAAGTAGTTGTCGGACGAACTGGAGGGGATCGGGCTGATCTGGGTCCAGGCCCCGGTGGTGGTGTTGAGCTTCCACACGTCGCCCTTGGAGCCGTCGTACGGGCCGCCGGTGTCACTGGTGGCGATGTAGAGCGTGCGGCTGACGCGGTCGAACACGCCCTTGTGCGCCATGTAGCCGGTGGGCTGTCCGGCGACCCTGCTCCAGGTGGTCCCGCCGTCCGAGGAGCTGTAGACGGTGTTCGCCTTGTCCGCGACGCCCACGTAGATCTTCTGTGTCGTGTTCCCCGCGGTTCCCGAGGTCGGGTCGAAGGTCACCCAGACCACGCCGGGACGGTGGCTGAGGTAGCCGTTGGGATCGGAGGGGTCCTGGGCGTAGTTCCCCGCGTTGGGGAAGCTCGCGACCTTGGCCCAGGTCACCCCCTTGTCGGTGCTGCGCCACAGGCCGTTGCCGTCGGGCGCGCCGAGGTAGACGACGCTGTTCCTGTTGGGGTCGACGGCGAGCCGCTCCCCCATCCCCCGGCCCGGCATGTTGCCGCCGAGTTTGAAGGGCAGCGGTGTGGCCTGCCAGGTCTCGCCCTTGTCCGCGGAGCGCAGGATGGCCCCGTTGTTGGGGTCCCAGCTGTTGGTGTACATCCCGGCGGCGACGTAGACACGATTGGTCTCCACCGGGTCGGTGGCGAGGCTGACCACACCGTTGTAGCCCCACTTGTCCCAGCCCACCCAGTCGAGCAGCGGGGCCCAGCTCTTGCTCGCCTGTTCCCAGCGGTACGCGCCGCCGATGTCGGTGCGGGCGTAGATCAGATTTTTCTCGGTCTGGTTGAAGATGATCCCCGGCACGAACCCGCCGCCGTCGATCCTCACGTTCTTCCACTGGTACGTCTCCGCGGCGGCCGCGGAACCGGTCCCGGTCGCCACCGTCTTTGTCGCGGCCTTCACCGCGGTCTTCGCCGCGGTCCCCGACGCGGACGCCTGGGCGCCCCCGACGGCCGCGCCGACCGACGCGCACGCCACCGCCACGGCGGCGAGCATGCTGAACAGCCTTCTTCGCATGTACGGCTTCCCTTCGCAATGCAACGGACAAACCGCCATGCACGATCAGGTGACGGGACCCTGACCTTCGACCGCCATGATGCGCGTGCATGAACGCCCAGAGGTTCACATGCCGGACCCCGGATCGTCAATAGTTTGACTAGACAACTAACAAACCTACGGTGAATCCCCCGGGGGGGCATCGGCGCTCCCGCAGGGGCGCGCCCTGTCGCCCGTCGCCGCCGCCCATTGCCCTAGGTGCGGGATCGGTGCGAGAACGCCACACCGGAGCCGCGCGCGGGAGCGACACGGGGCATCGGCCCCGGCCCGCGGGACGGACCTCCTCACACCTCGCAGGGAGCGCAGCTCTGGCGGGGCGGGAGCATCAGGCGCGAGCCCGGTCCTCTCGCGGCGGCCACGTCGTCGGGGTTGGCGAGCGCGCAGCGGTCCAGGGAGAGGCACCCGCAGGCGATGCAGTCGGTCAGGCCGTGGCGGAGCCGTTCGAGCTGCCTGATGCGGTCGTCGAGCTCGTCCTGCCACACCGTCGAGAGCCTCGCCCAGTCCTCCCTGGTGGGGGTGCGCTCGTCGGGAAGCGCCGACAGCGCCTCCTGGATCGTCCTGAGCGGGATCCCGACGCGCTGGGAGACCCTGATGAAGGCGATCCTGCGGAGCGTGTCACGGGGGAAACGGCGCTGGTTACCCGCGGTGCGACGGCTGCGGATCAGCCCCTTGGCCTCGTAGAAGTGCAGGGCGGAGACCGCGACCCCGCTGCGCGCGGAGAGCTGGCCGACACTCATCTCCGGATTGTTGGGCATGCGCCAGTCTAACTTGACCTCAATCAACATTGAGGTTACAGAGTGAGTACATGACATTCACGGAGGCAGAGCTCGCCTATCTCGAAGGGCAGCGCCTGGGCCGACTGGCCACCACGGGCCCCGACGGTTCCCTGCAGAACAGCCCGACCGGTTTCCGCGTCGACACCGAGACCGGCGTCGTCGACATCTACGGCCGCGCGATGGGCACCACCAGGAAGTTCCACAACGTCCGGACGAATCCGCGGGTGGCCTTCGTGGTCGACGACGTCGCCTCCACCGACCCCTGGCGGGTGCGGGGCGTGGAGATCCGGGGTGAGGCCGAGGCCGTCGAGGACCACGAACCGCCCTCCCCGTACCTGAGCCGGGAGATCATCCGCATCCATCCCCGGCGGATCATCTCCTGGGGCGTCGACCCCACCCAGGAGGGCATGAGGGGCCGTGACGTCTGACTCCGCGTCCTCGGGCGCTTCTTCTGCGGGGAAGAGCCATCAGGTTTGACCTCCTCTCCTCCCTGAAGGGAGGGGATTCCCCACGGTCGCCCGTGAGGGTTCCTGCTTCACCGCCAGTCGCCCGCCAGGAGGATTCCCCTTTGAGGTCTTACACCGGCTCCACAGGCGTTTTACCTCTCCGCCAGCCCGGCGGCGAGGATGTTCTTGGCGGCGTTCACGTCCCGGTCATGGGCCGCGCCGCAGGCGCACACCCAATCGCGGACACCCAGCGGCATGGACCGCTGGAGGGCGCCGCACGCCGAACACAGCTTGGACGAGGGGAAGAACCGGTCCACGACCAGCAACTCCCGCCCATACCAGGCCGCTTTGTACTCCAGCATGGACCGCATCTGGCGCCAGGAGGCGTCGCAGACGGCGCGGGCCAGGCTGTGGTTCTTGACCATGTTGCGCACGGTGAGGTCTTCGATCACGACCGTTTGGTTCTCACGGACGAGACGAGTGGTGACCTTGTGCAGATGGTCGCGGCGACGGTCGGCGATGCGGGCGTACACGCGGGCGAGGGCGAGTTTCGCCCTGGCCCGGTTCGCCGACCCCTTCTCTTTGCGGGAGAGGTTGCGCTGAGCCTTGGCGAGCTTCTTGCGGTCGGCCCGCTCATGCTGGGGGTTGACGATCTTCTCTCCGGTCGACAGCGTCGCCAAAGCCGTGATGCCCGCGTCCATCCCGACCGAGTTGGTCGTCGGGTCAAGCGGCCGGATGGTGTCTTCGCACAGGATGGAGACGAACCAGCGGCCCGCCGCGTCCTTCGATACCGTCACCGTGGACGGCTCTGCTCCTTCGGGCAGTGGGCGCGACCACACGACGTTCAGCGGGCCGTCCAACTTCGCCAGGGTGAGCTGACCGTTCCGGTATTTGAACGCGGAGCGGGTGTACTCGGCCGACAGCCGGGACTTCTTGCGGGACTTGAAGGCCGGGTACTTCGCCCGTTTGGCGAAGAAGTTCGTGAACGCCGCCTGAAGGTGGCGCAGTGCCTGCTGAAGCGGCACCGAGGAGACCTCGTTCAAGAACGCGAGGTCGTCGGTTTTCTTCCACTGCGTGAGCGCGGCCGACGACTGCACGTAGGAGGTCTTGTGGCCTTGCAGCGTGTAGGCGCGGGTGCGTTCTTCGAGGGCTTTGTTGTAGACCAGGCGCACGCAGCCGAACGTCCGGGCAAGCTCTTCGGCCTGCTCGGGGGTCGGGTAGAAGCGGAACTTGAACGCCCGCTTCACGGTCTGCGCCATACCTCACATTCTAACGCAAGATCAGCTAACAATGGACGTGTGTTCGATTTCAGATCCGTGCCGTGCTGTGCCGCGTTTACTCTCCGGCCTGAAGGCCGGAGTATCCACGCTGGAGGTATATGAATGGCGCATGACGAGAACACTGGTGCTGGGTGGCGGGGGCGTGGCGGGCATCGCCTGGGAGGCGGGGATCGTCACCGGTCTGCGCCGGGCCGGCATCGAGCTGGGAGAGGCGGACCTGATCATCGGCACCTCCGCCGGATCGGTGGTCGGGACGCTCGTCGCCACCGAGGCCGACCTGGAGAGCGCGGTCGGCGTCCAGGCGGAAACGGGGGTCTCGAACGTCTCGACTGCCTCGAACGCCTCCGCCGTCGACATGGAGGCGGTGATGGCCGCCTTCGGCGTGCTCTACGACCCGTCCCTGGAACCCCTGGAGGCCCGGCGCCGGGTCGGCGAGATGGCCCTCGCGATGCAGGACACCGGCGCCAGGATCGAGACGATCGGCGACCGGCTGCCCGTCAAGGAGTGGCCGGAGCGCCGCCTGCTGATCACCGCCGTCGACACGGGGACCGGCGAGTTCGTGGTCTGGGAGCGCGAATCGGGGGCTCCACTGGTGGCGGCGGTCGCCTCCAGCTGCGCGGTCCCGTGCGTGTTCCCTCCGGTGGAGATCGGGGGGCGCCGCTACATGGACGGCGGGGTCCGCTCGGCGACGAACGCCGACCTGGCGGCGGGCAGCTCCGCCGTGGTCCTCCTGGAACCGCTGGCGCACGTCTCACCGAGGTCCCGCCTCGAAGCCGAACTCGCCGAACTGGGTGAGGCCACCGTCGCCCACGTCGTCCCCGACGAGGCGTCGGTCGCCGTGTTCGGCGCCAACGTCCTCGACCCGGCCCTGTGGCGCCCCGCCTTCCAGGCCGGCCTCGCCCAGGCGCCCGCCGCCCAGGAGAGCGTGGCCAGGGCCTGGAAGGACTGAGATCGTGACCGGCCGGAGGCGGACCTACGACAGGTTCTCTCGCGGGGTGCACGGGGGTACACCGAGGGCTGCGACGGAACGCGCGGCGACCCCCTCGGTGCCCCCGGCGGGATTCACCGCGGAGAGAGGGTGAGCGGGGTGGCTCCGCTGTGGGTGGTGAGCGGGCCACCGGGGGCGGGGAAGTCCACCGTGGCGGCGGCGCTGCTCGCGCTGCTCGACCCGGTTCCCGCGCTGCTCGACAAGGACACCGTCTACGGCGGTTTCGTCGCGGCCACCCTCCGCGCCCACGGACGTGACGACGGGGAGCGCGAAGGTCGCTGGTACGACCAGAACATCAAGCGTTATGAATACGAGGGGTTGACCGAGGTCGCCCGCCAGATCCGCTCCCACGGCTGTCCGGTGATGCTGGAGGGCCCCTTCACCACCCAGGTGCACGACGCGACGGTGTGGGGACGCTGGGTCGAGCGGCTGGGCGGCCCGCCCGTGCGTCTCCTCTGGATCCGTTCGGACGGCCCCGCGCTGCGGGCCCGGCTGGAGGCGAGAGGGCTCGCGAGGGACGCGGGCAAGCTCGACCGCTTCGAGGACTACCTGCGGGCGATCAGGGTGGACGAGCCGCCCGTCGTGCCCTACGACGAGATCGACAACCGTCCCGGCGCGCCCTCGCTCACGTCGCAGCTGGAAAGACTCGTCACCTCCCGGGGCGCTGAGGACACCGAGGACACCGAGGACACCGAGGACACCGAGGACACCGAGGACACCGAGGACACTGCCCGCGCCTGAACGCCCGGCGGCGCGGGGCGCGGCGTTCAGGGGACCTGGAAGCGGTCGTCCCTGGCGTCGGTGATCGCCATGTGGCCCGGGAGATGGCCGATGGCGAAGGACACCCCGCTCGCCATGACGGCCGCCTGCGGCGTAACCCCGCAGGCCCAGAAGACCGGGGTCTCCCCCGCCCGCACCTCGACGGGATCGCCGAAGTCGGGGACGCCGAGGTCGGCGATCCCGATCTCCTCGGGGGCGCCGACGTGGATCGGTGCTCCGTGCACGGCCGGATATCTCGCGGTCACCCGTACGGCGGCCGGAACCAGGGAGGCCGGGACGGGGCGCATCGAGACGACCAGCGGGCCGCCCAGCGATCCCGCGGGACGGCAGGCGATCGAGGTGAGATACATGGGCACGTTCGTCCCCGTCTCGATGTGCCGCACCGGAACCCCGGCCCTGAGCAGCGCGTCCTCGAAGGTGAAGCTGCAGCCGAGCAGGAAGGCGACCAGGTCGTTCCGCCAGAGGTCGCGCACGTCGCCGACGTCGGCCACGGCCCTGCCGTCCTGGTAGACGCGGTAGGCGGGCAGGTCGGTGCGAAGGTCGCCGCCGAACAGGACGGTGCTCACCGCACCGGGATCGCCGACGTCCAGGACCGGGCAGGCGACGGGGTTGCGCTGGGCGAACAGGAGCAGGTCGTAGGCGAGTTCGCGGGGCACGGCGAGCAGGTTGGCCTGGGTCCAGCCCCGGCACCACCCCGCGGTGGGCACTCGCAGCCCCTCCCTGAAGTGACTCCGGGCCCGCGCCGGGGTGAGCGCCGCTACGTCCATCGGCGGATCATAACCTCGGCGCCGTCCGCCGCCCAGCGTTCCCCGGCCGCGGGCGGGGATACGGATGCTGGATATCGGTGTCTGCGACAGCCGAAACTTCGGCGCAACTCCGGTCCCTGGAATCTCGGATGTCGGACACCGCTGTCAGACTCCGGCCGGCGGGGGCGGCTGTCCTCAAAGCGAGACGGCCGGAAAGAGGCTAACGGCCATCCATAAATACCCAAATTAAGGCGCCTAAAACGTTTTTGGAACGATTCGACAAAATTGAGTCATATTTCATGACAAGTTTGCATTGCAGGTATAACGCCCCGGCCTTACGTTCCCGGTATGGATCTCGAGCTCCGACACCTCAAGATCGTGCGCGCGGTGGCACAGGCCGGCAGCGTCACCAAGGCCGCCACCCACCTCGGATTGGCCCAACCCGCGCTGACGGCGCAGCTCAAACGGATAGAGCGGGTTCTCGGGGGAGCTCTTTTCGAACGCGACCACAACGGCGCCAGGCCCACGCCCCTGGGGCAGCTGGTCCTGTCACGTGCGCTGGTGCTGCTGCCCGCGGCCCGCGAGCTCCAGGAGGAGGCACTTCGATTCGCCAACGCGAACGCCGACCTTCCCAGCTACCGGCTGGGCGCAACCCACGGCCCGATACTCGGCGGCCTGGTGGACCGCCTCGCCACCGCCTGGCCGTCCACCCCGGTGAGCACCCACACCTCCTGGTCCGCGAGAGAGCTCACCGCCATGGTGATGCTGGGCCGGATCGACTTCGCGTTCATCGGCGCCTGCGGAGAGAGCCCTCCGCCGGTGGAGGGGCCGGTGGTGTGGTCGACCGTGGGGACCGACCCGGTCTTCGTGCTGCTCAACGAGGACCATCCGCTGGTGGACAGGAAGGAGGTGGAGCTCGCGGAGCTGGCCGACGAACAGTGGACGGTGACCCCGGGCGACAGCTGCTTCGGCGACTGCTTCGCCACGGCCTGCGCCCGCGCCGGCTTCACCCCCAAGACCATCTACGAGACCGACGTGGCCACCTGCATGCACCTGGCCAAGGTCGGACGCGCCGCCGCGCTGTGTCAGGCGACCTTCCAGCCCGCCGAAGGGCTGAAGCTGGTACCGCTCGCCGGGGCCCCGCTGCGCTGGCGGCAGCTGCTCGGCTGGCACCCGGAGGCCGCGAGCGCCACGGTCGCGGCGTCGATCCTCGAACACGCGAAGGCCGCGCATTCCGACGCGATCGGACGGAGCAGACGATACGCGGCGTGGCTGACCGAGAACCCCCGGCTGGGCACCTCGCCATAACGTGACGGTAGGGGGCATCTGATAGAGGCGCGCCTCAGGTGCACCCCGTTACGTTGACGGCACCCCCCGAAGGGTTCCAGAGACCAGGCCGGTCCGCCGCCCCCGCGGCCCGGCCGTCCCCGCCGCCCTTCCCCGCCACGAGCTTGTGCGAGCTCCTGGCGGGGAGGGCGGCCTCTCCACGTCCGGGCGTCGAGAACAATGGGGGGATGAGCGACCTTCTGACGCTGAGCGAGGGCGCGGTGCTGACGCACCTCGCCACCCGGGCCGAGCTGGCGAGCGGGGTGCTGCCCGCCTCCGACGACCTGCGGCTGTGGGCACGGCTGGCCGACGGTGCGGGAGTTCCCCTGGCGGGCGGCGGCCGGGTGCGGACCTCGCTCGACACCGGCGAGCCCGTCCTGACCGGACCCGACGGCTGGCTCGCCGGGGTGGAGCCGGAGCAGGTGATCGCGCTGCGGTTGCGCGGCGGCACCCTGGAACTGTCGGTCACCGAGTTGGACGACGTCCCCGCCGAACGGGTGATGCGGGTCGTCCAGGAGTTCGGCGAGCAGGCGCTCGACGCGCTGCGCGCCTTCGCGGAAGGGCTGGAGCCCAGTCCCGGCGTGCCGGTCGACGTCGTGGTCCTGGAGCTGCTGATGAAGGCCCCCGAGACCTTCGCCGACCCGCTGCCGCCGCTGTCCCCGCTGCTGCTCAACGCCTCGCTGGAGCTGCGCGAGGGCCGGGTGGGCATCGTGGGCGCCCCGTGGGACACGGCGTCGGTCGCCGACCTGGCCCCGCTGGACATCATCAGGCTCGCCCTGGTGCGCAGCGCGCTGCGCACGTACGGGGAGGGCGCCGACCTCTCCAAAGCCGTCACCTACCTGTCGCGGTCGGACGCGGTGCTCGCGAGGGTCGCCGACGAGGTGGAGCGCGAGCCGCTCGGCCCGGCACTGGTCGAGGCACTGCCCCGCACCGAGCCGGCCGCTCTGCTGCTGATCGCGAGGTCCGCCGAGGGCGAGGGCCGTTCGTTCGAGGCTGCAGGGCTGATCTCCGAGGTGCTCTCCCTCTCCCCCGATCTGGCACCGGCCGTTCGCGACGCGGCCGAGTACGCCGCGTGCCGCACCACCCCCGGGGCTCCGCTGCCCGAGCGGGCCGCGCACCTGTTCCGGCAGCTGCTCACGTACGCCTACCGCCCGGCCCGCAGGCGGCTGATCGAGGATCTGATCGCGCTGAGTGTCCGGGTGGCGGAGCCCGCCCTCGCGGACCTGGCGCTGTTCGAGAACGACGTCGTCGGCGAGTTCCTGGACGCGCGGGCCGAGTGGCTGCGCGACGACGAGGTGGAGCTGCTGGAGTCCTGGCGGCGGACGCCGCTGCGGCTGTGGGAGGTCCTCGACGTGTCCGGGGACGAGATCACCGTGGCCGCCCTCGGGGACGGGACCGGAGAGCGGGTGAGGCTGGTCGACGAGTTGCTCTCCGGGCAGGCGATACCGGGCGACCTGATGCTGACCAGGCTGCTGGACGACGGGACGGGGCCGCACGTGTTCGGTCACCCGTTCAAGGTCGATCCCGAACGCGGGGAGGAGATGCTCGCCCTGCTCTCCGACCCCGTCGACCCCTACGCGGTGGCCGCCTTCTTCAGGCGCCCCAGGCGGGCACCCGCCGCCGCCCCCGGCACGGACGCGGCCGAGGCGGCGGACTCCACGGTGACGGACGACGACACCAGCCGCTGAACGGACAAAGGGGGGCGAAAGCCCGTCAGAGGGTGCGCAGGAAGGCCAGGCCCGTGGTCGCGAGGTCGTCCTGCGTGTCGGCGAGGGGGCGCCAGATCGAGGCGGCCGTGGCGATCGTCCGGTTGTGCGCGGTGAACGACTCGATGCAGAGCGGTCCCCGGTAGTCCACGGCGCGCAGCGCGTCGGCGAGGGCGGGCCAGTCCATGTGGTCGGCCCCCGGCGCACCGCGGTCGTTCGCGCACACCTGCACGTGCGCGACGAGATCCCCGGCCAGCCGTACGGCCGCCGCCGGGTCCCGCTCCTCGATGTTCATGTGATAGACGTCCAGCGCGAGGCCGACTCCCGGGATCCCGCCGACCGCCTCGACGGCCTGCTCGACGGTGTTGACCAGGCTGGTCTCGTAGCGGTTGAGCGGTTCGACGGCGACCGTCACCCCGCGTTCCGCCGCGTACGCGCCGACCGGGGTCAGGTTCTCCCGCAGCTCGGCGTAGCAGCTCTTGCGCTCCTCCTCCGACATCCGCCAGGTCCGCCCCACCGAGGCGTAGGCGGGTCCGCCGATCACCGGGCTGCCCACCGTCACGGCGGCGTCCACGCATCGCCGCAGGTAGTCCTGGGTGTCGGCGACCGTCGCCGCGTCGGCGCCGACCAGTTCCCTGCCCGGTGGCATGACGAGGACCACCGAGGCCTTCAGCCCGAGGCTCCCCAGCAGTTCGGCCGCCCGCGCGGGATCCCAGTCTCCGGCCTGCTCCACCGGTAGCTCGATCACGTCGAACCCCCAGTCGGCCACCTTCGGCGCCAGCCGGGCGAGATCCTCGTCCGTCAGCGGCGAGACCCATACCCACGTGTTGACCCCGATGGGGAACATCGGCAACCCCTTTTCGTGCTGAACGCGTACTCGATGTCTCCGAGCCCGTCGGCGGACTCGTCTGGCGGGCCCTTCGTGAGCCTCGTGGCACCGGGCTCCGGGCACCGTCTCGCGGTGCCCGGAGCCCGGTGGATCCGCCTTGCTCACCGCCCTGGCCGGGGGGATCGCCCCGGCCCGCGGGGAGATCGGCCTTACTTACCGCCCCAGGCGGCGGGGAAGTCCGGCAGCTTCTCGCAACCGCAGAGCGCGTAGTGCAGCGGCGGCATGTTGGGCTGCAGGTAGGTGTCCAGGTTCTCGGAAGTGATCTTGGGCTGGGGCAGCTTCCAGGTCTTGGGCACCTCCTCACCCTTGAGGATCTTCAGGGCGGCGATGATCGGGGTGCGCCACTGGTAGGTGGGGTAGGTCGGTGCGACGGCCGTGAGGCCACCGCTCTTCCACTTCTGCAGGAAGTCCTGCTGGTCCTCGCCGACGATCGCCGGCACCGGGACCCCGGCGTCCTCGAACGCCTCGACGGCCGCCACGGCGGTCGCGCCCGCGTCCATCCACACCCCGTCGATCTTGCCGTGCCGCTGGATGTAGTCGCTCACGATGCTCTTGGTCTTGGCCGCGTCGCCGTCGGTGAACTCCACCCCGACCACGTCGAGCCGGCTCTGGTCGAAGGTGACCTTCGCCGCCGACCAGCGGGTCTCCAGCACGTCGACGCCCGGCAGGATCCGCAGCGCGAGGACCTTGCCCCCGGCCGGCACCTTCTCCACCAGGAACTCGGCGCCGTCGGCGCCGAAGGCGTAACCGCCGATGGGGTTGATGAACGTCACCGGGCAGTCGGTCTCCACGCCTCGGTCGAAGACGATCACCGGGACCTTGGGGCAGGCGCCCGTCACCGCGGGGGTGAGCGTCGCGGTGGTGTTGGGCGAGACGATCAGAGCGTCACAGCCCTTGCCGACCAGCTCGGCGATGTCGGAGATCTGCTTGTCGTCCTTGCCCTCCGCGTCGAGGGCGGTGAACTTCTTGATCTCCTTGTGCAGCGCCACCTCGGCCTGCATGGTCTTCCAGCCCACCTGCCGCCACGGGTTGTTCACCGCCGCGTTGGAGAAGCACAGGTTGTAGGGACCGTCCTTCTTGTACTTGGCCGTGTCCACCATCTCCGGGGCGATGGCCTGCTCCCACGGCTTGTCCGCGGGCCCCTCCGCGCTCTGGGCCCGCATGGCGAGCTGGGCGTCGTAGTCGGCCTGGACGAAGAACTTCGACTGCTCTCCGGTGTTGGAGGACGCGGCGGTGGAAGGGGCGGCCGCCGAGCTCTCCGGCGCCGCGCTTGAGGTCACCGGCTTGTCACTGGCGCATCCCGCGGCGAGCAACATCGCGGAGACACCCGCGACGAGCACCGTGATCGATCTGTTCAAAGAAGGCTCTCCTTGTTTCTCTGGGGGGCGTTCAGACGCGTAGGGCGCGCCTGAACGGAAGCCGTACGGAACTCGCCGCGACGGCGGCGATGATGATCACGCCCTGGACCGCGAACTCCAGGGCCCCCGAGATCCCGTACAGGTTGAGCAGGGTGAACAGCGCTTCGAGGGTGAAGGCCCCGGCCATCGCGGCGACCACGGAGCCGCGCCCGCCACCGAGCGCGACGCCACCGAGGACGACGGCCGTGATGGCCTGGAACTCCAGGCCCTGCCCGACCTGGGCCGAGACGCCCGCGAAGCCGCCGAGCAGGATGCCCGCGACGGCCGCGGCCAGGCCGGAGATGACGAAGGCGGCGATCCTGGTCCGGTCGACCCTCACCCCGGACAGTCCCGCCGCGCGTTCGTTGTCGCCGGTGGCGATGAGCCGCTTGCCGAAGTCGGAGCGCATGAGGAGGATCGCCGCGGCGCCCGCGACGAGAAGAATGAGCACCGACCAGGGCACCGGGCCGAGGTCCCTGCGACCGAACATCCGGAACGTCTCCGACAGCGCGCCGCGCGGGGCGCCACCGGTCCACAGGAACACCGCGCCGGACAGCACGAGCATCATGCCGAGCGTGGTGATGAACGACGGCACCCTCAGCTTGGTGGTGATGGCCCCGTTGGCGAGCCCGACCAGCAGCCCGATCACGATCAGCAGGGCCAGCACCGGCCAGGTCGCCTGCTCCTGCCCGTCGATCAGCCGGGCGGCCACCACGACCTGCACGGTGACGAGCGACCCCACCGACAGGTCGAACTCCCCCGAGACGATCACGAAGTACTGCCCGGCGGCCAGGATGACCAGCGGTGCGGCTCTCTTGAGAAAGGCGAGGAACCCGGCGGATTCCAGGAAGAACGGGTTCACCAGCGCGATCAGCACCAGCAGCACCGCCAGCACGGCGAGGATCGGCCCCATGGACCTGAGGGCTCTCATCGGGATCGCCTCCTCGCGCCGCGGCGGGCGTAGACGGCCACGGCGATGACGATCACCAGGCCGCGGACCACGTCCTTGAAGAACGCGTTGACCTCCAGCTGGTTGAAGACGCTGTCGAGCACGGCGAGCAGCAACACCCCGCCGACCGTCCCGGCGACCCCGCCCCTGCCTCCGGCCAGGGCCGTACCGCCGAGGACCACCGCGGCGATCGACTCCAGGTCGTAGCCGCCGTCGGTGCCGACCGTGGGCGCGCCCGCGCCGAGCCTGCTCGCCAGCAGCAGCCCGGCGACGCCCGCGCAGACCGAGCACAGGATGTGCGCGGCGACGACGATCCTGCCGGTCCGTACGCCGGACAGCCTGGCCACCTCCTCGTCACCGCCGACCGCGTAGATCCGGTACCCGAGCCTGGTGCGGCGCAGCAGGAACCAGGCGGCGAGCGCGACGGCGGCCCACAGCAGCGCGGAGACGGGGACCGGTCCGATCCTGTCGTAGCCGAGCCGCTGGAAGGATTCGGGCACGCTGCCCGCGGGACCGTCGTAGAGGTGGTCCACGATCCCCTTGACGATGAGGGCCGTGCCGAGGGTCGCGATGAAGGCGTGGACGTGCAGCCGGGTGATGACCAGGCCGTTGACCAGCCCGATCAGCGCGCTCACCGCGAGCACCGCCGCGACGCCGGGGACGATCCCGCCGTCCTGCCCGGCCATGATCTCGGCCGCGACGAGGGAGGTGAGGCTGATCAGGTACGCCACCGACAGGTCCAGCGACCCGACCAGGATCGCCAGCGTCTGACCGACGGCGACGATGCCCAGCGCGGCCGAGCGCTGCTGGATGCCGACGATGGTCTCCAGCGTGAGGAAGTCGCCCCCGTCGAGGGCGACCAGCACCCATCCGACGAGCATGACCCCGGCCAGGGCGAGGTAGATGACCTGGGTCGAGCCGATGCGGCCCGCCAGGGCGCGCCTTCTCTCCCCTTCCGGCGGGACGGGGGCGGCGGGCGCGGCGGTGCCGGTGGCCGCCGCGGGCCTGCCCTGGCCGGTCACGACGTCACCTCACCGGCGGCCAGGCGCATCACGGCCTCCTCCGAGGATCCGGCGGGCAGCGCACCGGCGATGCGGCCGTCGCGCATCACGACGACGCGGTCGCTCATGCCGATCAGCTCGGGAAGCTCGGACGAGATCATCATGATCGCCATTCCGTCCTCGGCCAGGCCGCGCATCAGGTCGTGGATGGCGGCCTTGGCACCCACGTCGACCCCGCGCGTGGGCTCGTCGAAGATCAGGACCTTCGGCGCCACGGTCATCCACTTGGCCAGCACGACCTTCTGCTGGTTGCCGCCGGACAGGTAGCGGACCTCCTGCTCGGGGCGGGGCGGGTGGAGCCGTACCGCCTCCAGGAGTTCGAGGACACCGGTCCCGCCGGTCCCGCCGATCCTGCCGCCGTTGCCGATCCTGCGCACCGAGCGGGAGACCAGCAGGGCGTTGTCCCGTACGGACTGGCGCAGCGCGAGCCCTTCGGCCTTGCGGTCCTCGTTCACCAGGCCGATCCCGGCGGCCACGGCCTGCCGCACCGACGCCGGCCGCAGCGGGCTCATCGTGCCGCGCGTGAACGGCTCGGCGCCGAACAGGGCCTTGGCCAGCTCGGTGCGGCCCGACCCCTGCAGGCCGGCCACGCCGAGGATCTCGCGTTCGCGCAGTTCGAGGTCGATTCCGTCGAGCACGGCGTTGCCTCCGCCGCGCACGCTGAGCCGCACCTCTCCCGGATCCGTGCCCCGGTCGGGGAAGTAGGTGCCGAGGTCGCGGCCGACCATCAGCCGGACCAGCTCGTCGGAGGTGATCTCGGCGGTGTCCGCGGTCCTGACCAGCGTGCCGTCCTTCAGCACCGTCACCCGGTCGGCCAGGTCGAAGACCTCTCGCAGCCGGTGGGAGATGTAGAGGACGGCGATCTTCCGCTCCCGCAGGCGAGCCACCAGCCGGTAGAGCAGCTCCACCTCGTGATCCGCGAGTGCCGCCGTGGGCTCGTCCATCACGATGATCCGGGCGTCCTGGGAGAGCGCCTTGACGATCTCCACGACCTGCTGCTGGGCGATGGAGAGGTGACGGACCAGGTCACGGGGGGTGAAGGAGGTCTCACCGAGTTCCTGGAGCAGCCGGGCGGTGGCTGTCTCCATCGCCTCCCTGTCGACCAGCCCCCGCCGGACGGGCTCGCGGCCCAGGAAGACGTTCTCGGCGACGCTGCGCTCGGGCAGCAGGTTGAACTCCTGGTAGATGATCGCCACCCCGGCGCGCTGTGCCTCGACCGGGTGGGCGAAGGAGACCTCGGTGCCGTCGATCTCGACGCTGCCCTCGTCAGGGGCGTGCACCCCGGCGAGAACCTTCATCAGCGTGGACTTTCCCGCGCCGTTCTCTCCGACGACCGCGTGCACCTCTCCGGCGGCGACCTCCAGATCGACCCCGCTCAGTACGCGGACTCCGAGAAAACTCTTGGCGATGCCACGCATTCTCAGGATCATGAGGCTACCGTCCCCGCGCGAGATACGGCGGCGGGAAAACGCGTCTTAGGTGCCAGGGACACCTGGGATATCAGGGATAGGGCTAACACATCCGAAAATCCGGTCCCGACGTCACCGGATGGTAATCGATTCGTCGGTAACCGGCCGATTTCCTTCATGTGTCCGGATGCTAAAGCGCTCTTATGGCGATGGTCAAGCAAAAGGATGTCACCATTTGGCATAATGAGGCAGGCCGAGCGCCTAAGTCGCTTTGACGCAGCGGAAACAAGGGGTGTTGACTGTGTGCATGTTCAGCGAAGCGAACGGTTCGATCGCCGGTGCGGGGGCGCTTCTCAACATCCTGCGCGACGGTCAGGCCAGAACGAGGGCCGAACTGGTCCAGCTCACCGGGCTGGCCAGGTCCACCCTGGCCCAGCGTCTCGACGCGTTGCTGAGCCAGCAGTGGATCATCCCGACCGAGGAGGCCATCTCCTCGGGGGGCCGCCCCGCCATCGCCTTCACGTTCAACCGCACCGCCCGCGTCGTCCTCTCCGCCGACCTCGGCGCCACCCACGCCCGGGTGGCGGTCACCGACCTCGGCACCACGGTCCTCGCCGAGCGCGCGGCCGAGGTGCCGATAGACCGCGGCCCCGAGGAGACACTCGGCTGGCTCCAGCGCACCTTCGAGGAGATGCTCGCCGAGATCGGCCACCGCCCGGAGGAGATCTGCGGCATCGGCGTCGGCCTCCCCGGCCCGGTCGAGCACAGCTCGGGACGCCCGGTCAATCCGCCGATAATGCCCGGATGGGATGGTTTCCCCGTTCCCGAGTGGCTCGGCTCGCGCCTCGGCGCCCCCGTCCTCGTCGACAACGACGTGAACATCATGGCGCTGGGCGAGCACTGGGCCGCCCGCCCCAGCGCCGACCACCTCATCTTCGTCAAGATCGGCACCGGCATCGGCTGCGGCATCATCAGCGACCGCCGCCTGCACCGGGGCGCCCAGGGCGCGGCCGGCGACATCGGTCACATCCGGGTGGCCTCGGCCCTGGACACCGTCTGCCGCTGCGGCAACATCGGCTGCCTGGAAGCCGTCGCCAGCGGCGCCGCCATGGCCGCCAAGCTGTCCGCGGACGGGGTGGAGGCCGACGACAGCCGCGACGTGGTCCGCCTCGTACGCGCGGGCAACACCGACGCCGTGCAGCTCATCCGGCAGGCGGGCCGCGAGGTCGGCGACGTGCTCGCCTCGATCGTCAACTTCTTCAACCCCTCGGTGATCGTGGTCGGCGGCGACATCTCCGAGGCCGGTGAGCAGGTGCTCGCCGGGCTCCGCGAGGTCATCTACAGCCGGTCGCTGCCCCTCGCCACCCAGCACCTGACGATCACCGCCAGCGAGCTGGGCGACCGCGCGGGGGTGATCGGCGCCGCCGTCATGGTCATCGAGCACGTGCTCGCCCCCGGCAGCGTCGACCGCTCCGTCGCCCTCCCCGCCGTCTGACCGATCCTCGGTGCGGCCTTCGCGATCCACCCCGCCCATCCCGCTTCCCGGCGGGTAGAGGGCCGCGATTCCCCGGCGGGCAGAGGGTCGCGATCCACCCCGCCTGCCCCGCTTCCCGGCGGGTAGGGGGCTTTCCCGATCCGCCCCGGCTCCGGCGGAAAGGCGGGCTCTCAGCGGGGGATCAGCTCCTGCGACGCGCTGAGTTCCCGCGCGAACCAGGCGATGGTACGGCGCAGTCCCTCGATGACGTCGATTTTCGGCCGCCACCCCAGCGCGGAGACGGCGAGGGAGATGTCGGGACGGCGGATCTGCGGATCGTCGTCGGGGCGGCCGACGAAGCGGATCGGTGACTCCGAGCCGGTCAGGTGACGGACCGTCTCGGCGAGGGCCAGCACGCTCAGCTCGGTGGGATTGCCGATGTTGACCGGCCCGGTCATCTCGCCGCGGGCCAGAGCCAGGATCCCCTCCACGGTGTCGTCGACGTAGCACACCGACCGGGTCTGCCCCCCGTCGCCGGCCACCGTGATCGGCTCACCGCGCAACGCCTGGCGCACGAAGGTGGGAATGGCCCGGCCGTCATAGGGGCGCATCCTCGGCCCGTAGGTGTTGAAGATCCGTACGATCGCGGTGTCGGTGCCGTGACAGGTCCGGTACGCGGTGGTCAGCGCCTCGGCGAACCGCTTGGCCTCGTCGTAGACGCTGCGCGGTCCCACCGGGTTGACGTTGCCCCAGTAGGTCTCGCGCTGCGGATGCTCCAGCGGATCTCCGTAGACCTCGCTGGTGGAGGCGAGCACGAGCCGGGCGCCCTTGTTCCTGGCCAGTCCCAGCGCGTGCAGCGTGCCCAGGCTGCCCGCCTTCAACGTCTCGATCGGATGGCGCAGATAGTCCACCGGCGAGGCCGCCGAGGCGAGGTGCAACACCAGGTCCACCTCCCCGGGCACCCGCAGGAAACCCGTGACGTCGCACTCCACCAGCCGGAAGGCGGGCAACCCGACCAGGTGCCCGACGTTGGCCGGCGAACCGGTGAGGAAGTTGTCCAGGCAGACCACCTCCGCCCCCTCGCCCAGCAGCCGCTCACACAGGTGTGACCCGACGAATCCCGCGCCACCGGTCACCACCACCCGCCGCCCGTTCACCGCACCCCCACCTCCATCAGGCGCGCGGCGGCGTCGAGGACGTCCCAGACCCCGATCTCCAGCAGTCCCGGATCGGGCCGGTACCCGTAGGGATCGCCGAGACCTCCCGCCCACAGGACGGTGTGCGGTCCCGCCGGCGGCGGTCCCCACAGCGCGGGCGAGACGGGGCCGAACAGCGTCACGGAGGGGGTGAGGAAGGCGGCCGCCAGGTGAGCCACGCCGGTGTCGCCGCAGATCACCAGCCGCGCCCTCGCCACCAGCCCGGCCAGTTCGAGCAACCCGGTGCGCCCGGCGAGCACGGACGTGGACGGCAGCCCCGCGAGCAGGGCCACCCGTTCGGCGAGGTCCCTTTCCCGTTCGCTCCCCGTGACCACGACCTGGTGCCCGTTGTCCCGCAGTTCCGCGGCCACGAGCGCGAACCGCTCCGGCGGCCAGCGCCTGGCCGGGTACGCGGCTCCCGGGTGGATGACGACCGGCCGCGAGCCCTCGTCGGCGAGGAGAGGGCGCTCCAGCTCCAGATCGGCGGGATCGGCCTCGATGCCGTACCAGCCGAGCAGGTCGCACCAGCGCCGCACCTCGTGCACGCCGTCGGGCCAGTCCGGTCCGTACGCGTCGGGGAAGGCGGGATGCCGGTAGGTCAGCAGTCGCGCCGGGCCGGTGCGGTGCAGCGCGGCGATGCCTCGCCGGCCACCGCCGTACAGGTTGACGGCGACGTCGACGCGCCGCCCGAGGCGCGGCACGTGACCGGGGCCCGACACGTCGCACACCTCGTCCACCCCGCCGATCAACGGCACCAGGGGCGCCAGCGCGGCGGGCGCGGCCAGCACGATCCGGTGGCCGGGGTGGGATCGCCGCAGAGCCCGCAGGGCGGGGACGACGGTGAGCAGGTCACCCAGTCCCAGCCCGCGCAGCACGATCATGACCGGCCGGTCGTCCTCCGGGGCGACGTTCCGCCTCGCGGTGTCACCGCCGGTCTCGCTGCCGGTCTCGCTGCCGGGCTCCCTGTCGGTCTCGCTGCCGGCATCAGAGGGACGCGCATGGTCCGGTACCGGGGGGAATCTCATATGACGACCTCTTTCGCGAACGTCGGGGCGATCCTCATGTGACGACCTCTTTCACAAACGTCAGGTGTTCGACCGCCTCGACGACCCGCGCGCTCGGCACCGACGCCGGACACGGGTGACCGGCGACCGGACGGGCTGCGGCCCACGTCGTCTCGCGGGGCGTCCACCGGTCTCCGAGGAGCACGGCCGGCACCCCGTACGGCGCCCGGCGCCCGGCGGAGGCGAACAGGCCGACGACCGGTGTGCCGACCGCCGCCGCGAGGTGGGCGGGTCCCTCGTCGGCGACGACCACCGCGCACGCTCCTTCGAGCACCGCGGCGAACTCGGGGTAGGTCGTCCTGCCGCCCAGGTCGACGACGGACCTGCCCGGGTGGCCGCCGGGCCGCCCGTCACGCGGACCCGGGTGTCCGTTCGGACCCCGGCCACCCGTCGCGGCCGACCCACCGTCGACCCAGCCCGCCGTGAAGGCGGGCTCGTCCACCTCCCAGCCGCGCAGGCGGGTGGGGCCTTCGCTCATCCAGTCGCCCGCGAAGAGGGGCCCCGGCGACAGGCCGTGCTGCCCGGCGCCGGAGGCGATCCGCGCGGTGAGTCCCCGCTCGTCCCGGTCGCCGGTCACGACGACCCTGCGACCCGAGCGGACCAGGTCGTGGACCACGCGCGCCCAGTTCTCCTCCGGCCACGCCCTGGCGGGTGCCGAGACGCCGGGGTGCAGGACCACGTAGCCCGGCGCCCCGGTGAGGTGGCCGACATCGGGCAGCGGGTGCCGTACGGCGAGACCGCCCGCGTCTCCCGCCGGGAGCTCGAATCCCGTCGCCGCGGCCAGCCCGAGCATTCGCTCGGGCTCCGGCGTGTCCGCCTCCTCGTCGACGACGTGCCACACGTCGAGCAGCGAGCCCGGATGGTCGGTGGAGATCGCGGCGATCCTCGGCGTGTCCGCCAGCCTGAGCAGCAGGGCCAGCGGCAGCGGAGACCGGTGGTGCGAGGTGAGGATGAGCGCCTGGTCGGGGGCCACGTCACGGACGACGCGCAGCAACCTCAGGACGTGCGTGCCGGTCACGGGCGGCGCGGCGGGATCGATCCACGGCGTACGCCACTCCACCACTCTCGACACCCCGGGCAGCAGTTCGGCGGCGGCCCGGCCGTACGGCCCGGTCAGCAGCACGACCTCCCGCGCGCTCGCGGCCACCGCGCGGATCGCGGGTCCCGCCAGCAGGACATCGCCCGCCTTGTCCAGGCGGGCGACGAGAACGGTGCCGGTCACCGTCGCTCCCCCGGTCGCGTCACGACGTGGGTGATCTCCCCATTGACCAACAAAACAGCCAATGAGTCACGAAATGTCGCATTTTTACCGAGAAATCCCATGGCGCTCGGCCTCTCGTTCGATATCTACTGACTACCGAGAGGAGCGACTACACAAACCGAAAAATCGTACATAAGCGCAGTTAAGAGGATTATGCAATTACTTTTATCACTATAAGTAATCACTGCCGCGATTACCCGGCCCATCGGCCGGGTAACGAAGCACCGCGAGCCCGGACGACCCGGACGACCCGGACGACCCGGACGACCCGGACGACCCGGACGACCCGAACGACCCGGACGACCCGGGGGCAGGCACGGGAGGCGGCGGGCGAGGAGCCGATCGGCCGGAGAGCCGGGCGAAGAGCCCCTCAGCCGGGAACGAGGTGGGCGTTGGGCTCGCGGGCCCGGTCCGCCAGCTCGGGAATCTCCAGCACGGTCACCCCGGCCGCCGCGAGTTCCTCGGCCCCGTGGCAGTCGACGAAGACCAGCGGCTCGCGCCACGCCATCACCACGCGCCGCACGCCACTGTCCAGGATGAGCCGGGTGCAGGTCCTGGGACGCGAGGCTCGCGCGCTGCACGGCTCCAGACTGCTGTAGACCGTGGCGCCGGCCAGCCGGGGATCGTCCGGGGAGATCTTGGCCAGCGCCGACTCCTCCGCGTGGACGTGCGGATCGTTCTCCCGCGAGTAGCCCCGGGAGATCTCCTCACCGTCGGCGGAGACGACCACGGCGCCGACCGAGAAGGCCGTCTCCGAGGGCGGGCACGACCGCGCCAGGTCGCACGCCAGCTCCAGCCATTCGCGGTCGCTCATCTCGGCCTCCCCCGTGGACGGCGTCTCAGGTCAGCAGGTAGCGCAGGAGGGTGACGTCGCCCATCTTGCGGACCTCCGCCAGGTCCATTCTGCGATCGCGGTCACGGGGGAACTCCCCGACCCCGACGAAACGCGGGGCCGCCGGATCGCCGACGAAGAACGGGGCGACGACGAGGTGGAGTTCGTCCACGAGATCCTCCCGCAGGAAGCGGGTGTGCACGGAGGTACCGCCCTCGACCATCAGGCGGCGCACCCCCCGCCCGTACAGGTCACCCAGGACACGGCCCAGGTCGACCGTGCCGCCCGTGCCGCCCGTGCCGATCGCGCCGACTGTGCCGTCCGTGCCGCCGTCGGCACCCGGGGCACCGGCGTCGACCACCTCGGCGGCCCCGCCGAGACGCCCGTCGAGCTTCGCCACCGCCGCTGGCGCGGCGTACACGATCTTCTCCGCGTCACCGGCCGTGAAGAAGGCGGCGCCCGGGTCGAGGTCCCCGGTGGCGGTGAGCGTCACCTTCGCGGGAGACGGCGGCAGGCCGCGCGCGACCCGCTCCAGCGCGCGCTCCCGCGATCTGACGAGGAGTCGCGGATCGTCGCGGCGGACGGTGCCGGCTCCGACCAGGATCGCGTCGCAGGTGGCGCGGACCGCGTCGACCCGGTCGAAGTCCTCGTCGTTGGAGAGCAGGAGCCGCCGCGGCGTCTCGTCGTCGATGTATCCGTCGACGGACATCGCGCAGCTCAGCAGCACGTAGGGGCGCTCGCCCACCCTCCACCTCCCCGCCTCGGCACCGGCCGATCGTAACAACCTCGCCGTACCCGCTCGCGGCGACGTCCGCCTCCGCGCGTCCTGCCCGGCCACTTCCCGCCGGTCGCGTACCGGCGAAGACAGGATGTCATCTGTACGTCAGCGGCAATTCCCCCTTCGTTTACCCTCTGTTAACCTAAAACTAAAGCTTTCTCATTGAAGGGGCATAAATGCGCGCGAGTCCGCCGAGATGTGGCCACGGACCATCCCCAGGTCTCCTCCGTCCTCTCGGAAGGCCGACCCGCCACCGTCTCCGCGGCACCGGCCGCGCGCACCCCCTCGCCGCCCTCGCCGTCCCCGCCCTCCGCACCGCCCGTGCCCTCCGCGCTCCCGGGGGCGAGGGGGAGGCGTGACGGCGAGGCATCCGGGAGACCGGTGCGGCGCGGGCGCGAGGCACGAACGGCGGTATCACCGCTGATGGGATGGACCCTCGCGTTCGCCGTCGTGGCGATCCTCTTCGTGCTGGCCAGCGGGGCCAACGACGGGGCCACCATCATCGGTCTCGGGCTCAGGTTCCCCCGCTCCCCCGGATGGGCGGTCACCGTACTCCTCGTGGCCGTGCTCTTCGCCGTCCCGTACCTCCTGGGGGTCGCGGTCGCGCGCACGTTCACCGAGCGGCTGGCCGGGCTCGGGACGAGCGGCGGCGCGGCGGCGTTCCTGGTGGGAGTGGTGATCGCGGTGGCGGTGGTCGCGGTGCTGACCGGCAGGGGCCTGCCGACCAGCCTCACCCTCGCGGTGATCGGCGGCATCAGCGGCGCGGGACTCGGCGCCGGGCTCTCCGTGTCGTGGAGGGAGCTGGGCACCGTCCTGGCGATCGGGGCCTGCGCGCCCCTCGCCGGGCTGGCCCTCGGCTATCTGCTGGGGGCCCTGTCGCACCACGTGCCCTCCTACCGCCGCATGCCGCGACTGGTGTTCACCACCCACCTGCTCGCCTACTCGGCCCAGTGCGTGGCGTACGCGGTGAACGACGGCCAGAAGATGATCGCGGTGGTGAGCGTGGCGATCGGCGTGAGCCGTCACGGGCTCGGCGGGGTGGGGCCCGTCGAGGTCCCGCCGGTGTGGATGGCCGCCCTCGTGGCGCTCTTCCTCGCCGGTGCCCTGACGAGCCTGATCCGCGTCGGAGGCCGGTTGGGCCGCGGGGTGGTCATCACCCGCCCGCTGCACATCGTCTCCGCCGAGACGGCGGCCACCGGCGCCGTCCTCGGCAGTTCGGCCCTGGGAAGCCCGGTGAGCATGACCCAGTCGATCACCGCGGGGGTGGTCGGCGCGGCGACGAGCGAGGGAACGAGGAGAGTGCGATGGCAGGGCGTCGTGAACGTGGGTACGGCATGGCTGGTCACGCTGCCGTCGTCGATGGCGCTGGGCTGTCTCGGCGGTCTCGCGCTGAGGCTGATGTGAGCGGCACCGAGGGCCGCACCCGGAGGTTCGCGCGTGCCTGGGACGACCTGCGCGGCCGGTCGGGGCGGCGGATCGTCTCTCTGGTGCGGGAGCAGGTCGCCATCGCGCGGGCGGGAGCCGTGCTCGCCCTCTCGGTCGCGGACGGCGAGATCGAACGGTCGAAGGCGCGGGCCCGGATGGCCGACGTGGAGCACGAGGGGGACGAGGCCAGAGCCCGGCTGGTACGGATCCTGCGGCGGGTGCTGGCGACCCCTCTCGACAGGGAGGACCTGTTCAGGCTCTCCCGTTCGATCGACGACGTGCTGGACCAGCTACGCGACTGTGTGCGCGAGATCGACCTGTTCGGGCCGCAGGACGTGCGGTTCGCGGTCGAGCCGCTGCGGGCGGTGATCGACGGTCTCGACGAGCTGGAGGGCGCCGTACTGAAGATGATCGACGACCCGGCCTCGGTCACCGGGGCCGTGCTCGCCACCCGCAAGGCGTGCAGTCGCGTCCGCCAGCTCTACCAGGCCCGGCTCGCCGAGTTGTTCGCCGAGCGGCTGACCATGGACACCCTGCGCAGGCGCGAGCTGCTGTCGCGGCTCGACGCGGTGGGCCGCCGGCTCGGCGAGGCCGCCGACGCGCTCGCGGACGCGATGCTCAAACGAAGCCACTGAGGAGCCGCCGAGGAATCGCCGAAGGGAACTCCCGCGCGGCCGGATTCGTCAATCTCATGCGACCGTTCACCGTGCGACGTCCCCGACGCTGAGAGGCATCTCCCGTGCGCAGTTCGTTCTTCGGAAACCTTGACCAGGACCGGTTCCCCGGCCACTTCGCCCTGCAGAACGCCAAGATGCTGCGGGTGCGGCTGAACGGAGAGGTCCTGGCACGGCAGGGATCGATGGTCGCCTTCCAGGGACAGATGGACTTCGACTACGAGGGCGCGGGGAGCGTCGGCCGCTTCCTGAAGAAGATGGTGAGCGGGGAGGGCGCGCCGCTGATGCGCGTCCGCGGGCAGGGCGTGATCTTCTTCGCCGACAACGCCACCGACGTGCACCTGTTCTACCTGGAGGACGAGGCGCTCACCGTCAACGGCACCAACCTGCTCGCCTTCGACCCGCAGCTCACCTGGGACATCCAGCGCGTCCAGGGCGCGGGCGTCGCCACCGGCGGCCTGTTCAACACCACGCTCAAGGGCACCGGCTGGGTGGCGGTCACCGCGCACGGCGCCCCCGTGCTCCTCGACACCTCCCAGGCGCCGACCTTCGCCGACGGCCAGTCCGCGGTGTGCTGGAGCGCGGGGTTGCACGTGGGGGTCAACCGCACGATGAAGGCGGGGGCCCTGATCGGGCGAGGCAGCGGCGAGGCTCTGCAGCTCGCGTTCAGGGGTGAGGGCTTCGTCCTCGTCCAGGCGAGCGAGGGCCCGATCATCTCCAGCTCCGGCTGACCCGGCCGCTCACGCCCTGGCCTGGATGAGGCCGTGGGCACCGGTGGTCAGCCAGGGACCGCCCGTGGCCTCCAGCGACGTGACCACGTCACCGTCCAGGCCGACGGCGACCTCGGACTTCAGGGTGCGCAGCGCCACGACCGGGCCTGGGAAGTACGCGGTGGCCTCGGCGAACGGGGTGGTGTGCGGCCAGGCCCTGTCTCCGACGAGGCGGCGGTAGTTCAGGTCACCCTTCATGATCGTTAGTGACGCGGACGCGAAGTCCTCCCGCATGCCGAAAGGCATCTCGTGGTAGGGCAGGGGCGCGCAGGAGAAGGCGTACGCCCGCAGGAGCAGCCTCCCCGACCCGAGCGCCGCCCGCAGCCGCCCCGCCACCTCTCCCGCCTCGCCGCCGGCGGCGGCCATCCGGCGCAGGCAGGCCAGGACGTCGGCGGGGGTGGCGTCGGACAGGTAGTACGGCAGGGGCTTGACGTGCAGGACGACCTCCTCCGCTCCCCTGGCGTGCAGCAGGTGGTCGATGAGGACGAGGTCGGGCAGCAGCTCGCTCCCGGCGTTGTCCGCGACGAGGCAGATCCTCGTGAGCCCTCCGCGACCGGCCTCCCCGCCGTCGACGAGTGACCACAGGAGCGCGCTGTCGTCGGCGAGGAGCCCGGACTCCCGCCCGGCGAGCTCGGGGCCGGCCGCGACCCGGAACACCAGGTCGGCCCGGTTCCCCCACAGCGCCCGCAGAACGAGCGCCTGGGCCCGCTCGGCGGAGGGCAGTTCGGCCAGGGCGTCGAGCTCGCCGAGCTCCTCGTCGACGGCCTCGCCGAGCAGCTCGGCCTGCTTGAAGGGCTCGAACGGGTCGACGCCTCGCCACGGGCCCGGCCCGAAGTAGCCGACCGCGGACAGCAGCCTGCGGTAGAAGTAACTCTCCGCCCACAGGAACGGCGCGTCGTCCCACCGCCGCCCGACATGGCCCCGGTCCCAGCTCTCCCACAGGTCACGGTCGTGCGCGGACTCCTCAAGCGGCTCGATCACCCCCTCGATCTCCTCAAGCAGCAGGTCGAGTGCCCGGTTCACCCCGAGGTCGTACGGCGTGGCGGTGCGGACCTTCTCGATCAGGGCGGGGTGCCGTTCATGAAGAACGCGCCACGGATAGGAACCGGGGACGTCGCTCAGGAACACCTGCGGATCCTGCGGCGCCCAGGGCCCTGCGGCCCGCTGCCGAGCATCACCGTCTGCCATTTCCGACTCCTTTTTGACGCGCGACGACTCTTGTTATGAAATATGTTTAGCTAGAGCGAACAGGCGGCCACGCCGCTTGACGGAGGGAGCCGCGGGTGGGCACATCGGAGCGTCACAGCGGTGAGGAGCTGGACCGCCACGACGCCGTCGGAGCCCGGATGCGGCAGTTCCGTAAGGAGCGCGGTCTGACCCTACGCGGTCTCGCCACCCACTCCGGGCTCTCGATCGGGTTCCTCTCGCAGGTCGAGAGGGGGATCTCCTCCATCGGCCTGACCGCGCTCAACAGCGTGGCCACCGCACTCGACCGCAGCGTGGCGGAGTTCTTCAACGACGTGCCGCCCGAGGAGGAGACACAGGAGACGCGCGCCCCGGTCTCCCATCTGCCGAGCCACTTCACGCTCACCCGCTCGGCGACGGCCGCCACCGAATACATCTCGGGCCAGCAGACCTACCGCATGCTCTCGGCGAGGGGCCCGAACCTGGTGCTCGAACCGCTGCTGGTGCACATCGCGCCCGGCGGCAAACGCGAGAACTCCTACGGTCACGCCGGGGAGGAGTTCGCCTTCGTGCTGGAGGGCGAGCTGCTGTACGAGGTCGACGGCGTCGAGCACCGGCTGTACCCGGGCGACAGCGTCCACCTGAGGTCGACCGTCCCGCACAGCATGTTCAACGACACCGACCGGGTCACCACGGTCGTGTCCGTGGTGACCCCCCGGCTGTTCTGACCCCTCCCCCGGGCGCGAAGACGGTCAGCGGCGGCGCAGGGCGCGGGTGGCCAGTGCGACCGCGGCCAGCGCGCCGAGCGCCCCGGCGGCGACCGCCCCGCGCTGGCGGGAGATGCGCCGCTGGATCTCGGCGTAGGGCACCGTGCTGAACGAGACGAGCTCGTAGCGGGAGACGTAGACGCCGGGCAGCAGCCGTTCCAGGCCGTGCTCGACGCGTTTGCGCAGCAGGAACGACCGGGAGGCGACCTTGTCGCGCATCTCGACGAAGTTCTCCAGCGCGAGCTCGGCGATGGTGTCGGCGTGCTCCTTGCGCCGGGCCCCGTACATGGCGAGGGCCCTGGGGAAGTCGTCGCCGGCCTCCTCCAGGCAGCGGTCGAGCTCCACGCAGTCCTCGAAGCCGCAGTTCGCGCCCTGGCCGTAGAAGGGGACGATCGCGTGGGCCGCGTCTCCGAGCAGGCCGACCACCGCTCCCCCTGTGCCGCGTACGTGCCAGGGGCGGGCCCGCATGGTGACCAGGTGCCCGATCGGGTTGTGGGCGTAGTCGTCGGCGAGGTCGGGCATGAGGGCGTGGGCGTCGGCGTAGTTCGCGGCGAAGAACTCCTCGAAGCGCTCCGCGGTGTCCAGTTCGGCGAAGCTGCCCGGCCCCGACTTGGGCCAGAACAGCGTGCACGTGAAGGACCTGTCCGGGTTGGGCAGGGCGATCATCATCGCCTTGCCGCGCGGCCAGATGTGCAGCGCGCCCGGGTCGAGGGCGAACCCGCCGTCGCGCGCCGGGATCGTCAGCTCCTTGTAGCCGTAGTCGAGATACTCCTGGCTGAAGTCGAAGCCGGGCAGGAACTGCAGCCGTCCCCGTACCGCGCTGTAGGCGCCGTCGGCGGCGAGCACGACCTGGGCGGTGCGGGTGACGGGACCGCCGGGCGTGTCGAAGTCCATCCGGCCCGAGTCGACGTCGAGTCCGGTCAGCCGGTGCTCGAAGAGCGCGCGGACCCCCGGCATGCCGAGGGCGGCGTCCAGCAGGGTGCGGTTGAGCTCGGAGCGGCTGATGGAGTTGATCGCCCGCTGCCCTCCCGCGCTGTAGGGCTGGAAGCTGAGCGTGCCGTCGGGGGCGTGCATCATCCGGCCGGGCATCGGCAGCGCGGCCTTCAGCACGGCCTCGTCCAGCCCGATCCGGCGCAGCGCGTCGATCCCCCGTTCGGAGATCGCCAGGTTGATCGAGCGCCCGCGCTCAGGCGTGGCCTCGCGCGGGTCGGGCCTGCGCTCGTACAGGGTGACCTCGTAGCCTCGGCGGGCCAGGTAACAGGCCGTCAGGCAGCCGACCAGCCCCGCGCCGACCACGGCGACCTCGCCGGGGGACCTCATCTCGGGCTCACCTCCCTGGCGAGCGCGTCGGCGGCCCGCCAGCAGTCGTGGAACGTGGAGTACAGGGGCACGGGGGCGAGCCGGATGACGTCCGGGCGCCGCACGTCGGCGAGGACGCCGTGGACCTCGTGCAGCCGGTCGGCGAGAGCCGCGGCATCGAGAGCGCCGCCGGCGCCGGGGACGCCGCCGGTCACCCGCAGGGAGAGCTGGGCTCCGCGCCTGGCCGGGTCGGCGGGCGTGACGATCTCCAGCGGGCGGTCGCGGACCACCTCGGTGAGCAGCCGTTCCAGGTAGCCGGTGAGCGCCAGGCTCCGCTCCCTCAGCGCCGCCATCCCCGTCTCGGCGAACATCCGCAGCGAGACCCGCACCGGGGCCATCGCGAGGATCGGCGGGTTGGAGATCTGCCAGGCGTCGGCGGTGGGTACCGGGACGAGCTCGGGTCGCATCTCGAAGCGGGTCGCCTCCTCGGTGCTCCACCATCCGGCGAGCCGGGGCAGCGTGGGATCGGTCACGTGGCGCCGGTGCACGAAGCATCCGGCGACGGCGCCGGGCCCCGAGTTGAGGTATTTGTACGAGCACCAGGCCGCGAAGTCCACGTCCCAGTCGTGCAGCGCGAGCGGCACGTTCCCCGCGGCGTGCGCGAGGTCCCAGCCGACGCGGCACCCGGCCGCGTGCCCGGCCGCGGTGACGGCGGGGATGTCGAGGAACTCGCCGGTCAGGTAGTTGACCCCGCCCAGCAGCACGAGCGCCACCCGGTGCCCCTCGCGGGCCAGGTAGTCCACGATGTCGGCGGTGCGCAGGCAGTCCTCGCCCTCGCGGGGGCGCAGCCGGACCACCGTCTCGTCGGGGTCGAGGCCGTGGTGCACGGCCTGGCTGCGCACCGCGTAGCTGTCGGAGGAGAAGGCGTGGTCCTCGATCACGATGCGGGTGCGCTCACCGGCCGGGCGGTAGAAGGTCGCCATCATCAGGTGCAGGTTGACCGTGAGGGAGTTCATCACCACGGTCTCGTCGGGGAACGCGCCCACGAGCGCCGCGGCGTCCTCGCGCAGTTCCGCGTGGTAGGGCAGCCAGGGGTGCGCCGCGCGGTGGTGGCCCTCGACCGCGTGCAGGGCCCAGTCATCCAGCTCGGCGGAGATCGCGGCGCGGGCGGCGCGGGGCTGCAGGCCGAGCGAGTTGCCGGCGAAGTAGGCGAGCTCGGGGTGCCGGGAGGTCGCGGGGGCGGGCGGGACGAGGAACTCCGCGCGGCGGCACACCGGCCTTCCGGCGGCCTCGGCCTGTCGCGCGGCCTCGGCGTCGGCGGCGAGCGCCTCCCGCTCACCGGGCAGACCGCCCTGCCCGAGGCCGCCACGACCACCGGATCCTTCGTGTCCGCCCAGGTCACGGCGCGAGGTGCGGTCCACGTCACCGCCGGTGTCATGCGGATCGCCAAGGCCCCCGGTCTCCTCGACCGTCACGCCCGACATCTCCGTTGCCGGACCCCCGGCGCGTTCACTCGTCACATCATCTCCTTCTCCTCTCTTATGTTCACCCATACCGAACTGAGGTGAAAATCAGGAGAGTGAGACGATTCAGGCCGTGCGCTTTCCGGACGGAAGGTTCTCGGGGCATCCGGTTTCAAGATGACGGAGCGTCACCGGAGGGTGTCGCGCCTCACACCAGGCCACCGCCCCGCGCCGCGGGGGATCGGTCCAGCAGCGGCAGCACCTCGGCTCCGAGCAGTTCCACGCCCCGGTCGTCGCTGAGACCGTGCGGGGTGCCGAACTCCACCCGGTGCGCGCCCGCGTCGATGAGGGCCTGGGCCTGCGCGGCGACCTGCTCGGGGGTGCCGGAGAAGGCGAACAGGTCGAGCAGGTCGTCGGGGACGAGGCGCCCCGCCTCGGTGTCCCTGCCCTCCCCGACCAACGTCTTCACCCTGTCGAGCAGGTCGGCGGGGATCTCCACGGTCGGATCGAGGTCGGCGACCACCGCGAGGTACATCGCGACCTCGCCGCGCGCCTTGGCGCGGGCCGCGACGCCGTCGGTGTCCACCACGGTCACCGCGCCCAGGACGACCCCGATCGCGCCGGGATCGCGCCCGGCCGCCACCGCCCCGGCCGCGACCCGCTCGCGGATCACCCCGACCATCGCCGGGTTCGCGCTGCCGCCCACCTTGATCTCGTCGGCGATCCGTCCGGCCAGCGCCGCCCCCCTCGGCCCCCACGTGCCGAGCAGCAGCGGCGGCCGGGGCCGGTGTACGGGGTAGCGCAGCCCGGTGCCCGGCGCGAGGCGGAACATCTCCCCCTCGTACCCTCCGGTGTCACCGGCGAGCAGCCGGTAGACCACCTCCGCCGCCTCCGCCAGCGCGGTGAGCGGCCTGGGCTGGGCGATGCCCACCGCGCCGAGCCAGGTGCCGCGTGCCAGCCCGAGGTAGGCGCGGCCGTGCGAGGCGAGGTCGAGGGCGGCGAGCTGCCCGGCGATCTCGTACGGTGCCGTGGAGTAGGGGTTGAGACAGGCCGCGCCGAGCCGCACCCGGCCGGTGGCGGCGGCCATCTCCAGCAGGGGGAAGATCGGCGGCTGGTACATCAGGTCGCCGAACACGCTCAGCACGTCGAAGCCGTGCTCCTCGGCGCGGCGCGCGAGCCGCGCGTAGTCACCGGCCCGCTTGTCGCTCTGCAGGCCGAGGCCGATCTCGGCGGTCATCGGGGGCTCTCCTGCCCGGTGGCGTTCGTCACGGATTCCTCACAGTCTGCGGTCGTCGCGGATCGCCGCGTGATCACGGCGGTCCTCGGGGATCCCTCCGGCACGCCGGTCATCGCGGGTCCTTCTCAGGTCAGGTCGGCTCAGGTCAGGTCGGCGGAGTTCATCCGGCGGCGCCCGGTCCGCTCGACCCGCATCACCAGCCGCTCCTCCGGGTCGGGGCAGGTGAACAGGGTGTCTCGCTCCAGCCAGTCGCCCTCGGCGAGGTCGCGCTGCTTGGCGGCGAGGAACGGCAGCACCGAGGCGAGCGCGTAGACGCAGAAGTGCTCGCCGTCGGGGAGCCGCAGGTGGGCGCTGTTCTCCAGGGTGAAGCAGTCGCCCACCTCCATCCCGCAGACGGACCTGCCCTCGATGCGGTCGACCACCACCCGCAGGTCGTACAGCTCCATGTCGCCCTGCTCGTCCCCGCCGTTCCCACTGATGTCGTTCACGCCGCTTCCTCCCTCAGCCCGTCCGGACCATGATCTTTCCTGTCGTACGGCGTTCGGCCAGGTCGGCCAGGGCCGCGGGGGTCTCCGCCAGGCTCACCACGCGCGACACGAGCGGCCGTACGGCGCCCGAGTCGAGCAGGGCGAACAGCTCCTCGTAGGCGTCCCGCACCGCGTCGGGTCTCCGCCACGGGTACGCCGACCCCCACGACACCCCGACCAGGGAGGCGTTGGCGGCGACGAACGCCATCGGGTCGACCGGCGGCGGAAATCCTCCGGCCGCACCGACGGCCACCAGGCGCCCCTCGAAGGCGAGGCAGTCCAGCGAGCGCGCGAGGACGTCGCCGCCGACGGGGTCGACGACGACGTCGGCGCCGTTGCCGTCCGTCAGGTCCATCACCGAGGCGGCGAAGTCGACCTCCAGGTAGTCGATCGCCTCGGCCGCACCGTTCTCCCGGCACAGCGCGGTCTTGGCAGGGCCACCCGCCGTGCAGATCACCCGCGCCCCGAAGGCGAGCGCGAGCTGGGTGGCGGCGATGCCGACACCTCCCGCACCCGCGTGCACGAGCACCGTCTCCCCCGCCGCGAGCCCGGCCCTGCGCAGCGCGAACCACGCGGTCTGGTACGTGACGGGCAGGGCCGCGACCGTGACGGGGTCGAGCCCGTCCGGGTAGGGCACGACGAGGGCGGCGTCGACGGTGACGACGTCGCCGAGGGCCCCGTGCGGCAGGGTGGGGCAGGCGAGGACCGCCCTGCCCTCCAGGTGCTCGGCACCCGCCCCGGCGGCGACCACCGTTCCCGCGGCCTCGACGCCGGGCGTCATCGGCGGATCCGGGCGTACCGGGTAGGTGCCCCTGCACAGCATGACGTCGAGGTAGTTCAGCCCGACGGCCCGCACCGCGATCCGCACCTCGCCGTCGCCGGGGGCGCGCTCCTCGGGCACCTCCGCCAGGGAGAGGACCTCCTCGGGCTCGCCGTGCTCGTAGGCGACCAGCCGCCGGTTCACGACGTGAGCAGTTCTGAGTGGTGGTGCACGATGAGCCAGTCCCCGCCGACGCGGCGCAGCACGTCGGTCACCCGGCTGCGCTGGACGGGTCCGTCCGGCGGCTGGGCGACCAGCACGTAGCGGGCGACGCCGGTGTCGTCCCACACGTCGATCCACTTGTCCTCGGCCTCCAGCCTGGCGAGGCGGGGACGCGCACCCGAGCCGTCCCTCTCGTCGCGGTAGGCGTCGAGTTCCCGCCGGGTCCTCAGCGGTCCCGGAAGGTGCGTCTCCCAGGTGGTCACCGCGTCGTGCAGGTGCCCGTCGAAGCGGTGGCGGTCGGCCGCGAGGAACGCGTCGTACATGTCGTCGATGCCGGCCGCGATCAGGTCGGCGTCCGCACCGGACCCGGTGTTCACGACTTCTCCCATCGGGTCGGCGTCCACCTCGGAGTCGGGGTTCACGACTTCTCCCATCAGGTCGGTGCCCACCTCGGAGCCGGTGTTCACGGCTTCTCCCATCCCGACCGGTCGTCGCGGACGACCCGGCCGCCCTTCATCACCCAGCGGACCCCGCGGAAGGCCGAGGTGCCCGCGAGCGGGTCGGCGTCCATCGCGATGAGGTCCGCGTACTTGCCGACCTCGACGGTGCCGAGGTCGGCCTCGGCGCCGAGCCAGCGGATCGGGCCGAGCGTGCCCGCGTACAGTGCTCCGGCCGGGCCGAGACCGCCTTCGGACATGCACTCCAGCTCGCGTACCGAGGCGTTCGTCCCCTCGAAGTCCCAGAACGGCGGCATGTCGCTGCCCAGCAGGACGTCCACCCCCGCGTCGAGGGCGATGGCGTAGCTCTCCAGGTGGCGGGGGCCGGCTCCGAGCGAGCGGCACTGCATCCACTCCGGCACCCCGAGCTCGTCGAAGAACTCCTTGCAGCGGGTGACGAGCAGCGTCGGCACCAGGGACGTGCCGCGTTCGGCCATCCTCTTCGCGACCTCGGGGGTGAGCTGATAGCCGTGCTCGACGCAGTCGAGGCCCATCTCGACGGCCTCGGCGATCACCGCCGCCGGACCCGCGTGCGCGGTGACCTTGCGGCCCCAGGCGTGCGCGGTCTGCAGCGCCGCCGCCAGCTCGTCGGAGAACAGCTGCGGGGTGTCCATCTGCTCGTGTTCCCCGGCGATCCCGCCCGAGATCATGATCTTGATGAGGTCGGCGCCCGCCTTGATCTGGCTGCGCACCCCGCGCCGGAACCCGTCGGCGCCGTCGCACTCCAGGGTGTCGCTCCCCTCGTGCCCGTGGCCGCCGGTGCAGACCAGCGCGCGACCGGCGGTGAAGATGCGCGGGCCGGCCGCCCGGCCCGACTCGATCGCCCGGCGCAGTGCGAAGTCGGCGTGGTCCTTCTCGGCCACGCACCTCACCGTGGTCACCCCGCAGTGCAGGGTGCGCCGGGCGCCGTCGGCCATGTAGAGGGCGAGCTCGTGCGCCGTCATGTTCTTGACGCTGTCGCCTCCCTGGCCGGGGAGCGACAGGGACAGGTGGGTGTGCATGTTGACCAGGCCGGGGGTGACGTACGCGCCGTCCAGGTCGAGCAGTTGGGCGTCGCCCGTCCGCTCCAGGATCCGCTCGCGAGGACCCACGGCCGCGATCCTGTCACCCCGGATCCACACCGCGGCGTCGGCGATCCGCCCCTCCCCCTCCGCCGTCCGGACCGCGGCGTCGGCGATCCGCCCGTCCGTCGTCCGGGCCGGCCGGATGGCAGCGTCCCCCGAGAACGGGACGCCCGCCGTACGACCTCCCGAACCGGCGGCGCGGGCGTCGGTGACGGTGCAGTTGACCAGGACCACATCGTTGACCATGTCGTTCATCGGACGACCTCGGCTCCATAGATCTCGCGGGCGGCTTCGGGGGAGACGTAGCCCTCGGCGACGTCGCGGCGCACCAGGTCGGGATCGCGGTCGCGCGGATCCCCGTGCCCACCGCCACCGGCCGTGAGCAACGTGATCCGGTCGCCGACCTCCACCCTGGTCCGCTTCGTGCTCACCCGATGCTCACGCTCGGTGCCGGGAAAGACCACCACCTGGTTGGGCTCCGGCTCCAGCCCGCCCTCCAGCGCCCACGGCCGCGACCGCGTCTTTTTGATCACCGACAGGAACTCCCCCGGCACCACGAAACGAATGTCACGCCGCAAACCCACCCCACCCCGCAGCCGTCCCGCGCCGCCGGAGTCCTCACGCATCTCCACCCGCTCGAAGAACATCCCGGTCCTGGCCTCCAGAACCTCGACGGGGGTGTTGCGGGCCTGGGTCTGGCACAGGTGGTTGGCGGCGTTCATACCGTCGTGGGACGGGGTCGCGCCCCAGCCGACCGGGTCGTTGTTGCTGACCGCGAACATCTGCCCGGTCTCCGGATGGATCCCGACCATCATGAACCCCGGCACGTCACCCCCCGAGGAGGCGGGAAGCCGCTCCGGCATGCCCTGCGCCAACGCCTTGTAGATCAGCTCCAGGGCGACCGTCCCCGTCCACTGGGTGAAGGTCGCCGCCGGGTAGGCGGCGTGGAAGAGGGTGCCGGGTTCGGCCCGCACCTCCAGCGGGGCGAAGTGCCCGGCGTTGGTCTGCTCTGTCGGCGTGGTGATCGCCTTGAACGCGACCCGGCAGGTCGCGATGGTCGCGCCGAACGGGAGGTTGACCGGTCCCGCGGTCGCGCCGGACGATCCGGCGAAGTCGACGGTGAAGGTGCCGTCGGCGACGGTGACGGTGACCTGCATACGGACCGGATCCTCGGTGATCCCGTCGTCGTCCAGCCAGTCGACCGCCGTCCACGAGCCCTGCGGCAGGCCGGCGACGGCCTCGGCGGCGGACTCGGCGGCGGCGGCGATCACGGTCTCGACGACGGAGGCGACGACGTCCCCGCCGTAGCGGGTGTACAGCTCGCGGAGGCGGCGCTCGCCGGTGCGCAGCGCGGCGACCTGCGCGTTCAGATCACCGATCACCAGATCCGGCATCCGCGAATTGAACCGGATCAACTCAATGATCTCCCGATTCGCCACCCCCTCCGAGAACACCTTCGTCCCCGGAAAGATAATCCCCTCCTGATGCATATCCGTGGAATCCAGCACATACCCCGGATCCTTCGCCCCCAGATCCATCCAGTGAGCCCGCACACACAGGAAACCCACCAGATCGGCATCCACGAACACCGGAGAGAACAACGTCGCGTCGTAAGAATGCGCCGCGTTCCAGTACGGATAGTTCAACAACACCACGTCACCGGGGCGCAGATTCTCCCGCCCGACATACTCCACCCCCTTACGGATGGAATAGTCGTTGGCGCCGAGAAAGCGGCTCAGCCCCGTCGACTCGGCAACGAGACGAAGATCCGCGTCGTAGACGGAGATGCCGAAGTCGAACACCTCGTAGATCACCGGGTTGAAGGCGGTACGGACGAGCGTGGCCCGCATCTCCTCGGCGACCGAGGAGAGGTGGCTGCGCACCACCTCGACCGTCGCGCCGTCCACCGGGCCGAGGCCGCCGCCCGCGCGGCCGGCCCTTCGCCCTCCTGAGGCGTCGGGCCCGGTGGACTCCGGGGCCGCGGGACTGGACGGGTCGGAGACCGCGGTCCCTGGGACGGCGGAGCCGGACGGGTCGGAGACCGCGGCCCCCTGGTCGGCGGGGCCGGACGGCGTGGAGGCGGCGGGCTCAGACATCGTCGATCCCGTAGGTCTCGCGGGCGGCTTCGGGGGAGACGTAGCCCTCGGCGACGTCGCGGCGCACCAGGTCGGGATCGCGGTCGCGCGGATCCCCGTGCCCACCGCCACCGGCCGTGAGCAACGTGATCCGGTCGCCGACCTCCACCCTGGTCCGCTTCGTGCTCACCCGATGCTCACGCTCGGTGCCGGGAAAGACCACCACCTGGTTGGGCTCCGGCTCCAGCCCGCCCTCCAGCGCCCACGGCCGCGACCGCGTCTTCTTGATCACCGACAGGAACTCCCCCGGCACCACGAAACGAATGTCACGCCGCAAACCCACCCCACCCCGGAACCGTCCCGCGCCGCCGGAGTCCTCACGCATCTCCACCCGCTCGAAGAACATCCCGGTCCTGGCCTCCAGAACCTCGATCGGGGTGATGCGTCCCGTGCTCCCTGAGACGTGGGTGGCGGCGTTCATGCCGTCGTGGGACGGGGTCGCGCCCCAGCCGACCGGGTCGTTGTTGCTGACCGCGAACATCTGCCCGGTCTCCGGATGGATCCCGACCATCATGAACCCCGGCACGTCACCCCCCGAAGAGGCGGGAAGCCGGTCGGGCATGCCCTGTGCCAGCGCCTTCAGGATGAGTTCGACCGCGACGATGCCGGTCCACAGGGTGAACGTCGGCTGCGGGTAGACGGCATGGAAGAGCGTGCCCGGTTCGGCCCGCACCTCAAGAGGAACGGTCGTACCGAAGTTGGACGGCTCGTCGGGCGAGGTGAGCGCCTTCAGGACGACCTTGCAGATCGCGATGGTCGCGCCGAACGGCATGTTGATGGGCCCTGCGGTGGCGGGCGAGGAACCGGCGAAGTCGACGGTGAAGGTGCCGTCGGCGACGGTGACGGTGACCTGCATACGGACCGGATCCTCGGTGATCCCGTCGTCGTCCAGCCAGTCGACCGCCGTCCACGAGCCCTGCGGCAGCTCGGCGAGGGCGGCGCGGGTGCGCGCCTCCCCGTCCTCGACCATCCGCTGGACCGCCGCCTCCACGGTGGGGCGGCCGAACTTCTCCAGGATCTCCTGGAAACGGCGCTCGCCGGTGCGCAGCGCGGCGACCTGCGCGTTCAGATCACCGATCACCAGATCCGGCATCCGCGAATTGAACCGGATCAACTCAATGATCTCCCGATTCGCCACCCCCTCCGAGAACACCTTCGTCCCCGGAAAGATAATCCCCTCCTGATGCATATCCGTGGAATCCAGCACATACCCCGGATCCTTCGCCCCCAGATCCATCCAGTGAGCCCGCACACACAAAAAACCCACCAGGTCCTCGCCCATGAAAACCGGGCAGAACAACGTCGCGTCATACGCGTGTGCCGCGTTCCAGTACGGATAGTTCAACAACACCACGTCACCGGGACGCAGATTCTCCCGCCCGACATACTCCACCCCCTTACGGAGTGAGAAGTCGTTGGCGCCGAGGAAGAAGGTGAGTCCGGTGGCCTCGGCGATCAGCCGCAGGTCCGCGTCGTACATCGACATACCGAAGTCGTGGACCTCGTAGATCACCGGGTTGAAGGAGGTGCGGATCAGCGTGGCCCGCATCTCCTCCGCCGCCGCGAGCAGGTAACTGCGCACCACCTCGGCGGTCGCGCCGTCCAATCGAGCGCCGTCCGCCCCGGCGCCGTCCACTCCGGCGCCGTCCGATCGAGCACCGTCCAGCCGCTCCGTCATGACGTCGCCTCCACAAGCCGTACCAGCAGGTAGCCGTGTTCCTCGACCTCGACCCGCTGCCCCGAGGGGACCACGGTGGTCGAGGTGCCCTCGTCGACCAGGGCAGGGCCTTCGAACGCGTCGCCCGGCTCAAGCAGCGCGCGGTCGTAGACGGCGAACGACGCCGTGGCGCGGGTGCCGAAGTCGTAGGCGTCCCTGTGGGCGAGCAGCGCCCGGCTCGCGTCGCCGTCACCCGGCGGGCGCGTCACCAGTTCTGGCCGGTCGGTACGGCCGATGCCGCGCACCCGCAGGTTGAGGATCTGCACCCGGTTGTCCATCGCGTGCCCGTACCGCGCCGCGTGGGTCTCCTCGAACGCCCGCCTGATCGCGTCGCGGTCGAGGTCGCGGCCCGTGGTGACGATGAGCGAGTGCTCCTGGCCCAGGTAGCGCAGCTCGAACTGGCGCTCAAGGACCATGCGGTCCGCCGGGACCCGCTGCGCCTCCAGGGAGGCGACCGCCTCGGCCTCGACGCTCTTGAACACCGTCTCCAGCCCGTCGAGGTCGGCGTCGTCCAGGGTGGCCATCACCGTGCGGGAGAAGTCGTCGACGATGTCGGCGCTGAGCATCCCCCAGGCGGAGAAGCCCGAGGGCGCGAACGGCACGATGACCTCGCCGATGCCCATCTCCGCCGCGAGCAGCGGGGCGAGCAGCGGCCCCGCCCCGCCGAACGCGAGCAGCGAGAAGCCCCGGGGGTCGTGTCCCCGCTCGACCGTGATCTGCCGGACCGCGCCGACGGTCTTGGCGAGCAGCACGTCGAAGACGCCCGCCGCCGCCGCCTCGGGGCTGAGCCCGAGTGGCCCGGCCACCTGCTCGTCGAGCGCCGCGCGGGCGGCGTCGGCCCGCAGCTCCATGGTCCCGGCCAGGAAACGGTCCGGGTCCACGTAGCCGAGGACGACCGCCGCGTCCGTGACGGTGGGGCGGGTGCCGCCCCGGCCGTAACACACCGGGCCGGGGTCGGCACCCGCACTCTGCGGCCCCACCTTCAGCAATCCCCGCTCCAGCCACGCGATCGAGCCCCCTCCGGCGCCGATCGTGCGGATGTCGTAGGTGGGGATCAGCAGCGGGAAGTGCTCCAGCTGCGCCTCGTAGGCGGCCACCGGGGACCCGTGCTCGATCACGCACGCGTCCAGCGAGGTGCCGCCGATGTCGAAGGTGAGAAGGTCCCGGCGACCGAGGGCGGCGGCGATGTGCGCCGCGCCCACGATGCCGCCCGCCGGGCCCGACAGCACGGTGTGCGTCGGGGAGGTCTTGGCCACGGCCGACGTCATGGAACCGCCGCCGGAGCGCATGATCAGGAATCGCCCGTCGAAGCCGCGCTCGGCGAGCCCGCGCTCCAGCCGGTCCACGTACCTCTCGAAGATCGGCCGGATGTAGGCGTCGAGGACGGTCGTGCTGGTCCGTTCGTACTCGCGGTACTCCCGCACGATGTCGGTGGAGACCGAGACCGTCACCTGGGGGTACGCCTCGCGGATGATCCGGGCGGCCTCCCGCTCGTGGGAGGGGTCGAGGAAGGAGTGCAGGAAGCAGACGGCGATCGACACCACTCCCCGCTCCTCGACCAGGACGCGGGCGGCCTCCCGCACCCCGGCGGCGTCGAGCTCCTCGACCACCCGGCCCCGGTGGTCGAGCCGCCCCCGCACCCCGGCGGTGTGGCGTCGCAGCACGAGGCTGTCGGGCCGCTCGTACTGGAAGTCGTACATGTGGTCGGAGGGCACGTTGCCCCGGCCGATGAGGAAGATGTCGCGGAAGCCGTCGTTGGTGATGATCCCGGTGGGCTCGCCGCGCCGCTCCAGGACGGCGTTGAGCCCGAGGGTGGTGCCGTGGATGAACAGCTCCACCTCCGACAGGTCGGTGCCGAGCGCGGTGACCGCGTCGAGCACGCCCTCCCAGGGGCGCGCCGGGGTCGTCGAGGCCTTCCTGAAGCGCACCTCGTGGGTGCGCGTGTCCAGCTCCATCGCGTCGACGAAGGTGCCGCCGATGTCGACGGCCAGACGGATGTGCTTGGGGTCGGGCATTGCGGGTGTCACCTTTCGATCAGCGCGGGGATCTCGGCGGCGCGGTGGCAGGCGACCAGGCTCGCGCCGTACGGGCGGAGTTCCTGTTCCCGCTGCCGGCACTCGTCGGTCGCGAAGGGGCAGCGCGGCGCGAGGGCACAGCCCGCGGCGGCGTCCGCCTCCTCCAGATCCTTGGTCAGTTCGACCCGCGGTCCGCCGTACCCGGCGCCGAGGCTCGGGGCGCTGGACAGCAGCGCCCGGGTGTAGGGGTGCAGGGGGTTGCCGAAGACCTCTTCCACCGGCCCCTCCTCGACGATCCGCCCCAGGTAGAGAACCACGACGCGGTCGCAGAATCCCCGAACGGTGGCCAGGTCGTGGGAGATGAAGACGCTGCCGCGCGAGCGGTCGCCGCTCACCTCGGCGATCACCTTCAGGATCTGCGCCTGCACGGTGACGTCGAGCGCCGAGGTGGGCTCGTCGAAGACGATCAGGTCGGGGTCGCCGACGAGCGCGCGGGCGATGCCGACGCGCTGCGCCTGCCCGCCGGACAGCTCGTGCGGGCGCCGCCCCAGGATCGAGGGGTCCAGTTCCATGCGTTCCAGGACCGCGGCGACGCGTGAGACGCGCTCGGCGGCGGGCACCCCGGCGGCGCGCAGCGGCTCACCGATCGCGTCCTGCACGGTCCGCCGGGGGCTGAGCGAACCCACCGGGTCCTGGAAGACCAACTGTGCCCGGGTGCGCAGGCGGCGCAGCTCCCGGCCGCGCACCTCGGACAGGACCCGCCCGGCCACCTCGACCCTCCCCGTGGAAGGGGCGACCAGCCCGAGCATCAGCCTGGCCAGGGTGCTCTTGCCGCAGCCGCTCTCCCCGACGACGCCCAGGGTCTCACCGGCGGCGACGCTGAGGCTGACCCCGCGCAGGGCGTGGTGGCCCCCGCCTCCGAAACGGGAACCGTAGACGACGTGCGCGTCCTCGACGCGCAGCACCTCCCCGCCCGTCCCGCCTCCGGGGCGCGTCTCCGTTCCCGAGCCCGTCGTCTCAGCGGAAAGCGTCCTCTTCCCCGAGTGTGTCTTCTCAGCGGGGTGCGTCCCCTCCCCCGTCGAGACGGCGGCCGTACGGGCGGGCGGCTCCGTGGGCGACGGGGAAGGGGTGTCGAGGTGCCCGGTGCGCGGCTCGGTGAGGGGCCCGGTGAGCGGCTCGGACGACTCGGTGAGCGGCCCCGAGCGGGGGTGGAAGCAGGCGGCGCTCCAGTCGGAGGAGAGGGTCCTGGCGTACGGGCGCTCCGCCACGCACAGCTCCGTCGCGTGCGCGCAGCGCGGTACGAACGGGCAGGAGGAGGGCTCCTCGGAGAGCAACGGCATCGCACCGGGGGTGGCGATCACCGCGCGCCCGTCGATGTCGGGCACCGAGCGCAGCAGCGCCCGCGTGTAGGGGTGGGCGGGCTCGTCGAGCACCTGCGGTCCCGGACCGCTCTCCACCACCGTCCCCGCGTACAGCACCACGACGCGGTCGCAGACCTCCGCGATGGAGGCGAGGTCGTGGGAGATGAGCAGCACGCCGCGCCGCTCGGCGTTCGCGGCGAGCCGGAAGCGGTTGAGGATCTCCCTGGTGAGGGTGACGTCCAGCCCGGTGGTGGGCTCGTCGGCGATGAGCAGGCCGGGGGCGCAGCCGGTGGCGAGTGAGATCATGACGCGCTGCGCCATGCCGCCGGAGAGCTCGTGCGGGTAGGCGTCCAGGCGGCGCCTCGGGCTGCGGATGCCGACCGACTCGAACAGCTCGGCGGCGACCTCCCGCGCGGGGGCGGGGGCGAGCGCCTGGTGGGTGACGAGCCTGTCGACGAGCTGGCGGCCGACGGTCCTGGTGGGGCTGAGCGCGCCGCGCGGGTTCTGGAAGCAGATCGCGGCGCCGTGCCCGCGGAAGGACTCCAACTCGGCGGCGCCCATCGTCAGCACGTCGGTGCCCTCGAACAGGACCCTCCCGGTCGTACGGGAGCCGCCGGGCAGCAGGCCCACGATCGAGCGGGCCACCATGCTCTTGCCGCCGCCGCTCTCACCGACCAGGCCGACCACCTCGCCCGGCTCGACGGTCAGGTTCACCCCGCTCAGCGCGGCGACCCGGCGTCCGGGGCGGTGGATCACGACGGAGAGGTCCTCGATCGACAGGAGTGTCATCGTCCGTCACCTCCTCGTGGAGTCGGCGCGTTCCTGCAGGCCCTCACCGAGGAGGCTGAAGCCCAGGACGCAGATCAGCAGGAAGAGACCGGGCGGCACCGAGGTCCACCACCGGCCGGCGACGACGTCTCCGGCACCGAGGCTGATCATGGCGCCCCACTCGGCGGTGGGCACCGGCACGCCGAGCCCGAGGAAGGACAGCCCGGCGAGCGTGAGCATCGCCCAGCCGCAGTTCAGCGGGGCGATGACGCGCACCGGGGTGAGGCTGTTGGGCAGGACGTGCCGCCAGAGCACCCCCCAGAAGGAGGCGCCCGAGGTGCGGGACGCCTCCACGAACGGCAGTTCCCGCACCGAGCGCACCTCGGCCCGCACCAGCCGGGCGTACGCGGGCGCGTTCACCAGCGCGATCACCGCGATCAGGTTCGCGGTCCCGCCGCCGAGCAGCGCGGCCACCGCGAGAGCGAGGATGAAGGTGGGGAACGCCTGGAAGACGTCGAGAACTCGCATCAGCACGTCGTCCGGCCAGCCGCCCCGGTATCCGGCGACGAGGCCGACGAGGCTGCCCGCGACCACGGCGACGGCGACCGCGGCGATCGCGATGCCGACGTCGAGCCTGGCGGCGTGCAGGACCCTGCTCCACACGTCCATGCCGTTGAGGTCGGTGCCCAGCAGGTGGGCGCCGCCCGGCGCCGCGAGGGGCGCGAGGGGGTCGATCTCCTCGGGGCCCCACGCGCTGAGCAGCGGCGCGAACACGACCGCCACGGCGACCAGCGCCAGGATGGCGGAGCCCGCGATGATCAGGGACGACGCGAAACCGCGGTCCCCGCCGACCTCCCGGACGCGCTGCGACATCAGATCCTCACTCTCGGGTCGAGGATCGCGTGGACGACGTCGGCGATGAGGAACACCACCACGTAGAACAGCGCGATCACGAGCACCGACGCCTGCACCACCGGGTAGTCCCGGTAGAGCAGGCCGCGCAGCGCCCACTGCCCGAAGCCCTGCCAGGAGAAGACGTACTCCACGAGGACGGTCGAGCCGATGGAGAAGCCGAACACCAGGGCCGCCAGCGCGGGGAGCCGCACCAGCGCGGCCCGCACCAGGTAGCCGCGGAGCAGCAGCCGGTCCTTGAGTCCGTGCGCGGCGGCGGCCGTGTACGCCTCGGAGGCGAGCACCTCCAGCGCGGAGGCCCGGACGCTGCGCAGCAGCGGCGCGACGATGGCGATCACCAGCGTGGCGACCGGCAGCGCGAGGTGCTCCAGCGCGGAGACGAACGCGGGACCGTTCGCCGTCAGCGCCGCGTCGAGCAGGTCCGCGCCGGTGATCAGGCTGAGATCGGTGTCGGGGTCCACCCGGCCGCTGGGCGCGGGGAACCAGCCCAGCACGCTGTAGCCGACGAGGACGAGCACCAGGCCGAGCCAGAACTCGGGCACCGAGTTGCCGATGAGCGCCGCGACGCGGACGGTGTGGTCGCCGAACCGGCCCACGTTCCGCGCCGACCAGATGCCGAGCACCGTGGCCAGCAGCAGCGCCACGGTGAGCGCGATCACGACGAGTTCCATGGTGGGACCGATACGCACGGCCATCTCGGCGCCCACGGAGGTGCCGCTCTGGATCGAGGTGCCGAAGTCACCGGTGAACAGTCCCCCGACGTAGTCGAGGAACTGCCGCCACAGGGGCTGGTCCAGCCCGAACCTGGCCCGCGCGGCGGCGGCGTCGGCCTCCGTGGCGTTGGGGCCGAGGATGGTACGGATCGGGTCGCCCGGCAGGACCCTGACGAGGAGGAAGGTCACGACGACCACCCCGAGGAGCACCGGGACGAGCTGGAGCAGCCGCCTGAGGAGGAACCGGAGGACGCGCACGAATCACCCGGTGACGTTCAGGTAGCGCAGCCGGGCCAGACCGTCCATCGGCTGCACCCATCCCTGCACCTCTTCCCTGACGGGGAGGTTGAAGTTGGGCTGGCAGACGACGACCCACGGCACGTCCTCGGCCATGATCTCCTGCACGCGCAGCCAGAGCTTGGCGCGCTCGGCCTCGTCGACGACGGTGTGGGACTCCTCGAAGATCTTCTCGATCTCGTCGTTGACGTAGTTGGAGTAGTTGAGGTTCGCCCCCTTGGTGAAGCTGGTCCCGAGCATGTACTCCACGTCGTTGACCCAGAGCTGGCCCAGGGTGATCTGCAGGGGGATGTTCTTCTTCTCCCTGCGCTCGGCGAGCGTCGCGGGGTCGAGCGGGGTGAGCTTCAGCTCGATGCCCGCCTTCCTCGCCTCGCTCTGCACGAGGACGGCGATCTGCTGCTGCTCCTCGTTGTCGGTCTGGAAGACCAGCTCGGAGGTGATCGAGGTCTTGCCCGCCGCGGTCAGCGTCTCCTTGGCCTTGGCGACGTCGTGGGTGTAGGGGTAGCCGGTCTCGGAGTAGCCGGGCATGTCCAGCGGGACGACGCTCTTGGTGGGCCGCGCGTCGCCGCCGTAGACGTTGGCGATGATCTGCTCGTACGGGACGGCCTGGGCGAGCGCCTTGCGCACCGCGGGGTCGTCGAAGGGGGCGGTGGTCACCGACATCTGGATGGCGAGCTGGTTGTTGCTCGGCGCGGAGATGACCTTGATGCCCTCGGTGGTCTTGAGGTCCTTGATGTCGCGCTGGCCGATCCCGAAGGCGATGTCGATGTCGCCGTTCTGCAGCTGGAGGCGCTGGTTGGAGGCCGCGGGCACCACGGTGAGCCTGATCTGCGGGCTCTTTGCGCCGTCGGTGCCGGGGTAGCCGGTGTTGGCGCTGAGCAGGATCTCCTGGCCCTGGACCGCCTTCTCCACGTTGAAGTAGCCGCCGGTCGGGGGGTTCTTGGCGAACCACTCCTTGGCCCAGGGGTCGTCGTCGGTGGCGTGCTTCTTCGCCTCTTCCGAGTCGAAGACGTACAGCGAGATGGCCTGGATCTGCCGGGTGAGGGCGCTGGGGAACGCCTGGGTGAACGTCACGGTGTAGTCGTCGACCACCTCGACCTGGTCGGCCTTGGTGAGCCCGATCAGCCGGTAGACCCCGGCGACGTTCGCCTTCGCGGCGAAGGCGCGGTCCTTGGACCACTTGACGTCCTTGGCGGTCATCTCGTTGCCGCTCGCGAACTTGACGCCCTGGCGCAGCTTGAGGGTCCAGACCTTGTTGTCGGCGTCGGGCTCGAAGGACTCGGCGAAGGTCGGGGCGATCGCCTCGGTGTCGAGGATCTGGCCGTCGCCGACCGAGGTGACCCCGTAGTCGATCATGTAGGGGAAGACGTTCTTGTAGAGCATCAGCGCGGTCAGGTCGAATCCGACGAAGTCCTGGTCCCAGCTGCTCAGGTAGCTGCCCACCGCGATCCGCAACGCCCTGGCGGCGGGGGCGCCGCTCTCGCCGGGAGCGGTGCTCGCCGAGGGGGCGGGGTCGCCCGCCTTGGTGCCCGCGGCGCACCCGGTCGCGAAGAGGAGGGCGACCCCACCCCCGAGCTGCAGGATCGAGCGGCGGGACAGCGCGGGGGATCCCGGACCGTGGGGGTGAGAGAAACCGGGCATCGCAGTCCTCCAGGGGCCATGAGGGTTAGGCCGCGAGATGAGCGGATCGTTCCAGTGACGACCCACTCGACCTACATGTGCCGTTTGTTCTATCAGACCTGAGTTCCGTGAACAAGGGAGTAAGGCTTGTTCACAGATAAAACCCATGCTCAGAGAGCCAATTGGGAGATCTGGCGACCGAGAGGAGTGGCTGTGTTCACTGAATTTCACACGAACGACGCTCGGCTGTGACCCACGCTTCCTACCCTGTCGGCAGGGCCGCGCCGCCCGGAGAGCCCGCACGGGGACGACGAGACGGCCACAGCGCGGACCACATGCCTCCGCCAGACATGATTACATCTCTCAGAACGGGCAGGACCTGTAGGGGCGAGCGCGGATCCGGCCGGATCCGGGTCTCGGCCGCCGTGTCGCCGGAACCCCGGTGACACCCCCTGCGGGAGTGAGTCGATGTTCTCCGTACCTGTACTGCTCGTCGTGACCACCGCGGTCGTGATCGCCGTGCTGGCCTGCGCGCTCGCACTGGTGGCCGGGTCGGCCTGGCCGCTCTCCGTGCTCAGCGGCGTCGCGGCGGGCGCGGCCACCCTCAGCCTGCTCTCCCGCCTGGTGGACGGCGGCCACCGGCTTCGCCCGTAGCGCCCGGATGTCCCCCGTGAGCCGGAGCCGATCCCTGAGAAAGGCTGCTGTGACGACAACGGCTTCCGGCACCCCCGCGAGCGGCGGGGGCACCGGAAGCCGGCGGCAACGGGAGGAGAGGGGTTGGCAATTGCTCAATTTTTTATAAGCAAAGATGATCACACGTAGTCATGTATCTTGCGCGCGTGAAGCTTTCGGAGTGGGCACGCCGGCA
>NZ_JBEPDA010000011.1:70444-224398 GCF_040299985.1 Streptosporangium sp. NPDC000563 | reverse complement strand
GCCGAGCCGACCTGACAAAGGCGCGACTGGGCCGACCCGACGGAGACGCCACCGGGCCGACTCGGGAAGGGCACGGCCGACCCCTGTCCTCTCGCCCCCCTGTCCTCTCGCCCCCCTGTCCTCTCGCCGCTCGCCCCATCGAGCGTCCGCTCGGTCCCGCAGGTGTCCTGACGGTGAGGCTCGGCAGCCGGTCGACGCCCCGCCGGGCACCGTCCGACCGGCGCCTGCCGGGACACCGGTGCCCGTGCGCGCGAGGGCCGGGGCGTCGACCCCGGAGGTTTTCAGCGGCGGCCGGAGCGGACCGGGCGCCCGCCTCCCCGCGTCGCGTACTCCGGCCCTCGCCCCGCCTGCTCCTGCTCACGCTGCCTGCGCCGCCGTCCCAGGAACCAGCCCGCCCCCAGGATCGCCAGACCTATCGGTGTACGAGACAACCTTCGTGCCACTACGACCTTGAAGAACTTTTTCATAGGGGCCCCCTGCCCCACAGCGACCCGATTAGACGAACGCGGCGCATCTGTCTTCGGGCAGGGGCCTTCCCGACGTCCGGTGCGGGAACGCCCCCCTGGCGAAAGGTGCTGAGAACGCGGACCGCGCCGGGGTGACGCGTGCTCAGGTGAGTTCCAGACCCCCGTCGACGGTGAGGACCTGGCCGGTGATCCAGGGAGCCGCGGGGTCGGCGAGGTGCACGATCCAGGCGGCCACCTCCTCGGCGGTACCCCGGCGGCCGAGCGGGATGCGGGCGATCTCGTCTCGCGTGATCTGCTCCACCACGGACTCGGGCAGGCCGGCGGCCGTCAGCGCCTCGCTTTCCGTGGGGCCGGGGGCGAGGGCGTTGACGCGGACGCCGTCGGTGGCCAGCTCCAGCGCCCAGCTGCGGGTCAGCTGTTCCAGGGCGGCTTTGGAGGCGGCGTAGTGGGCGGCGCCGGGCAGCGGACGGTGGCCGTAGACGCTGGAGACGTTGACGATCGTGCCGTGACCGGCGCGCAGGTGCGGCAGGGCCGCGCGGGCGAGCAGGCTGGGCGCGGTGACGTTGAGGGTGAACAGGTCGCGGACACGTTCGGCGTCGGTGTCGGCCAGCGGCATGACGGCGGTGGCTCCGGCATTGTTGACCAGCACGTCCAGACGTCCCCAGCGATCGGTCGCCGCGTCGATCACGGCCTGCGCCGCGCCGTCTCCGGTGATGTCGGCGGGCAGGACGGCGATGGCGGGATGGTGGGCGGCGGTCTGGTGCAGGGCCTCCGCGCGGCGCCCGACGCCGAGGACGTGCGCTCCGGCGTCGGCGAAGGCGATCGCGGCGGCGCGGCCGATCCCCGATCCGGCTCCGGTCACGACCACGACGCGATCCCGTAGGCGTCCGGTGGGCTGGTCGCTCATCCACGCTCCTCATGTCCGGCGTTTGAGATGTTCGATGTTCGTGAAACATCGAACAAGCTAGCATGGTCGGATGAGACAGGCACATCACCCCGAGGTGGGCGAGATCACGCTGACGGGGGTGATGGCCGCGCTCAGTGATCCGATCCGGGTCGGGCTGGTGCGGGTGCTGGCCGACGGCCGTGAACGCGGCTGGGGCGAACTCCAGGCCCCGGTGGCCAAATCCACGCTCAGCCACCACCTGCGGGTCCTGCGTGACGCCGGGCTGACCCGCACCCGCCAGGAGGGCACCCGCTGTTTCGTGGTCCTGCGCCGGCACGACCTGCAGGACCGCTTCCCCGGACTGCTACGTGCCGTGCTGGACGCGGCCGAGGACGACGACATCGGCCATCAGGTGAGCGTGAAGGACGCCCCGCGACCCACCTGAGCCCGCCACCGCCACCTATGTCCGGCGAGCGCGCCGCCACCGAACACCGTTGTGCGCGGTTCCGTCGTCTCCCGTGTTCAGCGAGCGTCTCGCCGCCGTGCCGTGCGCAGCGCGAGCGCACCAATGACGAGCAGGGCGAGCGCGAGCGCGATCCGGCCCGCACCGAGAGACTCCAGCCACCCCGCCAGGACGCCCTGCAGGGCCGTCGCGGCGCCCACGATCGGGTCGTCGGCAGCCCCGCCTGAGAAGACCCGCAGCTCGTACCAGCCGTAGTACATGACATACAGCCCGGCCAACAGGAGCAGCCCTCCGCCGGTCCTGGACACGTACGGCAGCAGCCGCCGCAGCCTGGTCACCGCGGCGCCCCGGGCGAGCACCACCGCCGTGGACAGTACGGCGACGACCAAGCCCATGCCGAGCGCGTAGGCCACGAACGCCGCCACGCCGCCGAGCAGGCCGGCGCCGGACAGCGAGGCCGAGGTGACGGCGAGGAACGGTCCCACCGTGCACGACAGCGAGGCCACCGCGTACGACACCCCGTAGCCGTACAGCGAGAGCGCCGAGGTGGCGGGACGGCCGGTGACCGTCCCGGGAAGCCTGAGCAGCAGCTCGCGGCCCGTCAGCAACCACACGCCGAGCCCCGCGAGCAGCACGCCGATGACGATCGTCACCCAGGGCAGATAGCGGCCGACCGAGACGGCCAGGGCGGTGACGGTCACCCCGAACAGGCCGAAGACCGTGACGAAACCCGCGGTCATCGCGACCGACAGCAGCAGCGCCCTGGCGACCGGCCCGCCGCGGCCCGGCCCGCCGTCGGCGATCAGCAGGGTGAGGTAGGCGGGCAGCATCGCGAAGCCGCACGGGTTGAAGGCGGCCACCGTGCCCGCGGCCAGCGCCAGGGCGAGCGGCACCTCGGCGACGTTCACGCTCGTCTCTCCAGGTTGTCGAGGGCCACGAGGGACGGCTACCGGCCGAGCAGTCGCCGGACGTGGCCGTCCAGCGCGTCCCGGTCGAGCGGGCCCGAGGCCTTCGTGGTGGAGCCGTCCGGTTTCATGAAAACGAACGTCGACTGCCGGCTCACGCCCAGTTTGGTCCACACCGCGCCCTTGGTGTCCGCGAGCTGCACGATGTCGCCGGTGCCGGTCCCCTGGACGAACTCCTTCATCGCCGCCTCGGTGTCCAGGCCCGCCACACCGACGAACTCGACGTCGCCGAACGCGGCGGCGGCCGCCTTGACGGCGGGTGCCTCGGAACGGCACTTGGGGCACCACGGCGCCCAGAACCAGAAGACCACCGGCTTGCCGGCGAGGTCGGCGCCCTGGAACGGCTCGCCGTCCAGGGTCTTGGCGGAGAAGGCGAGCGCGGCCGGCGTCGCCACCGGTGGGTCGGTGTCAGCTTCGGTTTCGGTTTCGGGCGAGGCCGACGGCGCCGGTGACGCGGATGCCGAGGTGGACGCCGGACCGGACGGCGCGGCGGCCGGCGGCGCGGCATCGGCGGTCACGCTCCCCTCGGTGCCGCACGCGCAGGCCAGCAAGGCCACCGAGACCAGGGCAACCGCCGCTCGCAATTTGATCATGCGTTCAGCGTAGGGGCGGACGTTCCCGCGATTTCTTACGAGCTCGTGACGGCGGCTCGCGACCAGGGCCCTCAGCCTCCGGCTTCGCCCATGGCCGCCTCGATCCCATCCAGGAGGATGACGAGCCCGGCGGCGAAGGTGTCTCTCCCCTCCTGTTCCAGGTAGGGGACGGTATCGTCCTGAGCCTGGTAGGCGCCCTCACCCTCCATCCAGGTCAGCGTGGGGAACCGCTCGGCGAAATCGGGGGCGACCTCCGTCAGCAGGGCCGAGCGGGCGTACCACCACTCCTCGTCGGACAGCCCGGTCGCCGCCGGGGCCTGACGCGCCTCCGCGACCGTCTGCGCCGCCCCGCGCACGAAGCAGGAGAGCGTCCCCGCGACGCGCCGCAGCGTCCCGGCGTCCAGCCCGGTCTCCCGGAGGATCCGCATCAACTCCTCGATCATGACGTACTCGTTGGGGCCCAGCACGGGGCGCGCCTGCGACACCTGCAGCATCCACGGATGCCGTACGTAGAACTCCCACGCCTCCCGCGCCCAGGAGGTCACGGCCGCCCGCCAGCCCGCCTCCAGGTCGTGGCGGGTGGACAATTCGGCGAGGGCCCAGTCGTACATCAGGTCGACCAGCTCGCTCTTGCTGGGGACGTAGGTGTAGAGGGCCATCGCCGTGCGGCCGAGCCGCTCGCCCACCGCGCGCATGGAGAGCGCGGCCATCCCCTCGGAATCGGCGATCGCGACGGCCGTGTCCACGATGAGGTCCACGCTCAGCGCGGGCTTGGGCCCGGGACGCGCCTGGTCCGACCTGGTGGTACGCCACAGCAGCGCCATCGAACGGCGCGCGTCGCCCTGTCCGGCGAAGACGACCACTTGCAACTCCTTACGGCATAAACTAACTTTGCCGGGCTAACTCTTTACACCCTAAGGATATCGCGTGAGAAGGTTCGTGTTCCCACCCGCCACACCGGTCGGATCAGGCGGCCCGCGGCGCCGCCCGGCCGCCGCGGACAGCCACGACGTGATCGAGGTTCGCGGCGCCAGGGAGAACAACCTGGCCGACGTCTCGCTCGACATTCCCAAGCGGCGGCTCACCGTCTTCACCGGGGTCTCCGGCTCCGGGAAGTCCTCCCTCGTCTTCGGCACCATCGCGGCGGAGTCGCAGCGTCTGATCAACGAGACCTACACGGCCTTCGTCCAGTCGTTCATGCCGAGCCTCGGCCGTCCCGACGTCGACGGCCTGCGCAACCTGAGCGCGGCGATCGTCGTCGACCAGGAGCGGATGGGCGCCAACTCCCGCTCCACGGTCGGCACCGCGACCGACGCGCAGACGATGCTGCGGATCGTCTTCAGCCGGATCGGCACCCCTCACGTCGGCACCTCGAGCGCGTTCAGCTTCAACAGCGCCGAGGGCATGTGCCCCGAGTGCGAGGGGCTCGGCCGGGTCTCCGACATCGACGTCTCCCAGCTCGTCGACGTCGACCGCTCGCTCAACGAGGGGGCGATCACCGCCCCCAACTTCACCGTGGACTCGTGGTACTGGCAGGGCCTGGCCCACTCGGGGTTCTTCGACCCCGACGTCAAGCTGAGGGACTACACCCCCACCCAGTGGGAGGACTTCCTCCACAAACCCGCCACCAAAATCAAAATCGGCACGATGAACACCACCTACGAGGGGCTCCTGGTCAAGGTACGGCGGCTCTATCTCGCCAAGGACCGGGAGTCGATGCAGCCCCACATCCGGGCGTTCGTGGACCGGGCCGTGACGTTCACGAGCTGCCGCGCGTGCGGCGGCAGCAGGCTCAACCCCGCCGCGCTCGCCTCGAAGATCGACGGCCGCAACATCGCCGACTGCGCGGCGATGCAGATCAGCGACCTGGCCGACTTCGTCCGGGGCATCGAGGACACCTCGGTGGGGCCGCTCGTCGCCACCCTGCGCAACACGCTGGAGTCACTGGTGGAGATCGGCCTGGGCTACCTGAGCCTGGACCGCGAGTCGTCCACCCTGTCCGGGGGCGAGGCCCAGCGGGTGAAGATGGTCCGCCACCTCGGCTCCAGCCTGACCGACGTCACCTACGTCTTCGACGAGCCCACGGTCGGGCTGCACCCGCACGACATCGAGCGGATGAACAACCTGCTGCTGCGCCTGCGCGACAAGGGCAACACGGTCCTGGTCGTCGAACACAAGCCGGAGACGATCGAGATCGCCGACCACGTGGTCGACCTCGGCCCCGGCGCCGGCTCCTCCGGCGGGCGGATCTGCTTCACCGGCGACGTGGCCGGACTGCGCGCGTCGGACTCCCTCACCGGCCGCCACCTGGACCACCGGGCCCGCCTGCGCGAGAAGGTACGGCAGCCCAGCGGGCAACTGTCGATCACCGGCGCCCGCCTGCACAACCTCAAGGACGTGAACGTCGACATCCCGCTCGGCGTGCTCACCGTGGTCACCGGCGTCGCCGGCTCGGGCAAGAGCTCGCTGATCCACGGCTCGCTCCCCCGCAGGGACGACGTCGCGGTGGTCGACCAGGCCCCGATCCGGGGCTCGCGCCGCAGCAACCCGGCCACCTACAGCGGGCTGCTCGACGCGATCCGCACCGCCTTCGCCAAGGCGAACGGGGTCAAGGCCGCCCTGTTCAGCGCGAACTCCGAGGGAGCCTGCCCCAACTGCAAGGGCATCGGCCTGGTCTACACCGACCTGGCGATGATGGCCGGGGTGGCGTCGGTGTGCGAGCAGTGCGAGGGCAAGCGGTTCACCCCCGAGGTGCTCACCCACAAGCTGCGCGGCAAGGACATCAGCGAGGTGCTCGCGATGTCGGTGGCCGAGGCCCGCGACTTCTTCGCTCCCGGCACGGACTCCTCCGGCACGGCCTCGAAGGCGAGCTTCGGCGCGGCGCGGGCCGTCCTCGACCGGCTCTCCGACGTGGGCCTGGGCTACCTCGGCCTGGGCCAGCCGCTCACCACCCTGTCCGGCGGCGAACGGCAGCGGCTCAAGCTCGCCATCCGGATGGCGGAGAAGGCCACCACGTACGTGCTGGACGAGCCGACCACCGGCCTGCACCTGGCGGACGTGGACCAGCTCCTCGCCCTGCTGGACCGGCTCGTCGACGACGGCAACACGGTCGTCGTCATCGAGCACCACCAGGCCGTGATGGCCCACGCCGACTGGATCATCGACCTCGGCCCCGGAGCCGGACACGACGGCGGCCGGATCGTCTTCACCGGCACCCCCGCCGACCTCGTCTCGACGGGAGACTCCCTCACCGCCCGGCACCTGCGGACCTATCTGGGGAAAGGCGGCGCATAGCCGAGACACGCGTCGCACTCGGCTTCCTGTCACATACAGCTCGGCTACCCGGTCAACTGTGTGATCGGACCGACATGGCGAGGCAGAGCGACCCGGGGTGCCCGTGAGGCCGCCTCCTCTCTGCTTCGCCACTGTGACCTGAAGGAGAAGACGCGTGTCCCAGCCTCTCCCGTTCGTCATCGATCCCACCGGTGCCGACCGGCACGCCGAATACCAGGCCCTGCGGGCTCGTGGTCCGGCCACCCCCGCGGACATCCTCGGCCTGCGCGCCTGGGCGGTCACCGACCCTGCCCTTCTCAAGGCCCTGCTCACCAGCCCCGACGTCTCCAAGAACGGCCGCGCTCACCACCCCGCCTTTCAGCAGACGATCGGCACGTGGCCGCTCGCCCTGTGGATCGAGGTGCAGAGCATGCTCACCGCGTACGGCGCCGACCATCGCAGGTTACGGCGGATGATCGCCCCCGCCTTCAGCGCACGCCGCATCGCCGAACTGAGGCCGACCATCCGATCCCTGGTCACCGAGTTGGTCGACGCCCTGGCCGCGCTGCCCCCCGGCCAGGTGGTGGACCTGCGTGAGCGGCTGGCCTACCCGCTGCCCATCGCCGTGATCGGCCACCTGATGGGCGTACCCGAAGACCAGCGGGACGATTTCCGGCAGCTCGTCGACAACGTCTTCGACAGCACGCTCACGCCTGAGCAGGCCAAGGCCAACACCGCACGTCTTTTCGAGGCCACCGACCAGTTGATCGCCACCAAGCGCGACAACCCCGGCGACGACATGACCTCCCTCCTCATCGCGGCACGCGACGAGGAGTCGGACGGCGCCGGCCTCACCGATGTCGAACTGCGCGACACGATGATTCTGATGATCAACGCGGGGTACGAAACGACCGTCAACGTCATCGACCAAGCCGTCCTCGCGATGCTGACGTCCCCCGGCCAGCTCCACCTCGTCCGCACCGGCGAAGCCACCTGGGAGGACGTGGTGGAGGAAACCCTTCGCGCCGAGCCCGCCATCAAGTATCTGCCACTGCGCTTCGCCGTGACCGACATCAAGCTGCCCGACGGGCAGGTCATCGCCGCAGGAGATCCCATCCTCGCCGCGTACGGGGCCGCCAACCGTCACCCCGACTGGCACGGGCCGGACGCCGACACCTTCGACGTCACGCGCAAGGCGAAGGACCACCTGGCGTTCGGCTACGGCGTGCACTTCTGCCTCGGCGCTCCACTGGCCCGCCTCGAAGTCACAGAAGCCCTGCGTCAGCTCTTCGAGCGTTTCCCCGCCATGTCACTCGCGACACCGGCCGACACATTGCGTCCGATACCCACCCTCATCAGCAACGGTCACCAGGAACTCCCCGTACACCTGCACGCCGTCGAATAGCACGGCCGAGTACCACCAGCTACTCGGGAACCTCGGACAGGGGAACCCCGTTCCCCCGGAGCATCGGCGCCACCTTCGTCGTTGCCCCTTTCGTCTCGGTATCCGTGCGACCTCAGGGGCGCCGGAGTTCGCCGCGTTCGATACCGCCGACGAAGGCGTCGTACTCGGCGTCGGTGAACAGGTGTGGAGCCCTGTCTGGGTTCTTGGAGTCGCGCAGGGCCACGATGCCCTGATCCAGAAAGGCGACCTGGACGCAGTTGGTGCCTCCGCTGCTGAGACTGCTGGTGTGCCAGCGGGCATTGTGGAGTTGGGTTTCGATCCAGGCGGGGTCGATGGTGTTCTTGTTCATGCGAGGTCCTCGGCGATCGTGGCGAGAAGGGGTAGCGATGCCTTCAGTGACAGGGCATCGGACTTCAACAGGTCGCTGGCGGTGCGGTAGAGCTCGACGGTCTCAGACTCGTTCAGGTGCAGGGAAGCGCGCAAGGACTCGATGCACACGAGGTCACGGCCAGCGGGAAAGGACATCAGCATGAAGGGGCCGTCCATTCCCGCGTGCGCTCCCGCAGAGAACGGCAGGACCTGGATTGTGACGTTGGGGTTGGTACGGGCGAGGTGGATCAGGTGCTCGATCTGGGCACGTGTGCAAGCCCGTCCGCCGACTTCCTGACGCAGCAGCCCTTCAGGGAGCACCGTCCAGATCTTCAGTGGGAGTCGGCGTTCCAGCATGGTGCGCTGATGCTCCAGTCGCAGTGCCACGAAGTGGTCAATATCCTCTGGCGTCTTCCAAACTCTGCTGCCCTCAGTCACCGCACGGGCGTACTCAGCGGTTTGGAGCAGGCCGTGGATGGCGAGGGGGTTGAAGACGAACAGGCCATCGGCGTTCTCCACCTGGGAGAGATAGTCGCCGAGGGGGTCGTCGACCACACCTTCGTAGCGCTGCCACCAGTCGGCTTCGCCAGCCCTGCGCACGAGGTCGCGGAGTTCTTCCCGCAGGGCGGGGTCGGTGATGCCGAAGACCTCGAAGAAGTGCGGAAGCTGCTGGATCTTGAGTCTTTGCAGTCCGTTTTCGATCTTGCTGACCGTTGACAGCGACTGATAGCCCAGGTGGCCTGCCGCTTCCTCCTGGGTCCAGCCGAGAGCTTCGCGGACGCGCCTGAGTTCCGCCCCCAGACGCCGACGTCGCGGGGTGGGTTCGACGGGCATGGACACCTCTTTCCTCGTGGGGAGCGTAGTGCTCGGAACAGCTTGAGGAAACGGCATCCACCAGAGGAAAGACTTTCTTCTAGGAATGACTTGCCTGCGAGGCGTCAGCACTGCATCATCGAGGCGTGACAGCAAACAGTGTTCACACAGTTACAGAAAGATGCGGTCGCCGGCTTTGTCTGTCCGCTTCGTGAAGACGTCCCCTGCGCGCTGTCGGTCCTGGAAACAGCGCCGACCTCAGGCTTTCCCATCGGGGCGAAACCAAGCGAACTCGCCGAGCGTCTGCCGACCTGATCGCAGGACTGCCCCCAGTCCCACCCGTTAGGAGCAACGATGCTCATCGAGCATGTTCCGGACCCCGGCGAGTACGGCAGAGCCCACAACCGCTTCCGAATGGTCGCCTGGTGCCTGCCTCCCGGCAACGCGGCCCGGCGGGCCCGGGAGTTGTTCCGCGACCAGCTGGGCAAACTACTCCCGGCCCCTGACGTGCTCGACGACCTGGAGATCGTCGTCTCCGAACTCGTCACCAACGCCATCCGCTACGCCCCCGCCCCCTACGAACTACGCCTCCTGCACGACCACAACCTGCCCGTCCGCGCCGAGGTCGTCGACGCCGGAGCGGGCACCACCCTCATCGACCACCTCCTGCGCCGCCCACCGGCCGTCCCCGAACACCTCGACGACCTCGAACCCGGCGGCCGGGGCCTGCGCATCGTCACCGAACTCACCCACGGCCGCTGCGGCACCCAATGGACCCGCCTGTGCGGCACCGGCCAACTCGGCACCGCAGTCTGGTTCGACCTCCCCGCCAACCCTCAACCCCCAGACCTCCGGGGCAGCCGGGATCGTCCCCCGATCCCCTGACCCCGGAGCCGGTCCACGCCCACCACTCCCCCGTCCCAGGCGTGGACCACAACGGAGGCCGACGTCCACGGACCCGTTTTCCCCTGGTCCGGGACGTCGGCCTCCCCATCCCTGCAGCGTCGGTCAGATCCGCGTCCACTTCTGGTTGGTGGCGCCGGTGCAGCTCCAGATCTGCACCCTGGTGCCGTTGGCGGTGCCGTACCCGGAGACGTCCAGGCACTTGTTCGCTCCGACCGCGGTGATGGTGCCGTCGGCGTTCAGGCGCCACTTCTGGTTGTTCTGCCCGTTGCAGTCCCAGATGATCACCGTGGAGCCGTCGGCGGTCCCGGCGCCGTTGACGTCCAGGCACTTGCCGCCGTAGACCCGCAACTCACCGGCGGCGGTGGAGGTCCACCGCTGGTTGGACTGCCCGCTGCAATCCCAGATGTGCACCGCGGCACCGTTGGCCTGCGAGGCGCCGACCACGTCCAGACAGCGCCCCGACCCCACACCCCGCAGAGCACCCGTGCCCCCCGAAGGCGACGGCGAAGGGGACGGGGAGGTGGACGGTGAGGGGGACGGCGTGGAAGAGCCGCCGCCGTCGAGGCCGAGGAAGGTGATGGCATAGGCGAGCTGGCCGCTCATCGGCAGCTGGTGGCCGACCCCGCTGATGCTGATCCCCTCCACCGTGGCCTGGGCCGAGGTGACGCCGTACCTGGTCCGGGTCCAGTTCGACTGCGGACGGTCGGTGAACGCCGGAGTCTGGCTCAGCCCGTGCAGGTTCGTCCACTGCTTGATCTCTTCACCGAAGTTGTTGTAGTGCAGCGTCGTGTCCGTGCTGCCGTGCCACAGTTGCATCCGCGGGTATCGCCCGGTGTATCCGGGATACATCGACCGGGCCTGGTCGCCCCACTGCTGCGCCGTCTTGATGAGTTGCCCGCCCGAGCACTGACTGTTCCACAGCGATCCGTTCGTGGTCGCGAAACACCCGGCGGGAACTCCGGAGAACGCCGAACCGGCGGCGAACACGTCCGGATACTGGGCGGCCAGCACGTTGGTCATCATCGCCCCCGAGGAGAACCCGCTGACCACGATCCGTTCCGGGTCCACGTTGTAGCGCTGCCGCGCCCAGGTGACCATCGCCATGACACCGGTGGAGTCGCCGCCGCCGTCGCGCCGCAGCGCGGCGGGGGTGGACACATCAAAGCATTTCTCGCTGCGGGTGACCTCCGGAACCACGATGACGTATCCGTACCTGTCGGCCGCGGTCACGTAGTCGTGCCCGTTGCCGTTAAAGATCGCGCCGGCCGACCCGCCGCAGTAGTGGGTCAGCACCAGCAGCGCGGGCCGTGCCGCGACCCTGTCCGGCACGTAGATGTACATGTTGAGGTTCGTCGGGTTGGTTCCGAAATTCGTCACCCGGGTCAGGGCCGCGGCGGACGCCGACGGTAGACCGACGAGGACTCCGGCGGAGGCCAGGCACAGGACGACGGCTGCCAGCACCGCTCTGATCATGCGTTTCACTCGTTCGCCTTTCGTTTCCGGTCGACCCGCGCCGGTTGAACCCGCTGCTCCTCACCGGGACACCACGAAGGGACGCATGGCGAAGCGAGGTTGTGGATGTCGACGTGGACCGCCATGATGCGGAGGGCCGCGAAGCGCCTCCGCACTGCGCCCGTGTGATCCGGCCGCAGAGGTTCCGGAAGGAGCGCGTCCCGGGGCCTCGCCTCTAATTACGGTCGGAGTCATGAGGCCCGTCAAGACCTTAAGCCTGCTTATTTCACCATTCGCACACCGAGGGTCCGACCACGGTTAGCCGTTCTACCCCTTCAACAGCGGTGATGCCCAGCACCACGGGTATCCGCGCCGACCATCCTCAGATGAACCGTTCATATATGTCGTACTCATCGGGCAGCGTGGGCCCCTGAGGCAACCTCGCGTCGAACCGTGCGGGTTCGAGCGGCCGGGCGCACTTCGCCGTGGAGTGTTCTCCTCCATGGCCGCACCCCGGGCAGGGCCTCCGCGATGAAACTTTCAGTCATCCGAAGATCGACATGGTCCCGGGCCCGGCTCGCACCCCGATTTCCTGCCGCACCGTATGGCGTGATCATTCTACCGACGGCCGTCGGATCGGCTCCTCTCCCGTGCACCCGTCGGCGGGCCGTCATCGCCGGTCCGTGACGACCTGCGTCACCCCGTTGATTCCGGGCCGGATCATCGAACCGATTCGCCTCAACCACCGAATCCGGGGCTGAGCATGACCCGGCCGACGCCCGACAGAGGTCAGCAGCGCCCGAAACCATGCGTTTACTTCTATAACACACGTTGTTGACATCACTGACAGCGAAATCTAGGCTGCGGTCGAATCGATTCGACGTAGGAACATCCCGGTTTTTCGGGCCCCCACCCCCCACGAAGCCATTCCACTCACATGTGCGCGCAGCACTCACGAGTGAGGAGAGCCGAAGATGAACGTTGGCGACATCGTCCGCCGAGCCCGACTGTGGCGTCTCACGCCATCGCTCCCAGCCCATCCGCCCCGCCCTCACGCGTCCGAGACGCCAGAGGCGGACACCACCCCCGGCAGGCGGCACAGAGGCCGCCGCGTGATCGCCGCCTTCCTCGCCGTCGGCGCCCTCGTCGCGGGCCCCGTCGTGACGTCCGCCACGCCGGCCCAGGCCGCGGACCAGTCCATCGCCGTCGACTTCTCCGCCGGCGGTGGCACTCCGACCTATCGTGCCTCCGGCTGGATCTACGGCATGACCGAGAACGCGTCGGGCCCGCCCAACCAGTACTTCACCGACGTGAAGTTCCGGTACATGCGGGCCGGTGGGGCACAGCTCGACAGCCCGGGTGGCTGGGTGTCGGGCAAGTACGACCGACGGTGGAACGCCACCCGTGCCCAGTTGCTGCGCACCCGGTCACTGGGCGGGGAGTTCATCCTGCTCGTCCACGACCTGTGGGGCGCCGACGGCTACCCGATCTCGCGCTTCCCCGGCGACAACGGCAACTGGACGGACTACGACAACTTCCTCACCCGTCTGATCAACGACGTGCAGGCCACCGGCGCCCCGGTGCAGTGGGACCTGTGGAACGAGCCCAACATCACCCTGTTCTGGAACCGTCCGATCTCCCAGTACCTCGAACTGTGGCGCCGCACCTACCAGCGCGTCCGGGCCGCGTTCCCGACGCAGCTCATCGTCGGACCGAGCTGCGCGTGCGTGCCGTCCACCGGCCACGCTTTCTGGAACCAGTACCTCGACTACGTCAAGGCCAACAACGTGGTCCCCGACATCATCAGCTGGCACTCCCTGCCGGGCGACCCGGTCGCCAACGTGGCGGCGGCCGACACCACGTTGAACTCCCGTGGCATCCCGCACCCACGGCCCTACCAGATCAACGAATACGGGGCGTCCAACGAGCAGAACCCCGCCGACGGCGCCTGGTACATCGCGCGCCTGGAGCGGGCCGGCGCCGACGGCCTGCGCGCCAACTGGGCGGGCGGAGGAAACCTGCACAACGACCTCGGCAACCTGCTCGTCCGCAACTCGTCGGGCCAGTACCAGCCGAAGGGCGAATGGTGGGCCTACCGTTTCTACGGCTCGCAGACCGGCCAGATCGTGTCCGTCACCCCCAGCGCCTCGTACGACGCGTTCGCCACCAAGGCGGCGGGGACGGCCAAGATCCTGGTCGGCGGCGGCACCACGACCGGCAACATCGCCGTCAACCTGCGGCGCCTGGACGCCACCAGCGGCATCGTGGAGAACAACCAGGTGAGGGTCGTCGCCGAGCGCATCCCCTACAACGGCGGCGGCGCCGTCACGGCCCCGGTCACCGTCCAGAACTCCGTGGTGACCCTGTCCGGCAACGGCACGACGGTCAACCTGCCGCACACCGCCATCGACGACTCCTACACCGTCACGCTGCTGCCCCCCTCCGACCCGGGCCCCGGTCCCGGCCCCGGCCCCGACCCCGGGTCGACGTCGGTGTTGCGCAACGTCAACGCCGGCCGATGCCTGGACGTCCCGAACGCGACCACCACCAACGGCACCCAGCTCCAGCTGTGGGACTGCGGCAACGGCACCAACCAGCGCTGGACCTCCACCTCCGGTAAGCAGCTGCAGGTGTACGGCAACAAGTGCCTGGACGCCTCCGGCCAGGGCACCGCCAACGGCACCCAGGTGATCATCTGGGACTGCAACGGCGGAACCAACCAGCAGTGGAACATCAACGGCGACGGCACCATCACCGGCGTGCAGTCCGGCAAATGCCTGGAGGCGAGCAACTTCGGGACCGGCAACGGAACCAAGGTGCAGCTGTGGTCCTGCACCGGCACGAGCAGCCAGAAATGGACCAGGAGCTGACCCACCGGCACGTGGAGTGCCTGGACTCCATCCTGACCTGGCCGCGCCTGCCATCGCGGCGGGGACGACGGTGAGAGGCCCGGCGGCGAGATCCTTCTCGCCGCCGGGCCCGCTGTTCACGAATCGCTTCGACGAACCGGGAAGCGCGCATGATCGCGGGCCGCCTCCTCTGAGCAGGGCCGGATATCGAGAAAAGTCTCATCCGGTCTCCCCCTGCGACACGTCTCCAGCGCCTGCGCCTGGGCGCGGCTTCACGAAGGTCATCTCCCGACGGGCGTACGTGAATTCGGTGACGCAAGCGGTCCCGCGAGCCGTCGTTTAATGCGTGTCGGGGCGCCTGGGGCGGATGGCATGCTGAAGGTGTGAGCGAATCCGATCTCCACCTGCGTATCGCCCCCGAGTTGCTGCTGTTCCTGCCCGCGCGTCGGCGGCGCGAGTGGCAGCGGGTGAAGCCGGACGGGACGTCGACTCTGGGCCATGTCGTGGAGTCGATCGGCGTTCCGCTGCCCGAGGTGGGGCCGCTGATCGTCGAAGGCGCGGAGGTCGGCACGTCCTATCAGCCCGTCGCCGGTGACGTGGTCCATGTTCACGCCATGTCCCGCCCTCAGCGGGTGCCGCTCGAACCCGGCCAGGACGCGCCCCGGTTCCTGCTCGACGTCCACCTGGGCACTCTCGCGCGACGGCTCCGGCTGCTGGGCGTGGACGCGACCTATCACAACGACATGGACGATCCCTCCCTCGTCGCCGAGGCGAACAGGGAACGCCGCGTGCTGCTCACCCAGGATCACGGCCTGCTGTGCCGCCGGGCGCTCTGGCTCGGCGCCTACGTACGAGGCACCAAGGCGAACGACCAGCTTCGCGACCTGCTGGAACGGTTCGCGCCGCCGCTGCGGCCGTGGACCCGCTGCACCGCCTGCAACGGGGAGCTGGCCCCCGTCGACAAGAGCGAGATCGACCGCCTGCTGGAGACCGGGACGAGGCGCTCCTACGACGTCTACGGCCGATGCTCGGAGTGCGGGCAGATCTACTGGCGTGGCGCGCACAGCGAGCATCTGGAGGAGATCGTACGGTCGGCCCTGCGCACGACCCGCCAGGAGTCACAGGTCGGCGGGGAGTCGCGCTGAGGCGGGCCGGGTACGGCCTGCCCGGTTGTCGCCGGTCCCGGTCGGCGGGATGTCGCGGCGGAGCATGAGAGCTTTCCGGTCACGCTGCGGGATGTCGCGGCGCGGCATGAGGGCCTTCGGGGTGCCGCGCTGCGGATCTCGCCGATCCGCGCCGGCCCCGAAGGCCCTCACCCCACTACGGCCGCCCCGCACCGGACCGGTGCGGGGACGACACTTCTAGCGCTGCCAGACGCGCACGTAGTCGACCTTGAAGTCGGCCGGGAAGGTGGTCGAGGCGTCCGGGGCGCCCAGCCAGCCGCCGACCTGGAAGTTGATCCGCAGGTGGAACTTGCGCTTGTAGCTCGCGTCGGAGCCGAAGGTCTCCTTCAGCCAGGCGGGCGTGTTGCCCTCCCTGCGCCAGATCTCCTTGCCGTCGATGTACCAGCGGATCACCCCGGGCTCCCACTCGGTGGTGTAGGTGTGGAAGCCGTCGCCCGGGTAACCGCTCGGGAAGGTGTAGCGGAAGTCGCTCTTGGTGGGCGTGTAGTCACGGAAGATCGCGGCGGTCGCGGCCTTGTAGTACTTGGCACCGCCGGGGAGCTCGGTGACGTCGATCTCGCCGTTGCCCCCGTCGTCCGGCCTCATCCAGAAGGCGGGCCACAGGCCCGTGGAGTTGGTCGGCCCGTTCGGCGACTTCGCGCGCACCTCGAAGCGGCCGTAGGCGAACGACGCCTTGCCCTTCGTGTCGAGGTAGGCGGTCGTGTAGTGACGGGTCGTGCCGGCGCACTTCCAGTCTTCCTTGAGTGCCCGCACCGTCAGGTTGCCGTCGCGGACGAACTGGTTCTCCGGCCTGCTGGTGATGCAGGCGCGGTCGTAGTCCACGGAGCTGTCCTTGGGGTTCCACTTCTTGGTGTCGAGCGCGGTGCCGTCGAACTCGTCGGACCAGACGAGCTTCCACCCGGGCGGGTTCGTGGAGGTCGCCGTCGGCGTGGCGGTCGGCTTCACGGTCGGTGTGGCCGTGGCCGTGGCCGTGGGCGTGACGGTCGGTTTCACCGTCGGCGTTGCCGTGGGCTTCGCGGTCGGCGTGGGGGTGGCCGTGCCGCCCGTGGTGTAGGTGACGACCAGGCGCGGCCGGATCGCCGCGTTGGAGTTGTCGGCGGAGGCCCAGTAGGTGCGGGTGTTCCTGGTCGACTGGCGGACGGCGAAGGTCACCGCGCCGTTGCCCGTGACGGCCGAGGAGACGTCCCAGGCGTTGTAACCCTTGGTGACCGCGCTGGAGGAGTCCAGCGCGGAGCCGAGCGTCGGCCTGCTCTCCCAGGTTCCGGCGGCCGAGGCGCCGCCGCTCGCCTTGTGGGCGGTGGTCGTGGTCGCGGCGAAGGCGTTCCAGGAGTACAGCTCCAGGCGGGCCTTCACGTTGCCGGCTCCGGCGGGCAGGCCGGTGACCGTGAAGGCGACGACCGCCTGCCGCTCTCCGGCGGAGTTCCCCTCGCAGGACTGCGGGCAGGTCGCGAGCGTCGTCTTGGCGCTGCCGTTACCGTCCTGGGAAACCTGCGAGTAGGAGGTGTCGGCCGACGGCTTGATCGTGACGCTCTGCGCCGCCGCCGAGGCCACGCCACCTCCCCAGATCGTGACGAAGGCACAGGTCGCGGTGAACGCCGCGACGAGGTGCCTTCTCGGGAGTCGCGAGCCTCTCGGCCGCGAGTTTCCCGAGCGCGAAACTGTCATCTTCTTCCCCCATGGAATGTCATCGGACCGCTGCTGCAAGCGGTCCATGATCATGTGAACGGGATGAAGATAACAGCGAAAATCAGGGTCTGTCGTTTTTTGAAAATTTGGACGGTTCCATTCTGATACTGCCGTTCACCAGCGTCTTTGACGGAAATCTCACCCTGTCGGTCAGCTCTCCTTCGCCGCGCAGGAGTGACGAACCGCCGGTAGGTGCGGGAGGCAGACCGGCCACCCGCACCTCCGCCACGACGGAGAGCGAGTCGTTTACGGGGCGAGCCGGTGCAGGTCCCGGGGGAACAGCGTGACCTGGCGGATGTTCTGCACGTCGAGCAGGCGTGCCATGAACCTCTCCAGCCCGAAGGCGAAGCCACCGTGCGGCGGCATGCCGGAGCGCATCGCGTCGAGATATCCCGAGTACGCCGACAGGTCGCTCTCGCCACGCGCGGTCAGCGTTCGCACGTAGTCGTCGTGGCGGTGCATCCGCTGGCCGCCGCTGACCAGCTCCAGGCCACGGAATATCAGGTCGAACGCGCGTGAGTGGCCGGGGCGCGCCGGGTCCGGATGGGTGTAGAAGGCGCGATGCGCGGTCGGGTAGCCCTCGACGAACACGAAGTCCGAACCGTGCTCGCGCAGAGCCCACTCCCCGATCCAGCGTTCGTGCGCCGGTGCGAGGTCGGGCTCGGCGGTGACGTCCTCGCCGGTCGCCTTGCCGATCATCTCAAGGACGTCGGAGAAGTGCACCACCACGGGGCTCTCCGGCAGTACGGGCATGGTGACGTCGAGAAGGTCGAGCGAGGGACCGGCCGCCGCCCGGATACCGGCCAGCATGCCCGCGACCGTCGCGTGGCACGCGGCGATGACGTCGCGGTGGTCCTCGACGAAGCCCATCTCGGCGTCGAGGGACGTGTACGACGCCAGGTGGCGGGCGGTGTCGCTCGGCTCGGCGCGGAAGACCGGTCCGACCTCGTAGACCCGCTCGAAGACGCCGACCATGATCTGCTTGTAGAGCTGGGGCGACTGCGCCAGGTAGGCCGGGCGGCCGAAGTAGTCGAGTCGGAAGACGTTGGCGCCGCTCTCGGTCGCCGCACCCACGATCTTCGGGGTGTGGATCTCGACGAACGACATGGCTTCGAGCGCCGTACGGAAGCCGCCGACCGCGGCCGCGCCGATGCGGTGGACGGCGGCGAGCTTCGGGTGGCGCAGGGCGACCGGCGCGTGGTCGAGCATCGTCGGCAGGCTCGCGCGCAGGTCGGGCCGATAGAGGTCGAACGGGACCGGTTGCGCGGGGTCGGTCAGTGCCTCGATCACCGGCGAGGTGATCTCGACTCCGCCCGGCGCGGACCGCTCGGCGGTGACCGTGCCGACGACGGAGACCGTCGTCTCCTCCGGCAGGGCCTCCAACTGGGCGCGGACGGTTTCCTCCGACACCACGACCTGGGTCAGGCCCGTGGCGTCGCGCAGGATCAGGAAGGCGACCGACTTCAGGAGTCGGCGGCGGTGAATCCAGCCCGCGACGTGTACGGTCTCACCGACGTGCGCGGACAGCTGGGTGGACAGGATGCGTTGCATGGTGGTGACCTCCTTGAGTTCGCAACGCGTCCCCTGAGAGGCGTGGGCGAGCGGGATCCTCGCGGTACCACCACACCTTCGCCACGCCGCCGGTTGGTGCGGCGCGGCCTCGGCAAACCCGTGACGTGGGCGATTCGGCGGGGCTCTACTGGGCCCGGAGGCCGTTCTTCCCCGCAGCTCGGAAGGGTCTTCGCGCCCCGGCCGGAGTCCGCCTTCGCAGCTGCCGGCGGCTCTCTCCGACTCCGGTGATCGAGGCTCTACTCGTCTTCGTCATCGCTGTTGATCGCCACCTTATCCGGCCTCCCTCGCACCTGCCCAGCTCATTTACCCGGTTCAGAGCACCTTGCGCGCACCGGGCAGGGCGCGGACCAGGTACGCCGTCGCCCAGCAGAGCGGCAGCGCGAAGGCGGTGAGCAACGCGGCCTTCGCGACCGCGGGCGCCTGCACGTCGCGGAGGGCGTACCCCAGGGCGACGAGCACCACCGGATGGATCACGTAGACGGCGTAGGCGTGCGCCGACAGGAACCGGCGGCGGCGTCCCTGGTGACCGAGCCGCTCCCGGAACAGCACCAGCAGGCCGAGGATGACGCCGACGGCGAGCACCGACTCGCAGGTCGCCGCTGTCAGGGACGCCGGGGTGCCGTGGCCCAGGATCCCCTCTCCCGCGAAGATCAGGCAGAGGACGAGCACGACCGCGGCGACGGCCGCGACGGCGAACCCGGCCCGGCCGGCCGTTCTGGACAGGCCCTCCAGCCAGCCGCGCCTGGCCGCGACCAGCCCGACGACGAACAGTGCCACGTACTGCGGCAGGTAGGCGGGTGAGGGCAACCCCAGCACGGAGATCCCCATCGGCACCACGATGCGCCACAGGTAGGTGACGAGGGCCAGCCCGACGGTGAACCCGACGATCGCGACGGCACCGGGCGCTTGGCCCATGGCCGGGGCCGGTTCGGGTGCGCGCCGGTCCTCGCCGGTGAGGTGCCGCCAGAGGACGTAGAGCACGCTGAACACCAGCAGCACCTCGACGAACCACATCGGCCCGGGTGTGAACGAGCTCAGGTAGAACTCCCAGTAGGGCAGCTCACTCCCCCGCTGGACGGCGGCGTCCCTCGCGGCGGTGTACCGGCCGACGGTCACCAGGGGACGGAGCACCAGCAGCCAGAGCAGCAGCGGGACTCCCAGGCGCAGCAGCCGCTCCTTCAGGAATCGCCGGGTCCCCCTGCGGTCGTGGGAGCCCGGCACGAAGAGCCCCGAGACGAGGAAGAAGGCGCCCATGAAGAACGCCTGGTTGAGCACGAGCAGGATGTCCAGCAGCGTTGCCGAGGAGTCGGCCGGAGGTTCGACGTAGTACCAGCGCGGCACGTTGCTGTAGGCGATCACGGAGTGGTGGACCACCACGAGTGCCATCAGGGCGGTGCGCAGGTTGTCGACGTAAAGGAGCCGCGGGCGGGTGCCGGACGGCGTGGCCGGCCGGTTGACGGACTGTGTCATCGATTCGACGTCTCTCCGCGAGGTTCGGCCCGAGCGGCGTGCTCGAACAGGTCCGCCAGTTCTTCGGCGTGCGCTTCCAGGTCGTGGTCGGGGTGGGCCACCCAGTAGGCGAACATGTCGTCGATCGCGGCCTGCACGGTGACGGACATCACGCGGGGGTCGAAGGAGCGAAACTCGCCGCTTTCCTGGCCGCGGCGGAACAGCGCCTCCCGCGCTTCGTAGATCGGCTCGTTGAAGGCGATGCCGTAGCGCGGCCTGCCGTCGGGGGTGCGGAGGTTGTTGAAGATCTCTCCGAGGGCGAGCAGTTGGGCGCGGTGGCCCCGCATGTACTCGGCGACGGCGCGGAAGCTCGCCCGCAGTTCGCCGGCCACCGTGGCCTCCTTGTCCGTCCGCGGCAGGACGAAATCGGCGATCTCGTGGTAGACCCGCTCGACGATCTGCTCCATCACCTCGGTCTTGCCGGCGAAGTGGTACGAGATCACGCCCTTGCTGATCCCGGCGCGCTCGGCGATGCGCGCCAGCGAGGTGTTGGCGTAGCCCAGCTCGGTGAAGGTCTCGATGGCGCTGTCGACGATCTGCTTGCGGCGGGCCTCCTCGATGAACGATTTTTGGCCACCCGACTTATTTTTTGGCCGCATGGTCAAAAAATAGTGCGAACGGCCAGAGGCCGCAACCCGAAGGGCCGCGGAAATTCGGAGACAGGGCACGTCCGGGCAGATAGCCACACCGTGTTGCTATAGTTCGCGACATGTCGTCGCCAAATTCTCGTCAAAGTTGGCTGCCTCTCTTCGTGCTCGCGGTCGGTGTGTCGATGATCGTCATCGATGCGACGATCGTGAACGTCGCCGTTCCGGCGATAATCGACGATCTAGGGCTCACGGTCACCGACGTGGAGTGGGTCAACTCCCTCTACCTGCTGGTGTTCGCGTCCCTGCTCATCCCGCTCGGCCGCATCGGTGACCAGCGCGGCAGGCCGCAGCTGTTCGCCGCCGGCATCGTGGTCTTCCTGGTGGCGAGCCTGCTGGCGGCGATCGCGGGGAGCGGCGCGATGCTGATCGCGGCCAGGGGAGTCCAGGGAGTGGGCGCCGCGATGGCCACGCCCATGACACTCGCGATCATCAACTCCACCTACTTCGGCAGGCAGCGAGTGATCGGATTCGCGATCTGGGGCTCGATCATCGGCGGTATGGCCGCCATCGGACCGCTGGTCGGCGGCTGGCTGGTCACCGACCACGGCTGGCGCGCGGCGTTCTGGATCAACCTGCCCATCGGAGCGCTGGTCCTGCTCGGCGCACTGCGAATCCCCGCCTCCCGTGAGGATCGGGCCACCGGCCACGACCCACTGGGCATCGTGCTGATCGTGCTGGGCATGTTCTCCATCGTCTTCGGCCTCATCGAGGGGCAGAAGTACGGCTGGCTCACTCCCCTGCGGGCCGCCGAACTCTTCGGACTGCGGTTCGAGGAAGTCTCCCCCGTGCCCTTCGCGTTCGGCATCGGCATCCTGGCCACAGCCGTCTTCATCCTGCTGGAGCGGCGACGCAGGCGGGCCGGGCGTCCCGTGCTGATCGACCTGACGCTGTTCACCCTGCCCGGCTTCCGCTACGGCTCGATGACCGCGATGATCGTGGCGCTGGGCGAGTTCGGCGTGATCCTGGTGCTGCCGCTGTTCCTGCAGGCGGCGCTCGGGTACAGCGCGTTCACCGCCGGTCTCGTCATCGCCACCCTCGCCGTGGGCACCTTCCTCGCCGGCGGCGCGGTCCCCGCCCTGACCAGGAAGGTGAGTTCACGGACGGTCGTGCAGATCGGCCTCGCCCTGGAGGTCGTGGGCGCCATCGGCCTCGGCCTCTCCCTGGAGGCCGACATGAGCGTGTGGCGGATCGTGCCCTGGATGGTCGTCTACGGCTTCGGCATCGGCTTCGCCACGGCCCAGCTCACCAGCGTGCTGATGGCCGACGTACCCGCCCGGCAGGCGGGCCAGGCCTCCGGCCTGCAGAGCGCGATCCGCCAGGTCGGTGCGGGGCTGGGGGTCGCCGTCCTGGGCGGCGTGCTGGTCACCGGACTCGGCTCGTCGGTCGAGAAGACCATGGCCTCCTACCCCGAGCAGGTCCGCACGAGCGTGGCGAACGCCGTGCGGGAGAGCGGTGGCGCGGCCATCCCGGGGCTGAGCGATCCTGCCGTCCACGCGGCGGCGGTCGCGGGTGCCACCGAGGCGACCCGCAGGGTGCCGGTCATCACCGGGCTGATCCTGCTGGCCGGGCTCGGCTTCACGTTCCTGCTCCCGCGTACCGCCGCTCCCACCCGGGGCCGTGATGGCGCGGGCGGGGAAGAAGACGGGGAGAATGACCGTGACGGAGCGGGGACGCCCGAGCCGGACGGCGGAGGGCGCCGACAGGAGGTGTAGATGCCAAGGATCAGCGCGGCGACCGTCGCCGACCACCGAGCCAATCAGCACGCCGCCCTGCTGGAGGCGGCACGCGAGATCCTGGCCACGCGGGGTGTGCACGCGCTCACCCCGGCGGCGGTGGGTGCCCGGATCGGCCTGGCCCGATCGAGTGTCTACCGTTATTTCTCCTCCACCGCCGACATCCTCGCCCAGCTCACCGAGGAGGGCTTCCCCCGCTGGGCCGGCCGGCTGCGCGCCACCGTGGCGGCCCCCTCGCCCGGCGGATCGGCCACCCCACTCGACGAGCGGCTTCTGGCGTACGGCAGGGTCGCGCTGGAGTTCGTCGGCAGTACCGACTACGCGCTGGTCCCGGCGGTGCAGACGCTCGGACTGCCGGCCGAGTGCCTGACGCGACTGGAGGAGTTGCACGCGTCGCTCATCGAACCGCTCTGCGAGGTGCTCCGTGAGGCGGGATACGACCACCCCGCCCTGCGGGCCGAACTCGCCTGGGGCGTCCTGCGCGCGGGCACCCGACGCCTCGCCTCGGAGTCCTCCGGCGAGGCCGGCGCGAAGGACACGACCGAGATCGTCGAGATCACCCTCGACATGTTCTGCCGGACCCTGCGCTGACCTTCCACTTCACCGGGTGCGCCCCAGCCCTGGCCCCGGTGGTCAGGCGAACAGGGCGCGGCCCCAGTAGTCGCCCGCGTCGCGCACGCCCGGCGGGCAGGCGAACAGGCCGCTGGAGACGTGCTTGATGTACTCGTTGAGGGAGTCCTTGCCCGCCAGGGAGCGCTGCACGGTGACGAACTGCCGGTGCGGGTCGCGCTGGTAGGCGATGAAGAACAGCCCGGCGTCCAGCCGGCCCAGCCCGTCGGAGCCGTCCACGTAGTTGTATCCGCGGCGCAGGAGGCGAGCACCGCCGTTGTGGGACGGGTGCGCGAGCCGCACGTGCGCGTCGTCGAGGATGAGCGGTTTACCGTCGGTGCCCTTCGCCTCGAAGTCGATCGCGTCGAACTCGTTCTTCCCGCCCAGTGGGGCGCCCTCGCCCTTGTCCCGGCCGAAGATCTGCTCCTGCTCGGCCAGCGGCGCCCGGTCCCAGGTCTCGATCATCATCCGGATCTTGCGGGTCACCAGGTAGCTGCCCCCGGTCATCCAGTCGGCGCCGTCGCCGGGGCCCACCCACAGCTGCTCCTTCAGCAACTGCACGTCCTCCAGCTTGAGATTGGCCGTGCCGTCCTTGAACCCCATCAGGTTGCGCGGCGTCGCCTGCGCGCGCGAGGTCGACGAGGTGCGGCCGAAGCCGAGCTGGGACCAGCGCACCGAGACCCGGCCGAAGCCGATCCGCGCCAGGTTGCGGATGGCGTGCACCGCCACCTGCGGGTCGTGCGCGCACGCCTGCACGCACAGGTCACCGCCGGATATCTCCGGCAGCAACGCGTCACCGGGCAGGTGCGGCAGGTCGGCGAGCGCGGCCGGCCTGCGAGAGGCGAGCCCGAACCTGTCGTCGAACAGCGACCCGCCGAAGCCGACGGTGAGCGTCAGCCCGGAGGCGGGCAGACCGAGCGCCTCGCCGGTGTCGTCGGGCGGCGCCTCGGGCTGGCCGCCGATCGCGCCGAACGTACCCGCCTCCTGGCCCTGCGTCATCCGCGCCGCCGCGGCGGTCCACTCCTGCAGCAGCTCGGCCAGTTCCGCCTTCTTGCCGGTCGTCACGTCGAAGGAGACGAAGTGCAGCCGGTCCTGTGCCGGGGTGACGATGCCCGCCTGGTGCTCACCGTAGAAGGGGACGGCGTCGGAGACGGCGGCGACCGTGGTGGGCGCCGGTTCGCCGCCGATCCCGCGTACCGCGACCACGCCCGCGCCGGCGGCCGCCACACCGGCCGCCCCCATGCCGAACAGTTTCCTGCGGCTGATCCGCTCGCTCACCGAACCCCTCCTCTCATCTGGGACGATCGTTACTTCGCCACCACTGCGGCGATCTTGCTGATCGGTTCGGCGAGCGCGTTGATCGCGTCCGACAGCTTCTTGAGGTCGTCCTTGGACAGCTCGGTGTGCAGCTTCCAGCCGTCGCCCTTGCGGTGCGCGCCGAGCGCCGCCTCGGCCCCGGCGAACTTCTCGTCCAGCGTCTTCACCAGTTCCGGGGCGCGCTCCTCCAGGACGGGGCGGAGCGCCTGGACCGCGGCCTTGGACCCCTGCAGGTTGGCGTCGAAGTCCCACAGGTCGGTGTGCGAGTAGCGGTCCTCCTCACCGGTGATCTTCCCGGAGGCCACCTCGTCGAGCAGGCCCTTGGCACCGTTGGCGAGCAGCACCGGCGACAGCTCGGCGGAGTTGGACTGCTCCACGATGGTCTTGATGTCGGCCATCAGCTTGTCGGCGATCGGGCCGTCCTCGCTGACGTCCTTCTTGACCCACAGGTCCTTCTCGATCCGGTGGAAGCCGGTCCACTCCTCCCCCTCGGCCACGTCGTTCTCCCGGGCGTCGATGGCCGGGTCGAGATCCCCGAAGATCTCCGCGACCGGTTCGATCCGCTCCCAGTAGGTGCGGGAGACCGGGAAGAGCGCCTTGGACTTCTCGATGTCCTCGGCCTTGACCGCGTCGACGAACTCCTGCGTCTTGACCAGCAGAGTGTCGCTCTGCGACTTGATGTAGCGCTTGTAGCTCGCGGTCGCCCCGGCGAGCTGGGCGTCGTCGCTGAGCGGCTTGTGCTCGCCGGTGACCTTGAGCGGGCCGCGGACGCCCTTGCCGACCATGCCCGGCTTGCAGGCGGTCTCGTAGCTGCCGGTCGGCAGCTCGACGATCACCTCGCGGGTGAGGCCCGGCACGATGTTCTCCACCTCGCCCATGACCCGGTCGCCGGGGGCGTACACATAGAACTCGGTCACCTTGGTGCCACCGTTGGTGATCGCGAACGTCGAGGTGCCCGCGGCCACCTCGGTGACCGCGACCTTGCACTCGGTGTCGGTGGCGGCCACCGCGATGGGGCCGCCCTTCTCCGGTGCGGCGGAGGTGCCCGCGCCCGGGGCTGCGGTGGGTTCGGCGGAGCAGGCCGCGAGACCGGCGAGGGCGAGGACACCCGCGGCGACGGCAAGGGAAGTACGCATGATCGTCCTGTTCGGGAAGTCTCAGCCCGCGGGCTGCGGGTCGGTGGAGGGAGTGACGGTCGACGGGGTCGGGCGGTCGCGCCGCGGCCGCAGGAAGAGGATGAGCGTGGGCACCGCGTAGGCGGCCCAGGCCACCGTCTCCAGCACGCTCGGCTGCGGGGTGATGTTGAACATCCCGGACAGCAGGGCGCCGTACCAGGAGTCGGCGGGCAGCGCGGCGCTGATGTCGAAGGCGTAGGTGGACAGGCCCGGCAGGACACCGGCCTCCTGCAGGTCGTGCACGCCGTACTTGAGAATGCCGGCGGCGACCAGGATCAGCAGCAGGCCCGTCCAGGTGAAGAATTTGGACAGGTTGATCCGCATCGCGCTTCGGTAGATGGCCCAGCCCAGCGCGACCGCGGTGAGCAGGCCGAGGCTGATCCCGATCAGCGGAACGGCGGTGGCGGTCGCTCCCTGCACGGAGGCGAAGAACAGCAGCGCGGTCTCCAGGCCCTCACGTGCCACGGCGAGGAAGGCCATCACGACCACCGCGACCGCGCCGACCTCCAGGGCCTCGCTCAGCCTGGCGCGCAGGTCGCCGGAGATCGTCCGGGCGGCACCCCGCATCCAGAAGATCATCCAGGTGACGAACACGGTGGCGAGCAGCGAGGTGACCGCCTCGAACAACTCCTGCTGCCGGTATTCCAGATGGGCGACGGTGAAGGTGAGCAGCGCGCCGAACGCGACCGACAGGACGAGGGCGGCGCCGACCCCGGCCCACACGAGGGGCAGCCGGTCGCGCCGGTCGCTCTTGACGAGGAGCGCGACGAGCACGGAGACGACGAGCGTGGCCTCCAAGCCCTCGCGCAATCCGATGAGGTAGCTGGCGAACACCGTCACTCCATAGATGGGAAGCCTTACCTAAATTAGGGCAGGGCAACCTTACTCTTCGCAAGGAGGTGATTCCCACCGGGGGCCATAAGACATGAATGAGGCGGCGATATCGCGGTATGTGTGCGGTCAAGCACTCATACCGGCTCAGCACGTTCCAGGTGCGGTGGGTGAGCCACCCTCTCCTCCGGAAGGCGGCCCGGTCAGAGATATCCCCACTCGGCGCAGATCTCCCGGAGCTCCTCCGGGACCTCGTCCCGGGCGGGCAGCGGCCGGCCGGGCTGAACCCTGCCGGTTCTGATCTTGTCGCGCCAGTCTCCGATGCCCTTCACGAACTCTCCGTGCTCGTGGTCGCCGTAACGGACCATGCCCGGCTCGTAGTCGATCCCGAGGTGGGCGCAGACTCCGCGCATCTCCTTCTCGGGGGCGGCGACGACTCTCTCGTAGGTCAGGGTGAGCCCGTCGAGCCGCCGTCGCGCCTCGGTGAGGTAGCGCATGTACCGCAGGGTGTGCTGGATCGCCTCCTCCCAGGGGCGTTCCAGCGGATCGGCCTCGTGCCACGACAGGGCGATCGAGGCGGGATGGCGCATCAGGAAGATGTAGCGCGCGTCCGGCCAGCAGGTCGCGAGGCGACGATGGGCGAAGACGTTGCTGGGCGTCTTGTCGACGATGATCTGCTTGCCGCTTCCGGTCAGCTCACGGTGGAGCATGCGATCCCACAGCAGGTGCTCGATGTCGCTGGTGGAGAAGCCGAGCGTCTCCATCGCCTGCCGCAGCGGATCGGTGGTCAGCGTGACCGCCAGCCGCCGCACGTGCAGCTCGTGCGGTGCGTGGATCCGGGAATGGCTGTTGAGCATGACCCGCAGCAGGGTGGAGCCCGACCTCACCGGCGACAGCACGAACACCGGCTCGCGCACCAGCCGGTCGAGCTTGGGATCGGCCGGCGGCCGGGGGACGTCGGCGGGGGGTCGTGGCGCTGGAGGCGGCGGTGCGACCTCCCGCCGCACCCTGCTGACGCTGTAGCCCGTCATCCCTTCAAGAGCCGTGTTGACCCTGGTCTTCCATCCCATGGTCGAGCACCGTAGTGACCCCAGGCATCCGGAAAGTTAACGTGACCTGTGTGTTCACCGTGCCGGGTGGTGCGGTCGGCACCGCACCACCCAGCCGTCCTCAGGTGCGGAACGGACCGGTCACGCGGTAGGCGGTCCCACCTCGCCGGGAGAAGAGGTACCGGCGATTGCCCGCGGGAGTGAAGACCGGACAACGGTTCATCCCCGGCGGTAGACGCCCGGGGTGATGCCGTAGTAGCGGACGAACCAGCGGGTCAGGTGGCTCTGGTCGGCGAAGCCGGTCTCCGCCGCGACGTCCGCGATCGGCAGGCCCCGAGACAGCAGCCCGCGAGCCGCGCGCAGGCGGACCTGCCGCTGGTACTCGCTCGGCGCCATCCCGTACGCCGCACGAAAGGCCCGATAGAGGGTGAACCTGCTGGATCCGGACAGGGCGGCGAGGGAGTCGGCGGTGTGGTCGGTCCGGTAGTCGTCCTGGAGCAGTTCCGCCGCGCGCCTCGCGAGGCCCGCCGTGCCCCGGCCTCCCGCCCGGAACCTCGGGCCCCTCGTGACGGGACCGCTGAGGGCCGCGCGGCGGACCAGGGCGGGGACGACCGCGTCCAGCAGCTCGTCCGCGACCAGGGCCGGGGCTCCGCCGAGGATCGCGGTGTGCAGGCGGCCCAGCCCTCCCGCGAGCGCCGGATCGTGGACGACCGGCTCGGCGAACAGCGGCAGCCCGGCCGCGCGATCCGCGACCCCGGTCAGCGCGGCGGAGACGAGCTCGGGACCGATGTGCACGATCCGGTAGGTGAAACCCAGCTCGTCGGCCGCCCAGCCGTCGTGCGGGTCGTCCGGGTTGAACGCCATCACCATCCCCGGCGTGCTCGTGTGGCCCGCCCCCCGGCAGGTGAACGCCTGCCTGCCGTCGTCGGTGATCCCGAAGGAGTAGGTCTCGTGGCTGTGCCGGTGGTAGGTGTGCCGCTCGAAGTGGGCGTGCATCGCCTCCAGCCCCGGCAGGGGCGAGCGCCAGTAGCGCGACCAGTCACCGGACATGGACCTATTCTCGCGCCGCACGAGCGTTCAAGCCCCGGCGAGGCGGTTGCGGCGATGCTGCCTGGCATGCGTTTCGACACGAAGATCGGCATTGTGGTGCGCGCGGACCTCGCCGTCTGGCAGAAGCTCAACGTCACCGCGTTCCTGGCCAGCGGTGTGGCGGGCGGCGGGCCCGAGGTGATGGGCGAACCGTACGCCGACGGGTCCGGCAACCGTTATCTGGCGATGTTCCGCCAGCCCGTCCTGGTCTACGCCGCGGACGAACCCGGCCTCGCCGCGGCGCACACCCGCGCGCTGGCACGCGGGCTGGAGGTGGCCCTGTACACGGAGGAGCTGTTCAAGACCGACAACGACGAGGACAACCGGGCCGCGGTGCGCGCCGTGCCCTCCGACGGGCTTCGCCTGGTCGGGCTCGCGGTGCACGGGCCGCGCAACGGGGTCGACAAGGTGCTCAAGGGGCTCGCCCTGCACCCCTGAGCCGAGGTGGAGCCCCCGTCCGCACCGCGAACCCTCGCGGTGCGGACGGCACGGCCACGCGGACCCGGCCGGTCCGCCTCCGCACGGCTCCCCGGTCAGGGCTTGTTGATCTGCGCGGGAGGTGTCCCCTCGGGCTTGGGAATGCGGACGGTCTCGGAAGGCCTCTCCCCCTTGTTGCGCGCGGTCAGGGTCGGATAGCAGTCGTAGTAGCAGTAATAGTTGTCGCAGTACCGCAGGAAGCAGATCCAGCCGTCCTCGACCGTGTCCGAGCAGACCGCCGCCGGTGCGACCTGGGGCGACACGGCGTGGGCGGCGGTCATGGGAAGCAGGCCGAACAGGCCGGTGCCGGCCAGAACCGCCCCTGCCAGGCCGATACCGGCACTGCGGATCAAGGTATTCATGACTCTCCCCGGTTACCTATGGAACACAACACCACCAAAGGTAATCAGGTAAATACACAGAGTCACGTAGCCGCTCACCCTCGTGTCGGAGGCCCCTGAGACCGCAGGCCACATGCGGGCGGTTACGGCTCGGCTCCCTGGGGGACCTGCGCCGAGCGCCGGGCGATGGAGCGCACGATCTCCCCGGTGCGGACGGCGGTCATGGACAGCAGCGAGGAGGCGATCCCGTGGGTGCCCTCGGTCGCCCCCTGGAGGTAGACGCCCCAGGTCCGCCCGGGAGCGGTGGCGACCCGGTAGTCGCGCTCCACTCTCAGTTCGCCCTTCTCCCCCGTGAGGCAGTGCTCGCCCGCCTCGCCGAGCAGGTCTCGCGGGTCGCGCTCGCGGTAGCCGGTGGCGCAGACGACCGCGTCGGCCTCGATCGCGCTCACCTCGCCCGTGGGCAGGAAGCACACCCGGACGCGGGCGGTGTCGCCGTCGTCGTGCACACCGAGCAGGCGGGAGGCGTTCAGCATGCGCAGCCGCTGGACCCCGGCGACCTTCTCGGCGTAGGAGCGCCGGTAGAGCTCGTCGATGAGGTCGAGGTCCACCACCGAGTAGTTGGTGTTGCGGGAGTAGGCGAGCAACATGTGCTTCACCTCCTCGGGCGCGGCGAAGAAGTGGTCGACGGCCTGCGGGTCGAAGATACGGTTGGCGAAGGGGCTGTCGTCGGCCGGCGAGTACCCGTACCGGGTGAAGACCGCGCAGACCTCCGCCGACGGGTAGGTCCGGTGCAGGTGCTCGACGGCCTCGGCCGCGCTCTGCCCGGCACCGACCACGACGAACCGTGTGGGCTCGCGCCCGCCGAGGGTTTCGAGCCGGGTCAGCAGTTCCTCGGTGTGCCAGATCCGCTCGCCCTGCCGTACCCCTTCGGGGAGCACGGGGTCGAGTCCGACCGCGATCACGAGGTTGCGGGCCAGGCAGGTGTGCAGCTCGTCGCCGTGTTGCACGACGACCTCAAGGGTGTCGTCGTCGTGCGGACGCACCGCGACGACCTCGGAGTCGTAGCGCACCAGGTCGGCGAAGGAGGCCGCGGTCCACTCCAGGTAGTCGTGGAACTCCAGCCGGGTGGGGAACATGGTCTTGTGGTTGATGAAGTCGACCAGTCTCCCCTTCTCCTGGAGATAGGACAGGAAGGAGTGGGGGCTGGCGGGGTTGCGCAGGGTGACCAGGTCCTTGAGGAAGTGGACCTGCATCGTGGCGCCCTCGATGAGCATGTCGCGGTGCCAGCCGAACCTCGGCTGCCTCTCGAAGAAGACCGCGTTCACGCCGGAGCCGTACTCCTCCTCCAGGGCCACCGCGAGCGCGAGGTTGGAAGGGCCGAAACCGATGCCCACGACGTCATAGACCGGGCTCGACATGTTCGCCTCTCACGTGCTGAAGGGGTGGTCCCCCGCGGCCGGGACGGCGGCGGGGGCGGTGTGGAACGGGGGTGTTTCAGGCGGCGTCCGCGGCCTTGGCCGCCTTGACGAGCCGGGGCACGACCTGGTCGATCACGTAGGGGACCGCGAGCGGCGTCGGTGTGCGCAGCGGCCAGAACGCCTTGAGGTCCAGCGGCACGTACGAGCCGCGCCTGACCACGTCGAGGCCGGCGAACAGCTTGCCGGCCTCGATCTTCCGCTGCGTGGCGGCGTCGTCGTTGTAGTGGCTGAGCAGCAGGTCGACGTCGAGGACCTTCACCTTCTCCATGCTCAGCTCGGCCGCGAAGCCCTCTCCGGGAAGCGCCTTGATCTCTTCGGGCAGCGCGAGCCCGAACTGGCCCAGCAGCTTGACGCTGATGTCGGTGCCGGACTTCAGCACGCCGATGTTCCCCGAGGGGAAGACGCTGGTCAGCGCGAACTTCTTGCCGGCCAGCTCGGGGTGGGCGGTCTTCACCGAGGCGATCTTCGCCTCGACGTCGGCGACGAGCCTCTCCCCCTCGTCCGTCCTGCCGACCGCCTTGGCGACCTGACGGGCCACCGTCTGCCAGGAGTCCTCCGCGGGACCGGTCTCGTAGGCGGTGGTCGGCGCGAGCCGGGAGAGGTTGGCGTACTCCTTGTCGATGTAGTAGTCGCCGCCCGCGAGGATCAGGTCGGGTTCGAGCGCGGCGATCTGCTCCAGCGAGAAGCCCGCCTCCCCGGCCTTCAGCAGCGTCGGCGCGGTGCCGGAGAGCTTCGGGGCGCTCCAGGGGGTGAGCCCGTCGTCCTGGATACCGGTGAGCTCCGCCATGGCGACGGGCTGCACGCCCAGGGCGAGCAGGGTGTCCTGGTCGGCCTCGCCGAGGGCGACGATGCGCTGGGGGGCGGATTCGATCGTGGTGGTGCCGAGTTTGTGCGTGATGGTGACCGGGAATCCGGGGGCGGCCTGGGCCGCGGGGGCGTTCGCGGCGGGCTGTCCGGCTCCGCCGCTCTCACCGGCGCACGCGCCCACCAGGCCGAGGCCGAGCAGCAGCGTTCCGGTCGCGGCCAGGCGGCGCATCGTGTCGCGCATGGGTATGGGTGTCCTTCCGAGGCCCGAGAGGGCATTAAGAGTTAGGTTAGCCTCGCCTAAGTTAACAAGCTTTGGCGGTTGGGGGAAGCGCCTCATTCCAGGTGATTCAGGAGTTCCGCGACGGTCTGGGCCGTCATGAGCGTCGCGACCTTCACTCCGCCGCATCCCGGCTCCCGCCGGATGCGGCGCACCAACCCCATGACGAGCAGCGAGTGCCCGCCCAGGTCGAAGAAGTTGTCGTGCGGGCCGACCGCGTCCACCTCCAGGACCTCGGCGAACGCCCTGCACAGCATCGCCTCGCGGTCGTCGTCGCGCCGAGTCGCGCCACCGTCGCCATCGGCGCCGCCGTGTCCGTGGCCGGTGACCGTACGGGCCGTGAGCGTCACGGGCAGGTCGCTCAGACGCGTCCCGGGGTCGGCCGCGACGGTCTCCAGCACGCCGACGAGCGCCTCGATCATCGTGTCGATCGTGGCCCGGTCGAACAGGTCGGCCGAGTAGTCGACGACCAGATGGAGCCCCTCCCCCCTCTCCCGGAAGATGAAGTCGAGGTCGAACTTCGCCGCGGGCGGGCTGAAGAGCGCCTCCCGCTGCCGCAGCCCGGGAAAGCGCACGTCGCCCATCGACTGGTTCTCATAGCCGACCATCACCTGGAACAGCGGGTTGCGGCCGGGGACCCGAGGTGGCCGCAGGGCCTCGACGAGCACCTCGAACGGCAGGTCCTGGTTGGCGAGCCCTGCCAGGTCGGTGTCACGGACCCGGGCGAGCAGTTCGGCGAAGGAGGGGTCCCCCGAGGTGTCGGCGCGCAGCACGAGCGTGTTGACGAAGAAGCCGACCAAATCACCGGCCGCCTCGTCGGTACGACCCGCGACCGGGCTGCCCAGCGGGATGTCCTCCCCCGCTCCCGTGCGGTGCAACAGCGCGGCGACCGCGCTCTGGCAGACCATGAACATGCTCACCTGGGCATCGCGCGCCAGCTCGCGGAGCCGCCCGACCAGCGGAGGCGGCAGCCGCCTGGTCGTGGACCCGCCGCGCTGGCCGACGGTGGCGGGCCTGGGCCGGTCCACCGGCAGCGGGATCTCCTCCGGCATGCCCGCCAGGGCCCCGGTCCAGTAGGCGAGCTGGCGGGCGTGCGGGCTGCCCGGGTCGGCGGGGTCACCGAGCAGCTCACGCTGCCAGAGCGTGTAGTCGGCGTACTGCACGGCGGGCGGCTTCCACCCCGGCGTGCCGTCCGGCCCCTCGTCCGGTGCCCTTCCCTCCAGCCTCGCGGCGTAGGCGCGCGCCACATCCCTGGCGAACGGCCCGAAGGACCACTCGTCGAACGCGATGTGATGGAAGACGGCGAGCAGTAGGTGCTCCTCCTCCCCGCCCGATTCCACGATTCCCCCGAACACCTCGGCCCTCGTGAGCTCTTCGGTTTCCGTGAACTCAGCGGACCTCGCGGCCTCCACAGCCTCCACGGCCTCCACGGCCTCGGCGGACCTCGCGGGCCTCGCGGGAATGAGCGCGACTCGCAACGGGATCTCGGTGGCGAGGTCGAACGGCCGTGCGATCACCTCCTCGGGCGAGCAGGTGGTGATCTCCAAGACGGGACGCGCGGCCTCCGGCGGCAGGATCCGCTGGTAGGGCACCCCCTCGTGCTCGGCGAAGACGGTACGCAGGCTCTCGTGCCGCGCCGTCACGTCGCCGATCGCGGCCCGCAGCGCGTCCACGTCCAGTTCGCCGCTCAGGTGCACGGCCAGCGGCAGGTGGTACGCCTCGCGCGGCCCGTCGTCCTCGCGCAGGATCTGGTCGAGCAGCCAGAGCCTGCGCTGCGCGTACGACAGCGGGACGCGCGCCGGCCGTTTCCCCGCCACCAGCGGGGGCCTGAGCGTGACACCGGCCCTGTCGTGCAGCCGGGTGGCCAGCTCGGCGACGTTCGGCGCCTCGAACAGGTCACGGATCGCGAGCTCGGTGCGCAGCACCGCGCGGACCCTGCCGACGAGCCGGGTCGCCAGCAGCGAGTGCCCGCCCAGGTCGAAGAAGTCGTCGTCCACGCCGACGCCGGGGACGTCGAGCACCTCGCCGAACAGGGTGCACAGCAGGTGTTCCACGGCGGTCCTGGCCGCGCGGCCCGACCCGCGCGGTCCCTGCCGGTCGGGGGCGGGCAGCGCCCGCCGGTCCAGCTTGCCGTTGACGGTGAGCGGCAGCGCGTCCAGCGTGACGACCGCGCTCGGCACCATGTAGCCGGGCAGCCGCCTCCTGAGTCCTTCGCGCACCCGCGCGGCGAGCGCCCCGTGGTCGCGGGCCGCCGCCGGGTTGTTCGCGTAGGACGCGGGCCCGCGCTCCGGGTCCGCGGGGAGGAAGGCGGCCCCTCCGCCGAAGACGGCGTCGTAGTGGCCGATCTCGTCCGACGGGGTGGTCACCACACCGGCATCGAGCGCGTACAGCAGTTCGGGCTCGATCCCTCTCGGGGGGTCCTGGAGCAGCTCGCGCGCCTGGCGGTACGAGGCACCGCCCTCCAGCGCGCGCAGCGCGGCGAGCTCGGCCGAGAGCCTGGGGTCGGGGATGGCACGCACCCGCAGCGGCCCGGAGCGGGCGGCGAGGCGGGCCGTCAGGTCCTCCATTCCCGCCCAGTCCACGACCGTGGTCCCCGCGGGCGACGCGACCGGACGCGCATCGGTCCGCAGGTCGGTCCGCGGGTCGGTTTGCGGGTCGGTTTGCGGGTCGGTTTGCGGGTCGAGCGGTGCGCCGGTCCGCGCGGCGAGGTTCACGGCAGGGTTCGCGGTGGGGTTCGCGGCGGGTGACTTCCACAGGGTCACGTCGTAGCGGTGCCTGCTGAGCTCGTTGTGGTGGACGCCCCGCTTGGTGCGGATCTCCACCCGCGCGGCCAGGCCGAGGGCGGTGAAGAACGCGGGGTCGAGCAGGAGCTCCTTCTCCATCCGCACGGCCCGGTCGATCGCCGCCGTACCGACACCGGAACCGTCGTCGTCGCCCCGGCCGAGCCGGATCGCCGCGTGCAGGCAGCGCACCGACCGCAGGTCGCGCACGTCGCCCACGAACAGCGCGCCACCGGGGGCGAGCAGGTCCATCGCGGCGGCGATCACGTCGGCGAGGTATCCGGCGCTCGGGAAGTACTGGACCACGGAGTTGACGACGATCGTGTCGAAGTGGCCCGCGGGCAGGCCGGTGGTGTCGTGCGCGGCCTGGCAGCTCAGGCGTACCGGCGAGCCGGGGCCGAGGTCGGCCCGGAGCTTGGCGATGACGGGCGCCGCGAAGTCGGTGCCCCAGTACTCGTCGCAGCCGGGGGCGAGCCGCGACAGCAGCAGGCCGGTGCCGACGCCGATCTCCAGCACCCGCCGGGGTCCGAGGGCCTCGACGCGGGCCACGGTGGTGTCGCGCCACTCGCGCATGTGCTCCAGCGGGATCGGCGACCCGTCGTAGCTGCTGTCCCAGCCCGCGAAGTCCTCGGTGTGGACGGCGGTGCCGATCTCGGTGTACTCGGCGTCGTAGATCTGCCGCCACTCGGCCAGGTGCTCGCGCTCGGCGTCGGGCCGCGCGGCTCCGTCGGGCACCACGTAGCCGATGAGGCGCTTCACGCCGGGCACCTCGGTACCGACGGCGACGACGGCGGCCTGCCCCACACCCGGCTCGGCGGCGAGCGCGGTCTCGACCTCCTCCAGCTCGACCCGGTAACCGCGGATCTTCACCTGCTCGTCGGTACGGCCGAGGAAGTCGATGTTGCCGTCCCGGCGCACCCGTACGAGGTCTCCGGTGCGATACATCCGGCCGCCGCCGAACGGGTCGGCGACGAACCGCTCGGCGGTCAGGCCCGGCCGGTCGAGGTAGCCCCTGGCCAGACCCGCCCCGGCGATGTAGAGCTCTCCCGGCGTGCCCGGCGGTACCGGGCGCAGCCAGCCGTCGAGCACGTAGCCCCGGGTGTTCCAGATCGGCCTGCCGACCGTGGGGGTGGCGCTGTCCTCGGTGCCGCCGCCCAGCGTGTTGATGGTGTACTCGGTCGGGCCGTAGAGGTTGTAGCCCAGCACCCCCTCGGCCTCCGCGAGCCGGTCCCACACGGCGGCCGGGACGGCCTCGCCGCCCAGCAGCACGAGCGGCGGGCGGTGCTCGCCGTCCAGCAGCCCCTCCTCCAGGAGCTGCTGGGCGTAGGTCGGCGTCACGTTGACGACGTCGACGCGGTGACGCCGCAGGTATTCGGTGAGCGCCTCGGCGTCGCGCCGCAGCTCCTCGTCGCAGACGTGCACCTCGTGGCCCTCGATGAGCCAGAGGAGTTCCTCCCACGACATGTCGAAGGAGAACGACACGGTGTGCGCGATCCGCAGCCGCCGCCCGGCCGAGGCCACCACCGGGTCGAAGATGTTGGCCCGGTGGTTGAACTGCATGTTGGTCAGACCCCGGTAGGGGGTGACCACCCCCTTGGGACGCCCGGTCGACCCCGAGGTGTAGATCACATATGCCGGGTGCTCCAGCCGTCCCGGCACGTCCCTGCCGAAGCCGGGCAGTTCCTCGTCCGTCAGACCGGTGCCGGGCAGGCCCGCCAGCGTCTCCCGTACGGCGGGGTCGTCCAGCGGGATCGAGGCGCCGGGGTTCGCCAGCCCGGCGGCGATGTCGCGGTGCGAGACCAGGCAGACGGGGGCGGCGTCGGCCAGCATGAAGTCGAGCCGCTCCGCCGGGTAGTCCAGTTCCAGGGGAAGGTAGGCGGCGCCCGTCTTGAGCACCGCGAACAGCGCGACGACCATCTCGGCGGACCGGGGCAGGGCGAGGGCGACCACCCGTTCCGGGCCCGCGCCGTGCGCCTTCAGCAGCCGGGCGAGGCGGTTGGCGGCGGCGTCCAGCTCGGCGTAGGTGAGTCGCGTGTCCGGCTGGGAGACCAGGGCGAGCTCGTCCGGGGTGCGCGCGGCCTGCTCGGCGAGGAGTTCGGCGATGGTGAGGTCGGGGACGGGCCGTTCGGCCTCGGCCCAGTCGCGGCGCAGCCGGTCGTGCTCGTCGGGCAGGAGCGGGTCGAGCCGGTGGCAGGGGGTGTCGGGTTCGGCGGCGACGGTCTCCAGGAGGCGTACGTACCGGTCGGTGAGACGCCTCGCCTCGGTCTCGGTGAAGGCGTCGCCCCGATACATGACCCGCAGGCCGGCGCCGGGCTCGACGACCATGGTGAGCGGGTAGTGGGTCGCGTCGCGCACCTGACGGCCGGTCACCCGCACATCGCCGCCGGGGCCGAAGCCGCGTCCGGTGGGCATGCCGGGGAAGTTCTGGAACACGAAGAGGGTGTCGAAGAGGGTCCCGAGGCCCGCCACCCGCTGCACGTCGGCGAGCGCGACGTAGGAGTGGTCGAACAGCTCCGAGGTGAACGTCTGCACCCGTTCCAGGACGGTGCGCAGCGGATCGGCCGCCGAGGCGCGCATCCGGACCGGGACGGTGTTGAACAGCAGGCCGACGACGGACTCGACGCCGTCGACGTCGGGGTGGCGGCCGGACACCGAGACGCCGAAGACCACGTCGTCGCGGCCGGTGAGAGCAGTCAGGAGCAGCCCCCAGGCGCTCTCGTACAGGGTGCCGAGGGTGAGGCCGGACTCGCGGGCGCGGGCGTCGAGCCGGGCGGCGAGGCCGTCGGGCAGCGCACGGTGGATCTCCCCCGCGGTGGTGAGGTCGGCGGGCCGGTCGATCAGGTCCGGCCGCAGCAGGGTCGGCTCGTCGAGCCCTTCGAGGGCACGGCCCCACGTCTTGATCGTGGCCTGCCGGTCCTGCCCGTTCACCCAGTCGAGGTAGGCGTGGAAGGGGGTCACGGGCCGGGCGCGCTCGGCGCCGGCGTCGGTGTAGAACTCCAGCAGCGAGGTGACGAGCAGGCCACCCGACCAGCCGTCCAGCAGGATCAGCTCGGAGGTGAGCACCAGCCGGAAGTCGTCCTCGCCCACCCTGGCCAGCGCGAAGCGGATCAGCGGCGGCTCGCCGGGGACGAACGGCCGGGCGCGCTGTGCCTCGACGAACTCCTCCAGCGCCCGCTGGTCACCGGTCTCGGCGTAGGTCCAGTCGACCTCGAAGCGTTCGGGGACGAACTGCACGCTGCGGCCGCCGTCGGTGCGGAACCCGGCCCGCAGGTTGGGGAACTTCAGCAGCACCTCGCGCGCGGCTCCGGCCAGCCGGTCGGGATCGACAGGACCCGCCAGGGTCACCACGGCCTGCTGGACGTAGATGTCCCGGTCCCCACCGGCCAGCATCAGGTGGAAGAGCAGTCCTTCCTGCAAAGGCGAGAGCGGCAGCTCGGCCCGCGCCCGCACCGGACCGTCCGCCACGACCTCGGCGGGCGGCCGGGAAAGGTCCGCGACCTTGGCCAGGGCCTCGACGGTACGCAGCCGGAAGACGTCACGGACGGCGAAGGGGAACCCGGCCCGGCGGGCACGTCCCACCAGCAGGGCCGCGCTGATGCTGTCGCCACCGGTGCGGAAGAAGTCGTCGTCGGCGTTGACGCCGTCCCGCCCGAGGGTCTCGGCGACGAGCCGGGCGACGGCGCGCTCGGTGCCGGTTCGCGGTGCCCTGCCCTCGCGGACGGCGGGCTCGGGCAGCGCGCGGCGGTCGAGCTTGCCGTTGGGAGTGCGCGGCAGCCGGTCGAGGCCGACGAGCACGGCGGGGACGAGGTGATCCGGCAGGATCTCTTCGAGCCGGAGCCGCAGCGCGTCCAGGTCGGGTTCGGAACCGGGGTCACCCACGACGTAGCCGACGAGGCGCGGCCCCGAGCGGGCCGCCACGGCCGCCTGGCGCACACCGGGCTGTGCGGCGAGCACCGCCTCGACCTCTCCCGGCTCGACGCGGAAGCCCCGGATCTTGACCTGGTCGTCGGCCCGGCCCAGGAAGTCCAGGCCGCCGTCGCGGCGGCGGCGCACCCGGTCGCCGGTGCGGTAGAGCCGCGATCCCGGCGGGCCGAAGGGGCTGGCCACGAACCGCTCGGCGGTGCGGGCCGGGTCCTTGAGATACCCGCGCGCCAGGCCGTCCCCGGCGAGGTAGAGTTCGCCGACCGCGACCTCGCGGAGCCCGGCGTCCAGGACGTACGCCACGGTGTTGGCGATCGGGACCAGTCCGCCGCCGCCCTCGGCGATCAGGCTGTCCCCTGCCGCCTCCGAGCAGCCGTACAGGTTGACCAGCCGGGCGGGGACCCGCCGGGCCAGGGTGGCGGGCAGCGCCTCACCGCTGCTCACCCAGGTGGTCACCGAGCCGAGCCTCCCGCTCGGCGCGCTCTTCCCGGGCTCCCGACACTCCCGAGGCTCCTGCGGCTCCTTGGCTTCTCCGACTTCCCCGTTGCGCGCGCTCTCCCCGGGCTCACCGTTTTCTCCGAGCCGTTCGTTGCGTGCGGCCTCCCCCGCCTTCTCCCTCTCCTCGTTCTCCATGAGCGCGGCCAGCAGGCTCGGCACGACCGTCACCAGGTTCACACCGTGGCGGTGGATCAGCTCGGCGAGGGCGACCGCGTCGGTGGCGGTGTCGTCGTCCGCGACGACGACGGTGTCACCGGCGACGAGGCCGCCGAGCAGCTCGGTAGTGCCGTCGATGAAGGCCGGTGAGCTCTTGGCGACCCGCACGCCGACGGTGGCGAGGTCCGCACCCCAGGCGAGCCGGTTGGCCAGGGCCCGCTGGGTGCCGACGACGGCCTTCGGGGTCCCGGTGGACCCCGAAGTGAAGATCACGTACGCGGGGTGGTCGGGGAGGATCGGAGTCCTCGCGCGAGGCGGGGCGTCCGACGGCGGCTCGTCCACGCCGAGGACGAGCAGGGGCCCGGCGGTGTCGAGCATCAGGTCGATCCTGGAGCGCGGGTAGGTCGTGTCGATCGGCAGGTAGGCCGCGCCGGTCTTGAGCACGGCGAGCAGGGCGACGACGAACTCGGCCGAGCGGGGCAGCGCGATCGCGACGATCTCCTCGGGGCCCGCCCCCGCCGCGGCGAGCCGGTCGGCGAGGGCCTCGGCGCGCTCGTCGAGCTCGGCGTAGCTGAGCGTGATCCCGCCGTCGCCACGGACGTCACCGCGGACGTCACCGCAGACGACGGCGGTGGCGTGCGGGGTGCGCGCCACCTGCGCCTCGATCCGCTGGGCGACGGTGAGCGGGGCGACCCCGTCCACGGGGCCGGGTCCCGCGAGTGGTCCGAGCGGGGCGCGGAGCGACGACAGGCGCCGCGCCGGGTCCTCGGTGACCTGGTCGAGCAGCTCGCCGAGGTCGGCGATCATGCCGGTGACGGTCTCGGCGTCGAAGAGGTCCGTGGCGTAGGCGACGAACCCCTCGATCAGTTCCTCGCCCTCGGCGAAGTAGACGTCCAGGTCGAACTTGACGCCGCCGGTCTCGGGAAGGAACGGTTCCGCGCGTACGCCGGGCAGCCGCAGCCGCACGTCCTCCAGCCGCTGATGGACGATCATCACCTGGAACAGCGGACTGCGGGCGAGTGAGCGTTCGGGGGCGAGCCGCTCCACCACCTGCTCGAACGGCACGTCCGCGTTGGAGAACGCGGCCAGGTCGGTGCGGCGGACCCGCTCCAGGAGTTCGGTGAAGGTGGGGTCGCCGGTCAGGTCGGTGCGCAGCACGACGAGGTTGACGAACACGCCGACCAGGTCCGCGAGGTCCGCGTCGGTACGGCCCGCGACGGGCGAGCCGAGCGCCAGGTCGTCGCCCGCTCCGGCCCGGTGCAGGAGCGCGGCGACGGCGGCGTGCAGGACCATGAAGACGCTGGTGCCGGTCTCCAGGGCGAGCCGTCGCGCCCCGGCCGAAGGCAGCCGGAACGGTACCAGCCCGCCCCGGTGGCTCGCCTCGGCGGGGCGGGGCCGGTCGGCAGGTGGCGTGCTCTCCTCGGGCAGCCCGCGCAGTGCCCGTTCCCAGAAGTCGAGCCGGTCCGCGGGAGCCGGGGACTCGTTCCGCCAGACGGCGTAGTCGGCGTACCGCACGGGCAGCGGCGCCCAGTCGGGCGCGGTGCCCGTCCTGCGGGCGGTGTAGGCGCGTGACAGGTCGGCGAGCAGCGGGGTGAACGACCACTCGTCGGCGGCGGCGTGGTGCTGGAGTATCACCAGCACGGACTCCTCGGCACGGACCCGCAGCAGGGTGGCCCGGATGGGCAGGTCGGTCCCGAGGTCGAAGACGTGCGAGGCGGCCCTCGTCTCGGCCGCGCGCAGCCGTTCCTCCGGCCGGCCGCGCGCGTCCACCACGTCGAAGGCGACCTCGAAGGTGTCGAGGACGCGCTGGACCGGCAGCCCGTCGGGGCCCTCCTCCAGCAGGGTGCGCAGCGCCTCGTGCCGGATGACGACGTCGGCGAACGCGGCGCGCAGCGCGTCGACGTCGACCGGCCCGTACAGGCGCAGGCCCAGCGGCAGCGCGTCGGCGGCCGAGGGGCCGCGCAGGCGTTCCTCGAACCAGAAGCCGCGCTGGGCGGGAGAGGCGGGCACGATCTCGGGCCTGCTCACGTCGCGGACCCTCGGCCGGGTGCCCCGTACCAGCCTGGGCGCGAGCGTGGCGACCGTGGGCGCCTCGAAGACGTCGGCGACGGTGAGCTCGGCGTCGAGCGCGGCGCGCACCCGCCCGGCGAGGCGGGTGGCCAGCAGGGAGTGGCCGCCCAGGGCGAAGAAGTCGTCGTCGATGCCCACGGTGCGCAGGCCGAGGGTCTCGGCGAAGACCGCGCACAGCGCCGCCTCTCGGTCGTCGCGCGGACCTCGGCTCGACACCCGCGCCTCGGGCGCGGGCAGCGCGGCCCGGTCGAGCTTGCCGTTGACGGTACGAGGCAGTGCCTCAAGCCGGACGATCACCGAGGGAAGCATGTACTCGGGCAGCGTCTCGGCCGCCGTCGCCCGAAGGTCCGCCTCGTCGAGGTCATCGAGGTCTCCGCTCGGCACCACGTACGCGACTAGCCGCTTCTCGCCGGGCGCGTCCTCGCGGACCACGACGGCGGCCTGGACGACGCCGGGGTGGGCGGCGAGCACGGCCTGCACCTCGGCGGGCTCGATGCGGAACCCGCGGATCTTCACCTGGTCGTCGGTGCGTCCCAGGTATTCCAGCGATCCGTCGCGGCACCGGCGTGCCAGGTCGCCGGTGCGGTACATGCGCTCGCCCGGCGGGCCGAAGGGGTCGGCGACGAAGCGTTCCGCGGTGAGGCCCGGCCTGCCCGCGTAGCCGCGCGCCAGCTGCGTCCCGGCGAGGTAGAGCTCGCCGGGGACACCGATCGGGGCGGGACGCAGCGCGGCGTCCAGGACGTGGGCGCGGGTGTTGGGGAACGGCCTGCCGATCCCCGAGGACGGCAGTTCGGCGGAGGTCGCCCAGATCGTCGCCTCGGTCGGCCCGTACACGTTGACGGCCGACGCCGCCACCGCGTGGAGGGTTCCGGCGAGCGCCGCCGGAAGGGCCTCACCGCCGACGAGCACCCGCAGCCCGCGCAGCGCGGCCGGGTCCAGCGAGCCCAGCAGTGACGGGGTGCCCTGGACGATCGTCGCCCCGGTGAGCAGCGCGCCCAGCGCCGCCGGGTCGCGTACGCTCTCGCGCCCGGCGAGCACGACGGTCGCGCCGCTGATCAGCGGCACGTACAGCTCCAGCGCGGCGATGTCGAACGCGATCGTGGTCACCGCGACCAGCCGGTCGGCGGCGTCCAGGGCGAGACGCTCCCTCATGGTGAGCAGGAACGCGGTGAGCGCGGTGTGCGGGACGGCCACGCCCTTGGGCCGGCCGGTCGAACCCGAGGTGTAGATGACGTACGCCAGGTCGCCGCCTCGGACCGGATACGGCTCCTGGCCTGCGGTCGGCCCGGGGTGCGCGTCGGGGAACGTGTCGTCCGGTGTCGGCGTCTCGGCGCGGGGGGCGGCGAGCACCGGGGGGACATGGGCGGAGCGGAGCGCACCGTCCTGGGGCAAGGGCTCGGTTGTCAGCGTCCGGGGTGTCAGCGTCTCGGTTCCCCGCGGGATGAGGGCGGCCGTCTCCGGGGTCGCGATCGCGCAGAGCGGGGCGGCGTCCCGGATCATGTAGGCGATCCGGTCGGCCGGGTGGTCCAGGTCCAGCGGCAGGTAGGCGGCGCCGGACTTCAGCACGGCGAGCAGCGCGACCACCAGGTCGGGGGTGCGGGGCAGGGCCAGGGCGACGACCCGGCCGGGTCCCGCGCCGCGCTCGCACAGCACCCGGGCGAGGGCCGAGGCCCGCAGGTCCAGCTCGGCGTAGGTGAGCGTGGCCCCGCCAGTGCCATCGCCAGTGCCCTCGACGGCGACCGCGCCGGGAGTGCGGGCGGCCTGCTCCTCGAACAGGGAGGTCACCGTCGTGTCCTCGACGGGCCGCGCGGTGTCGTTCCACTCCTCCAGCAGGGCCGCCTCGGCCGCACCGAGCAGCTTCAGGTCGGCGATCCGCCGGTCCGGGCGGCTCACCGCGTCGCCGAGCAGCGTCTCCAGATGGCCGAGGAGCGCGTCGATGCGCTCGTCGTCGAACAGCTCGCGACGGAAGGTGGCCTCGACGGTCATCCCCCGGGGCCTGACGAATGCCTCCAGCGACAGGTCGAAGTGGGTGGTGCCGTTGTGGATGTGCGTCCAGCTCGTGGTGACGCCCGGTAGGTCCAGGTCGCCGATCTCCTGGGCGAGAAAGAGCAGCATGGTGTCGAAGAACGGCGAGCCGCCGCGCCTGCGGGCGGGCCGCAGCTCCCGCACGATCGTGTCGTAGGGCAGTGTCCGGTGCGCGAACCCCTCGGTGCAGGTGTCGCGGACCCGGCGCAGGACCTCGCGGAAGGTGGGGGCACCGGACAGGTCGGTGCGCAGCACGAGGGTGTTGCCGAAGTTCCCGGCCAGCCGCTCGATCTCGGTGTGCTCGCGGTTCATCACCGCCGAACCGATCGCGATGTCGGTCGCGCCGGTGTAGCGGTGCAGGAGCACGGCGTGGGCGGCGAGCATCACCATGTACGGGGTGAGGTTCTCCCCGGCGGCCAGTTTCCGCATGCCGTCGGTGACGGTGTCGTCGAAGCGGCGGGCCCTGCGTCCGCCGCGCTCGGAGGCGGTCGCGCCGCGCGGGCGGTCGGCGGGCAGGTCCAGGGGCGCGGGCGGCGGGTCGAGGCGCCGCCGCCAGTAGTCCATCTCCTCGGCCGGGTGCGGGCGGTTCTGCTCCCAGTCGGCGTAGTCGGGATAGTGGACGGTGAGCGTGGGCAGGCCGTCCGGCTCACCGGAGACGGCCGCGCGGTACAGGGCCGACAGGTCCCGTGAGAGCGAACCCCAGGTCATGCCGTCCCAGGCGATGTGGTGCACGACCAGGACCAGGGCGTACCTGTCGACGCCGAGCCTGAGCAGTTCGAGCCGGATCGGCCGCTCGGCGCGCAGGTCGAAGGGGAGCGCCGCGAGCCGCTCGGCGTACGCCTCGGCGTCGTCGGCGTCGTCGGCGTCGGTGGCGTCGGTGGCGTCGGTGGCGTCGGTGGCGTCGGTGGCATGGTCACGCACCGGCAGGTCGAGGGAATCGTCGGCGAGGACGTACTGCACCGGCGTCCCGTCGTCGTTCTCGTCGTAGACGGTGCGCAGCACGGCGTGCCTGCGCAGGAGCGCGCGCAGCGCCTCGCGGAGCGCCTCGGGGTCGAGCTCGCCTGACATGCGTACCAGCAGGCAGACGTTGTAGGCGGGGCTGGAGGGGAACGTCCGGTGGTGCAGCCACATGCTCTGCTGCGCGTACGACAGCGGGGCGGGGCCGTCACCGGCGCGTGGGGTGATCCGGTCCCTGCCGGGTCCGAGCCCCGCCTCGGTCATCATCCGCCGCATCAGTTCGCGCCGCTGCGCGACGTCCTGCCGCTGTTCCCGCACGCTCAACGTCCTTAGTGGCCGGGGGTCGGGCGCTCTGTCCCGCATCGCGACTTAGGTTAGCCTTGCCTCTTAAATCCACACAAGGTTAGCCTTACCTAAATTGCTGGAAGTTGTCCGGTTTCATAAAGGGGTGGGTTCCTTGTCCTCTGGTGTCCGCACGGATCAGACGCGCACGGAGATAGTCGTCGAGAGCGCGGCCGACCCGTTGCGCCTGGTCACCCACCTGGCCCAGTCCGGGCTGTTCGACGACTACGTCGTGTACGAGCGGCCGGGCCTGTGGACCTTCGCGGGCGGGGTGGCGGGTGAGGTGATCCTCGAACCCGGAGTCGTCCGCAGCCGCTGGCTGGACGCCCCCTCCCCGGCCTCCGCCGACCCCGCGCACGCGCCGGACCCCCTGGACCCGCTGGATCCGCTGCACGCGCTGGACCCGCTCGACCCGGTGGACCGGTTCGACGAGCCGTGGTCGGGCCGACCGGCCGCGGCGCTGGAGGCGGCGCTGCGGACCGCCCCGTGGCCGGCGTGGAACGCCTACGGCTGGATCGCGTTCGAGTTCGCCGCGCTCGCCCCCGCGGGCAGGCTCGCCCACCTGGTCGTGCCGCGCACCGAGGTGCGCGTCGAGGCGGGGCGCGCGCTGGTGGTGAGCATGGACGCCGAGGAGGCCGAGCGGGTCGCCGAGCTGCTGTCCGGCCAGGTCGTCCCCGGATCGCCGTCGTCGCCGTCGCCGGTCGACGTGCGCACCGGCGGCGACCTCTACAGGTCGCGGGTCGCCCAGGCGATCTCCGAGATCGACGCCGGGCTCTACGAGAAGGTCATCGTCTCCCGGCGGCTGCCGATCCCGTTCCCCGTCGACGTCGTCGCGACGTACGCGTGCGGCCGTGCCGCCAACACCCCGGCCCGCTCGTTCCTCCTCGACCTGGAAGGCTTCCAGGCCGCCGGGTTCAGTCCCGAGGTGCTGGCGGGCGTCGACGGGCACGGCACGGTGACGACCCAGCCGCTCGCCGGCACGCGCGCCTTCGGCCAAGGTGAGAACGTGGACTCGCGGACCCGCCACGAGCTGGAGAACGACCCCAAGGAGATCTTCGAGCACGCGGTATCCGTACGCGCGTCGCAGGACGAGCTGTACCGGGTGTGCGTGCCCGGCACGGTCCGGGTCACCGGCTTCATGGCGGTGAAGGAACGCGGCAGCGTGCAGCACCTGGGATCAAGTGTCAGCGGTGAGCTGGCGCCCGGCCGCACCGGCTGGGACGCGCTCGACGCGCTGTTTCCCGGCGTGACCGCCTCCGGCATCCCCAAGCCGGCGGCCGTCGACGCGATCGCCAGACTTGAGGAGCCCCGAGGGCTCTACGCCGGAGCCGTCCTCGCTGTCTCACACGACGGGGCGATGGACGCCGCCCTGGTGCTGCGCGCCGTCTACAGCGAGAACGGCCGGGCCTGGCTGCGGGCCGGCGCCGGCATCGTGTCAGGTTCGACGCCGGAACGGGAGTACGAGGAGACCTGCGAGAAGCTCTCCAGCATCGCCCCGTACGTGGTCCCGCGCACCTGAGAAGCGGAGGAGCTCAGCGCAGGCTCGCGGCGAGCTCCTTCTTGCTGATCTTGCCGACCGGAGTGCGGGGGAACGCCTCGACCGGCTCGACGCGGTCGGGCCACTTGTATCCGGCCACACCGCGCTCCCTGAGGAACCGCTTGATCTCCCTGAGGGTCGGCGCCTGGTCCCGCACGATCAGGAAGGCGCAGGTCCGCTCCCCCATCACCGGGTCCGGGATGCCGACCACCGCGACGTCGTGCACCGCCGGATGGGCGAGCAGGTGGTTCTCCAGCTCCTCTGCCGAGATCTTGTCACCGCCCCGGTTGATCTGGTCCTTGTCGCGGCCCTCCACGACGAGGTGTCCCGAGGGGAGCACCCGCACCAGGTCTCCGGTCCGGTAGAAGCCGTCGGTGGTGAAGGAGCGCGCGTTGTGCTCCGGTGCGCGGTAGTAGCCGCGCAGGGTGTACGGACCGCGGGTGAGCAGCTCCCCGACCTCGCCGGGGGCGACCTCCGCGCCGTCGGAGTCGACCACGAGGATCTCGTCGGCCGGGGACAGCGGCCTGCCCTGCGTGGTGTCGACCAGCTCGCGGGGATCGTCCAGCCGGGTGTAGTTGAGCAACCCCTCGGCCATTCCGAACACCTGCTGCACCGCGCAACCCAGCACGCCGGGAACCCGCTCGGCCCGCTCGGCGGCGAACTTGGCCCCGCCCACCTGCAGCAGCCGGAGCGACGACAGGTCCTCCCGCGACCAGGATGCCGCCTCAAGCCAGAGCAGCGCGATGGGCGGCACCACCGCGCACACCGTCACCCGCTCCCGCTCGATGAGGGGGAACGCCTCGTCGGGTGACCCGGAGGGGGCGAGGACGACGGTGCCGCCCTTGGCGAACACCCCCAGCACCCCGGGGCAGGCGAGCGCGAAGTTGTGCGCGACCGGGAGCACCACGAGGTAGACGGTCTCGCGGGTGAAGCCGCAGACCTCGGCGCTCGCCTCCAGGTTGTAGACGTAGTCGCGGTGGGTGCGCGGGATCAGCTTCGGAAGTCCGGTGGTGCCGCCGGAGAGCAGGAACACCCCCACGTCGGCCGGATCCGGCCGCTCGTACGACACGGGTCCGGAGACGAGGCCGTGATCGGGGGCGGTGTCGCGACCGGGAGTTCGGTCGGAGTCAAGGGCGGAGCCACGGTCGAGGTCGGTGTCGAGGTCGGCGAGGGCGAGGAACTCCTGGGCGTCCCCGTCCACCACGACGTGCTCCACGGCCAGCGAGCGGGCCAGGTCGCGGTAGTCGAATCCGCCGTGCGCGTCCGGGATGACGTACGCCCTCGCCTCGCTCAGCTCGCACAGGTAACCGATCTCGCTGCTGCGGTGCGCGGGCAGGGCGAGCACCGGGGCGGCGCCGATCCGGACGAGGGCGAGGAAGACGACGACGAATGAGGTGGTGTTGGGCAGTTGCACCACGACGCGGTCACCGCGCCGGATGCCCAGCCGCGCGAAACCCGCGGCGGTGCGCTCGGCCCGGCGGTCCAGCTCGGCGTAGGTGAGTCGCTCGTCCCCGGCCACGAGCGCGGTCCGCTCGGGGTCGCCCCCGTTCAGCACGTCGCCGAGCGGCCGGTCGCTCCAGTAGCCCTCCGCCAGGTAGCGCGCCGCGACCTCCTGTGGCCAGGGGGTGAATCCCTCCACGGGTCACCTCCCCGCGATCTGGGCCACCGCGCCCGCGACCGGCTCGGCCGGGTCGCCGCCGAGCGCGACGACGCGGTTGGCTCCGTCCACGTGCACGACCTTGGGCCGGTGCGCCCGCGCCTCCGCGTCGTCGAAGTTCCCGTACGAGATGACGATGACCAGGTGTCCGGGGTGGACCAGGTGGGCCGCCGCGCCGTTGACGCCGATCACCCCGCTGCCCGCCTCGCCGGTGATCGCGTAGGTGACCAGGCGGGCGCCGTTGTCGATGTCGACGACATGGACCTGCTCACCTTCGACGATGTCGGCGGCGGCCATCAGGTCGGCGTCGATCGTCAGGGAACCCACGTAGTGCAAATCCGCCTGGGTCACGGTGGCACGGTGGATTTTTCCGTTCATAAGGACCCGCTGCACTGGTCTGTCCTCTTTCCCTAAGGTCAACTAAGGTTAGCCTCACCTTATCCACTGTGTTCGGTGAGGAGAACCCCGAAGATGCTGCGCCGTCTGGCCATGGACATCAGCCCGCTCCGGACCAGCAGAGCCTTCCGCGACGTGTTCGTGGCGCGCACCGTGTCGGTCTTCGGGATCGGCATGCTGATGGTCGGGGTGCCCGTACAGGTCTACGCGATGACCGGATCGACCGTGCACGTCGGCGCGGTCTCCTCGGCCGAGGGCTTCGCGCTGCTCGCGGGATTCCTGTGGGGCGGTGTGCTCGCCGACCGGCACGACCGGCGCCGGTTGATGCTCGTCGCACGCACCGCCGCCGGTATCGGCTTCGCGCTGCTGACGCTGAACGCCTTCCTGCCCTCCCCCTCGCTCGCGGCGATCTACGTGCTCGCCGCCTGGGACGGGCTCGCGACCGGCGTCAGCGTGACCGCGCTGCTCGCCGCGACCCCCGCCCTCGTTCCTCCCGACAAGCTGGTCGCGGCGGGCGCGCTCAACGCGCTGACCGTACGGCTCGGTTCGATGCTCTCCCCCGCGCTCGGCGGCCTGACCGTGTCGGCGTTCGGCGTCGGGTGGAACTACGCGGCAGCGGCCGTGGGAACGCTCGCCACCCTCGGCCTGCTCACGAGGTTGCCCGCGCTCAGACCGGCCGTCGAGGTCACGGAGAACCCGCTCAGAGCGATCGGCTCGGGGCTGCGGTTCGTGGCCTCGCACCGCGTGGTCGGCTCGCTCATGCTGCTCGGCCTGCTGTTCATGGTGGCGGGCGGTATCCCGGTGCTCATGCCCGCGTTCGCCACCCTGCGGCTGGGCGGCGGCCCGGCCACGATCGGCCTGCTCTACGCCGCGCCCGCCTGCGGCGCGGTGCTCGGCTCGGTCACCAGCGGTTGGACCGGACGGTCACGCGCGCCGGGCAAGGCGCTGCTCGTCGCCTCGGTCTGCGGCTTCGCGCTGCTCGCCTGCCTCGGGCTGGCGACCCATCCGGCGCTCGCCGTCGCGATCCTCTTCGGGTACGGCCTCGTCGCGTCCGTCGAGGAGATCCTCCGCTACGGCCTCATCCAGGCGCACACCCCCGACGGTTACCTTGGACGGGTGAACGCCCTGTGGGCCGCCCAGGAGACCGGCGGCGAGGCCGTCGGCGCGCTCGGCGCGGGCGTCCTCGGCCGCTACCTCGCACCCGGCACCGCGATCGTCGTGTACGGCGCGGCCAGCGCCGCCCTCGCCCTCGGCCTCGCCCTCACGCTCACCGGCCTGCGCGGCGCGACCCTGAGGACCGACCCGCAGGACACCGAACCGGGAAAGGCCCGGTCCAGGGACGCCGAGCCGCGCCGGCCGGGGTGAGAACCGTCCAGGCAAAGGCACCGCGAAGAAACCACTGGAAAAACGACCGCTCTTGCCAGATCGTGAGAAGCGACAGCAAACCCCTCATGTCCCGTGCCGGCGCAGGACCGCCGGTGACGCCCACCCGACGAACCACGGCCCGGCCTCTGGGGGAAACCGCAGGAACGACGAGAGGAAGAACATGCCTCAGACGACCGCCGCCCTCCTGCTGCTCGTCGCCCTGACCGGCGGCACCGCACCGGCGCAGTCCGGCCTGACCCCGGCGGAAACGCCAACGGTCGCCCTCGCACCGGTTTCGGCCGCCGCCCCGGCGACGGGCGCCGTCGCGCGAGGGAAGGCCACCGGCCCGAACCTCCGAGCGTGTTACGACGGAAGGTGCAAGCTCACCATCTCGAAGGCGGTGCGGTTCCGGGTCAGCCCTCGATTCGGCGTCACCCGGCTGTCCGTCTCCTTCGGCCGGGATTTCGTGCGGGTACGGGCCACCGGCCCCGGTGTCACCTCGCAGGCGGTGCTCGGCCTCCGTTCGACGGGGTCGGTCAACGGCATCGGCGTACGGGTGGTCTCGCTCTCCCGGGGCAAGGCGGTGCTGAGGCTCTCCCCCGTCCGCTGACCGCGACGACCATTCCCTCCGCTCGTGAGCGGAGGGAATGGTCGCACCGGAGGCGCGGTCCCGGGCGACCGGCACCGGTTACCGCGACCACCCCCGGCGGTCACGTCCCGCCGGGGGTGGTCGCGGAGCGTCAGCCGGACTCCCCCGCGCCCAGGCGCTCGGTGAGCTCGTCCTCGGACATGTCCTCGACCATGAGCCAGATCTCGGCGACCGCCTCCAGCCTGCCGGGGGCCTCCTCCACCTCGACGAACCGGCGGGCGACGCGCGACACGGTCCGCTCGGTGAACAGCGCCCGCAGCGGGAGCGAGGAGGCGTCGAGTGCCTCGCGCAGCCGCGCGATGACGGTGGTGGCCAGCACCGAGTCACCGCCGAGCGCGAAGATGTCGTCGTGCGCGCCGACCCTCGGCACGCCGAGCACCTCACCGACGACCCGGGCGAGCACCCGCTCCAGCGCCGTGCCCGGCGCCGTGTAGGGCGTGCCCGTCTCCCCTGCCGCCGCTGCGACGAGGGCGGCGAGCGCCTTGCGGTCCACCTTGTTGTTCGCGGTGAGCGGGAGCGCCTTCAGGGGCACCAGGAGGTCGGGAACCATGTGCGGGGGCAGCAGTTTTCGCACGTGGGCGAGCAGTTCTCGTGTCGCGCTCTCCTCGGGCCCCGTCTTTCCCCGCCCGGTCCTCTCCAGGCCCGCCCTTTCCCGTCCCGTCTCCTCCGTCCCGGTCTTCTCCTGCGCCGTCTTGTGCGGCTCCGCCTCCTGGTCAGCCTCCCCGGCGAGCACGACCGCGGCGGCCAGGCGCGAGTCGGCGAGGAGCGCGACGGCGCGGCGCACCCGGGGGTGGCTCTCCAGCGCCGTCTCGACCTCGCCGAGTTCGATCCGGAACCCGCGCACCTTCACCTGGTGGTCGCGCCGTCCCAGGAACTCCAGCGTGCCGTCGGGCCGGTAGCGGGCCATGTCCCCGGTCCGGTACCAGCGGATGCCCTCGTGGACGACGAACCGGTCGGCGGTGCGCTCGGCGTCGCCGCTGTAGCCGTCCGCGACCCCCGCGCCGCCGATCCACAGCTCGCCCTGCGCCCAGTCGGGGCGGTCGCGCCCGGCCTCGTCGACGACCCGGCAGGCCACCCCGCGCAACGGGACGCCGTACGGGACCGCCGTCCAGTCCGCGGGCACCTCGCCGTCGACCTCGATCACGGTCGAGTGGATGGCGGTCTCCGTCGTACCGCCGAGCGCGACGAACCGTGCTCCCGGCGAGCGTTCCCGCAGCAGCGCGGGCAGGTGCGTGCCGACCCGGTCGCCGCCGAGCAGGACCAGCCGCAGGCTGGGCGCGGGGCCGGTGCGCAGCAGCATCTCCAGCACCGACGGCACGCAGTTCAGCACGGTCACCGACCACCGCTCGACCAGTCCGGCCCAGCGAGTGGCGTCGCGACGGTCGTCCTCCAGCGGGATCGCCACGGCGCCGCCGGCCGACCAGAGAGCGAACAGGTCGAACACCGACAGGTCGAAGTCGAGGGCCGACACGGCGAGTGACACGTCCGCCTCGCCGATCGAGAACCGCTCGACCAGATCGCCGATCGTGTTCATCGCGGCCCGGTGCGAGACCTCGACGCCCTTGGGCTCCCCGGTGGAGCCGGAGGTGTACAGCACGTAGCCGACCTGGCCGGGCGGGACGGGCACCGGCTCGTCCAGCGGCGCGGGGTGCGTCACGGCCGAGGTGAGCGAGACCGCGACCCCGGCCGTCCTGAGGATCCTCTCCCGCCGGACGGCGGGCTGCCCCGTTCCGACGGGCACGTACGCGGCCCCGGCCGCCAGCACGCCGAGCACCGCCACGGCCTGGTCCGGCCCCTTGGGCAGCTCGACCGAGACCCGGTCACCCGGCCGCACCCCCCGTTCCACGAGATGGGCGGCGACGCGCAGGGCACGGTCGGCCAGCTCGCCGTACGTGAGCGTGCGGCCATCGCCATCGCCACCGACGTCGTCGGCGCCACGAGTGCCGCCCGTGCCATCGCCGCCCCAGTGCAGCGCGGGGAGGCCGGGGGTGCGGCGCGCCCGCGCGAAGAACTCCTCGTGCAGCGTCCGCGCGGGCGGCGGTGGCTGGGCGTTGAGCTCGTGCCGCAGGCGTAGCCGGTCCGGCGAGGCGCCGATCCGCAGCGGCTCGCTCCAGTCGGCGTCCGGCGCGCCCAGACGGGTGATCGCCCCCGTGTAGGCGGCGAACATCGCGTCGGCGACGCCTTCGGGGAAGGCGGGGTCGCGCACGTCCCAGTTCAGCAGCAGTCCGCCGGAGACCTCGGTGACCTGGGCGTCCAGGAGCACCTGCGGCCCCTGGGAGATGATCCATCCCGGTTCTCCGAAGCTGCGCCGCGCCCGGTCGCCGAACAGCTCGCCGAGGTTGAGCGCGCTGGTGTAGACGATCGGGGCGAGCACCTGCTCGCCCCGCGACCTCGACAGATCCCGCAGCACCTCCAGGCCGGAGTAGTCGCTGTGCTCACCGGCCGTGTGCATCAGCGTCTGAACCTCGCGGGCGCGCTCGGTGAACGGCAACTCCCTCGACAGGTCGGCCTCAAGCAGGATGGAACCGGTGAAGTCGCCGACCACGGCGTCCACGTCGGGGTGGATCGGCTCGCGGTGGAACAGCGGCAGGTTCAGCAGGAAGCGCGGGGTCGCCGACCAGGCGCCCATCACCTCGGCGAAGACGGCGGCGAGCGCCATCGCGGGGGTGACACCCTCGCGGTGGGCGCGGGCGATGAGCCGCCGCCTGTCCTCGGGAGGCAGCCAGTGGTGCTTGCGGACGACGCGGTCGCCCGGTTGCGGCACGACCGGCAGCTCGGGTGGCCCCGACATCTCGCCGAGCCGCTCACCCCACCAGCGCCGGTCGCGGTCGCGTGCCTCGGCGCGCGGGTCGGCGGCGAGATAGCGCGCGTAGCCGTAGCCGATCGGCGGCAGGTTCTCGCCCTCGTACAGCGCCGCGAGGTCGGCCAGCAGCGTGCGGTAGCTCATCGCGTCGGCGGCGACCATGTCGACGTCCAGATGCAGCCGCGTCGCGCCGGAAGGCAGCAGGCTCAGCCGCACGTCGAAGACCCGGCCCGTCTCGATGGGGAGCCGCTGGGTGGACATCTCGGCGCGCAGCCGTTCCAGCTCCCCGGCGGGGTCCGGCACGGCGCGCAGGTCGTGCACCGTGACGGCGGGGCCCGGCCGCTCCGGCAGGATGCGCTGGGTTCCCTCGTCGGAGATCGCGACCCTCAGCATCGGATGCCGCTCGGCGAGTGCCACGACGGCCGCCTCCAACCGGGCGGGGTCGATCTCGCGGCCGTCGAGTTCCACGTAGAGGTGCGCGGCGACGGAGCCGAGCGACTGGCCGGAGTCCCGGCCGATCCAGTAGGCGTGCTGCATGAGCGCGAGAGGGAACGACCCGTCCGGTTCCGCGTCCCCCCGTTCCGCGGCAGGGGCGGGAACGCCGTCGAGGGCGGCACCGGAACCGAATCTGGAGCCGGAGCCGGACTCGATCCCGGAATCCGAAGCGGAACCGGCCTTGGTCCCGGGAGCGGACCCGGAAACAGACTCGGAAGCGGAGTTCGGGGACGGAAGCGGGTGCGGCGCGATGGCGCCGCGCTCGGCGAGCAGTTCCCACCACTCGGCCAGCGTGGGCCGCCGCGCGAGTTCGGCGAAGCCGACCTCGACGCCGAGGCGGCGCAGGTGGCCGGTCAATCCCATCAGCTGGATCGAGTCCATGCCCAGCTCGATGAGATTGTCGTGTGCCTCCACCCGCTCTCCGAGCAGGTCCGTCAGCGAACGGTGCAGTTCTTCCCTGGTCAGCACGAAGCTCCCCTTAATTCAGGTAAGGCTAACCTAATTTAGGAGCGTTGGGTCGTCAACGCGCGTCTCATGACGGCTCGCACGATCCAGGAGGCGCGGCCTCTCTCGTCGCCACGGCCGACCGGAACCCTCAGCATGCCGTCGCCTCGAAAACACCCGGCCGCTCACGCCCGCCCTCGCACTCCCTCGGTCGAGAGCAGCCAGACCAGATAGACGCCGCCGAGGATCCCGGTGACCACGCCGACCGGCACCGCGACCGGCAGGTGCAACGTCACCAGGTCGCTGAGCACGAGCAGCGTCGCGCCCATCAGCGCGGCCGGTACGAGCTGCGTACCGGGCTTGCGGGTGAGTCCGCGCGCCAGCTGAGGCGCGGCGAGCGCGACGAACGGGACCGGGCCCACCGCCGCGGTCGCCACCGCCACCAGCCCCACCCCGATCACCACGAGCGCGGCCCGCGTCCGCTGGACGGGCACACCGAGCGCCTGGGCCGCGTCGTCCCCGAGCTCGCCCATGCGCAACCGGCCCCCGAAGGCCAGCGCGGCCGGTACGAGGACGGCCATCGCCAGGGCGAGTGGCCACGCGTGCGGCCAGCCCCTGCCGTTCAGGCTGCCGGTGAGCCAGAACGCCGCCTCGTACGCCTCGCGCAGCTCGGCTCGGGTGACGAGGTAGGCGTTGAACGCCTCGAGCATCGCGGCCGCGGCGACCCCGACCAGGACCAGCCGGTAACCGTGCACCCCACCCCGGTAGGCGACCAGGTAGACGGCGAGCGCGGTCAGCACCGCGCCGAGGACGGAGCCGACCGCGACGGCGAAGGCGCCGCCGCCGATGACCAGGATCTGCAGCAGCGCGCCGGTCGCCGACCCGGTGGTGAACCCGATGATGTCCGGGCTGCCCAGCGGGTTGCGCGTGATGCTCTGGAAGACGGCCCCGCTCAGGCCGAGCGCCGCGCCGGCGAGCAGGCCGGTGAGCGCCCTGGGCAGGCGCAACGTGAGCACGATGAACTCCGTGGCCCGCTCCCCCCGACCGGTCAGCGCCCCCACCACCTCGGCGGCGGAGACGGGGAAGTCACCGCTGCCGACCACCGCCATCGCCGTCCCCAGCGCGAGGGCCACCAGCGCGGCACACACCACGACGACGCGCGGCTCCCATCGCAGGGACATCGCCCCGACGCGCAGGACACGACTCGTGCTCACAGCTGGGGAACCCTTCCGCGACGGACCATCAGGGCCAGGAGGGGGGCGCCGAGGAACGCGGTGACGATGCCCGTCTCCAGTTCGCCGGGCGCCGCGACCACGCGCCCGAGGACGTCGGCGGCGAGCATCAGCACCGGCGCCAGCAGCAGCGAGTACGGCAGCACCCAGCGCTGGTCGGGGCCGACCAGCGCCCTGACCATGAAGGGCACCGCCAGCCCGACGAACGCGATCGGGCCCACCGCTGCCGTGGCGGCACCGCACAGCACCACGATCGCGAGCGCCCCCAGCGCGCGGGTCCTGCCCGGCCTGGCACCCAGTGCGCGCCCGGTGTCCTCCCCCAGGGCGAGGGCGTTGAGCGGGCGCGCCAGGAGAAGCGCCAGCACCGTTCCCGCCAGCAGGAACGGGCCGATCCGCACGAAGAGAGCGAGGTCACGCCCGGACAGCGAGCCCACCTGCCAGAAGCGGAAGCCGTTGAAACTGCGCGGGCTGAGCAGCATCATCCCCGCCGTCAGCGAGCTGAACACCGCGTTGATCCCGGCGCCCGCGAGGACGAGCCGCGCGGGTGTGGCGCCGGAACGGCCGCGCGCCCCGATCAGGTAGACGAGCAGCGCGGCTCCGGCGGCCCCGAGGAACGCCGCCCACACGTAGACGAGGACGTCGTCCACCCGGAAGAGACCGATCACCGTCACGACCGCCACCGCCGCGCCGCCGTTGACGCCGAGCAGTCCCGGCTCGGCCAGCGGGTTGCGGGTCAGCGCCTGCATGAGCGCGCCCGCCAGTCCGAGCGCCGCCCCCACGGCGACCCCGAGCAGGGTGCGCGGCAGCCGCAGCTCCTGGATGATCAGCGCGTTCTCCGAGCCGTCCGGGGAGAACACTCCGGCCAATGCCTGGCCCGGCGGGATGTGCTTGGCGCCGATCACGATTCCGGCCAGCACGGCGAGCAGCAGCAGGCCACCCAGCAGGAACAGACCGGTGAGCCGTTTGGCGAGGTACGCGCTCTTCACGGAAGGAGACACGCGATTAAAGTTAGCCTAACCTAACTCAGGTGGCGAGGAAAAGATCCCGCTCCCCGGGGAGCCCGGCCGGTGACCCGCGAGATCGTACGGCGGCGGCGCTGAGGACCCGTTGAGGACCCGTTGAGGACCCGTTGAGGACCCGTTGAGGACCCGTTGAGGACCCGTTGAGGACCCGTTGAGGACCTTGGTCCCTACAGGCGAGGTCGTCGGACGACTACCATCCGAGGCATGATTCGCGTGTTCCTGGTCGACGATCACGAAGTGGTACGGCGGGGCGTGGCCGCGCTGCTGGAGTCCGAGGGCGACATCGAGGTGATCGGCGAGGCGGGGACCGCCGAGTCGGCGGTGGCCCGCATTCCGGCGCTGCGGCCCGACGTCGCCGTCCTGGACGTACGCCTGCCCGACGGCAACGGGGTGGACGTGTGCCGGGAGGTCCGCTCCAGGGTCCCGGATCTGGCCTGTCTGATGCTCACCTCATTCGCCGACGACGACGCCCTGTTCAACGCGGTGATGGCGGGCGCGTCCGGCTACGTGCTCAAGCAGATCCACGGCTCGGACCTGGTGGGCGCCGTGCGTACGGTGGCGGGCGGCCAGTCGCTGCTCGACCCGCAGACGACCTCGGCCATGCTGGCGCGGCTGCGCGAGCAGGCCGCCCGCAAGGACCCACTGGAGGCGCTGACGGACCAGGAGCGGCACATCCTGGAACTCATCGGCGAGGGCCTGACCAACCGGCAGATCGGCGAGCGGATGCACCTCGCCGAGAAGACCGTCAAGAACTACGTCTCCAACATGCTGTCCAAGCTCAGCATGGAGCGCCGCACCCAGGCTGCGGCCCTGTCAGCGCGGCTGAAGTCCCGCCGACAGGATTGACAGGATCTCCGCCCGACGCCGAGGTCACCGGCATCGGGCGGATCGTCACCGCTTCGGTCGTCGCCACCACTCCGGTCGCGCGGGACGCTCCACCCCGGCCGGGTGCCACGCCGTTCGGGTGTCTCGGTGACGAAGGACCCGCCGTGCGGGTTATCGGACGACCGCGAGGAGAGTGGTGGCGGCCGAGGTGAGGCCGAGGTCGCCGCGCGTGTCCGAACGTCGTCGCGCCTCTTCGACGGTGATTCCCCGGCTGGCGAGACGCCAGAGCACATCCTGATCCATTGTGACGTGCGCGACGGGTTCGTCCACCGTGTCGTCGGCGGTCATCTGCCATCGACCGGCCTGTCGTGCGACAAACCAGACACCGCCCGCCGAGCCGGTGACGTCGAATCGCATGACCGTGCCCTCGGGGCGGGTCTCGGCCCGCAGGGTGTGGGGCAGCGCGCGCAGGAACGTGTCGATGACGGGACCCAGCAGATCCGGGTCGTCGGCGCCCTGCCGGGAGACGGCATCGCGTATCTGCTGCTGGTGGACCCAGAACTCCGTGTATTCGCGGGCGATGTCGAGCCAGGTGGGACTGGTCAGATCGGTGGCGGCCCAGGACACGTCCAGATCGGCGGGGGCGTCCAGGTCGCGGACCGACCACAGGGCGTCGAGTTCGGGGCCCAGGTGAGCCAGCAGTTCGATCATCACCTGCGGGCTGCATTGACGAAATGCCCGGACGAACTCCTCGTTGACACGTGCCAGGTAGACGGGCAACGTCTCGTCGTCGGCGAAAACGGCGCCGCGGTACCCGTCCCGACCGCCCGAGAGCCGACGCAGGTAGTCGTTGAGGACGTGTCCGACGACATCATGAACATTCCACCCCGGGCAGACCGTCGGCCGCTCCCAGTCCTGCGGATCCAGTGATCCGAGCAGGTCGAGCAGCGCGCGACGTTCGCGTGGGAAGAGAGGCCGGGTGTCGACCACGGGACCGAAGATCATCATGCCGTGACAGTAGACCGCCTCGGCACGACACCTGGCCACAGGTTTTCGTGCCGAGGGCTTCGAGCAGGTTCTCGGCCTCGTCAGGGGCGACCCCGTCGAGCACCGTACCGAGGTGGGCGGCGAGCGCCTCGGTCGCGCTCGCGCCGACGAACACGCCGCCGTCGGTCATGGGGAACGCGATCCCGGCCGTGTTCGCGTCGCCCGGTGCGGCCAGGTAGTCGCTCTCGACCATCCAGGAACGTTCCAACACCTCGTCCCTGCGGCACGTCACCAGCCACCGGTTCGGCACGGCGGGCACCCACGTCTTCCCGTCCTCCTGGACGAGCCGGGTCAGCGCGTCCGGAAGCGGCCAGTGCAGGTGCACTCCCGGCCCGAGCACGAAGTCCCGCCCCTCGAAGGGGTCCGGAAGGATCTCCTCGCTGATGTACGGGGTTCCCGGCCGGACGTCCCGTTTCGTCATGGGATCGACATACGGCAACCGGGTGAAATCCACCGGCTCGACGACTCCGACCTCGTCCTTCGAATAGAGCGCCGCCAGACGCACCGGAACCACGAGCACATCAGCCATTAGCCCCTCTCGCCCCACCATCAGACCGACCGCACACAATAACGATATGTGCGACATTCCAGGAAGGCCGAATTTCGGGGCTGCAACACGGAGGGAATTTATCCGCAATTACCGAGAAGCCTCATTCACCTATCCAACCCTGAGGACCTGAGCCCGCGACACGTCTCGCCACCACCCCTGAGCTGCATTGATAATTCAGTGTCACCGATTTTTACGGATCCGCCATTCGCCGATCCGCCCTCTACTCATTCATCCACTACAAAAGGAACGAAAGACCGACTCAGCCTTTATTGCCACTTTTTCCGCACGGCGTTACGCATCGCCCCGCGGTTCACCTTCGACCCCGCCGCCCAGGGCATGACAAAGCCCTCACACCCCATTTCGCGAACGCGCCGGAAATCCCGGCGAACGAGGCGCACCCGCCCATGCGTCATCGACGCGCGCCCACCCCAAAGAGGCCGGAGGGGCACGGCGTCAATGCGTCAGGGCGAAAACGTCACCCGGCTCTCGACTCGTGCGACACCCCGAGGTGCGCGGGGATCGCCGGACTCGCCGGGATCGCCACCTCACGCCACTTCGAACCGGACGGTGCTTCCGTGCGTGGACCGATCCCCACCGTTTCGAGCGCCCTGCGATAGGCGTTCATCTGCTCCTCGGCCGCCCCGGCCCGGCCCCAGAGGTCACCGATCTCACGCCAGAGCCTGGCCGACTCCCGGTCGACGACGGGAGCCCCGGAGGTGCCCGGATCGGTGAGCAGCTCCTGCGCCTTCACCAGTGCCGGGCCCCCGTTTTTGGAGCGTGCCAGAGCCAGTTCGGCCAAAACCACGTGTGCCATCGCCGGCACCGTCCCCCGCACGTCGGCGAGCAGGCCGAGAGCCTGCTCGGCCAGACCGGTGGCGGCCTCCACGTCCCCGGAGCGCAGCCGCACGCGGGAGAGCACGACCAGGCCACGGGCGTGCTCGATCGTCCCGGGCGACAGGCGCGAGAGAATCTCGACCGCCGAGGCGGCGAACTCACCCGCCCGGTCGAGGTCGGCGTCCTCGGGACGCACGGTGGCGATCCATGCCCAGCGCATCGCGCTCTGGACGTGGCGGATGGCCATCCGCGCGGGCCGGCCCGCGGCGACGGCCTCCGCCGCGAGCCGCGCGGCGAGCGACGAGTCCTCCTCCTCCGCCGCGGCCGTACTGGCCCGCCACAGGCTGAGAACCTCCGAGTCGCGGTCAACGGCGTCGGGCAGCGGGGAGATCGCCAGCACGCGCTCGACGTACGCGAAGTCGATCTCGGTCTCGGCGAGCACCGCGGCGAGGTCGAGGGCGAGCTCGCCCCGGTCGAGCCCGAACCGCTCGGCCTGGGCAAGGGCCTCCAGCCCGAGATCCCGGGCACGCATCGTGTCACCGGCACGGTGGTAGCAGCGGCAGAGCGCCACGGCGACGGGAAGGACGGCGAGACGCTCGGGATGCGTCACGGCCTCGTGGCGAAGCCGCTCGTAGACCTCGACCGCCCCCGCCGTGTCCCCCTGGGCCTCCAGCGCGCGAGCATGACCGAAACGCGCCTGCGCCGCGAGCACGGCGCTGTCGTCACTCGCCGCCTTGGCCGTGTCGGCGAAGAGCTCGGCCGCGGCGGCCGGGTCCCCGTGACACAGTTCGAGTTCGGCCTGACGCAGGGCGAGCCCGGTGTCGACGCGCTGGTGCGGCTCGATCCCGTGGAGGAGGAACTCCATGCCGCAGCCGAGCCGGTCGGCGAGCAGGCGCGTGACGACCGGTGTGGGGGTCCGTTTTCCTGACTCGATGAGCGAAACATAACTGTCAGACAGGTCTGGCCCGGCCAACTGCGCCTGGGACATGTGCCTGCTCAACCGCAATCCGCGGATGCGGTCACCGATGGTTGCTTGACCGGCCATCACCAGAGCCGTTCCGTCGGCGGCACGATAAGATCCACGCCCCACTCCTTACGCACGGTTTACTCTCAATTACAGTAGATCGTACTGCTCTTCCTGGCTAGCGGAGCCGTAGCAACTGACCGTTTCACACAGGTTTCGCAGCGAGTGTCACCGGGGCGAGCGGCACGCTCGCTCGCCCCGTTGCCGGCTCGGTCGAGATCGCACACCGCGCACTCCACGTGACAAACACCCCGACGAGGCCGCCCGGCGGTGCGCACACCGGATCAAGCCTCAGGCACGGGTGAGAATCACCACCGGGATGTCGCGAGCCGTCTTGCGCCGGTAGTCGGCGTACTCGCCGTGGATTCCCACCATCTGCTCCCACAGGGCGGCCTTCTCCCGCGCGGTCGCGGTCCGCGCGACGGCGGTGAACACCTCGGCCTGCACCTGCACCTCGACCTGCGGCAGAGCCACCACGTTGTGGTACCACAGCGGGTGCTCGTCGGCCCCGCCGTTGGAGGCGACGACCACGTAGGCGTCGCCGTCGCGACCGTAGATGAGCGGGGTGCGCCGCTTCAGCCCAGACCTGCGCCCGACGGTGGTGAGCAGCAGGGTGGGCCTGCCGTAGTAGAGGTGCCCCTCCGCGCCGTTCGACTCGACATAGGTGCGAAGGTGCGCGGAGACCCAGTCGGTGGGGGAATCAATGATCTTGTCGCTCATGCCGGACACGCTATCGGCCCTCGGCGACATTTCTTGATCCACGCTTCCGGCCGCGCACCGATCCGGCCTCGCCCTCCTCGCCGCCTCGTTCCGCGATGAGGGTCGCCGGTCGCCGGACCGACGCGTACGACGCGACGGATGGCCCGCCTACGTCGTCCGGTGATCGCCTCTGGCCTGGTCGTGACGCGCACGGGCCTCCATCACCGCGGGCATCTCACCCTCCAGCCATTCGATGAGGTCGAGCAGGCGCGTGGCCGCCTGGGCACCGAGCGGCGTGAGACTGTACTCGACCTTCGGGGGGATGGTCGGCTCGGCCTCGCGGTGGACCAGGCCGTCGCGCTCCAGTGCCTGCAGGGTCTGGGCGAGCATCTTCTCGCTCACTCCGTCGACCCGGCGGCGCAGGGCGTTGAAGCGATAGGTCCCCTCGTGGAGCGCGACCATGACCAGGACGCCCCAGCGGCCGGTGATGTGCTCCATCGTCTCGCGCGAGACGCATCCGCGCATGAAGACGTCGAAGGTGAGCTGACTGAACTCGTCCTGCGGGATCGCGACCCGGTCGTCCATCCTTCCACCCTACTTTCTCGCCACACCACCCCAAAGAGAGTACTAACTTTTAGTTGGCGCTATCTATTAGTTAGTACTAACCTGACGGCGAACCCTTCGAGCGAGGAGAAGTGAAATGATCGTTGTCACCGGTGCCACCGGTCGGCTCGGCCGCCTGGTGGTGGACGGACTGCTGGAGAGCGTGCCCGCCGACCATGTCGTGGCCGCCGTGCGGAATCCCGGCAAGGCGGCCGATCTGGCCGCGCGCGGCGTCAAGATCAAGGAGGCCGACTACGAGCGGCCGGAGACGCTCAAGGGAGTCTTCGCGCCCGGCGACACGGTCCTGTTCATCTCCGGCGACGCCGTCGGACGGCGACTCGGACAACACCGCGCCGTGGTGGACGCCGCCAGAGCGGCCGAGGTCGCCCGCATCGTCTACACCAGCGTGCTGCACGCCGACACCACGCCCCTCGCACTGGCCGCCGACCACCGAGGCACCGAGGAACACATCCGCGCCTCCGGGATCCCGTTCACCTTCCTGCGCAACGGCTTCTACACCGAGGTCTACGCGGCGTCCGTCCTTCAGGGCGTCGAGCACGGTGTGATCTTCGGCGCCGCCGGTGAGGGCCGCGTCGCCGGCGCGGCCCGAGCCGACTTCGCGGCCGCGGCCGTCGCCGTGCTCACCCGCGAGGAGGACGGCGACAAGATCTACGAACTCTCCGGCGACACCGCGTGGAGCCTGCCCGAACTGGCCGCCGAGGTGTCGGCGGCCACCGGCAGGCCGGTCGTCTACCAGGACCTGCCGCACGCCGACTACCGCCAGGCGCTGATCGACGCGGGCCTGCCCGAGCCGGCGGCGACCATGTACGCCGACATCGACCTCGACATCGTCCGCGGAGCCCTCTCCCCCACCCCGGGCGAGCTCAGCGCCCTCATCGGCCGCCCCACCACACCGCTGCGCGAGTCGGTGGCCGCGATCCTCAAGGAGGCGTGAGCCCTCGCGACGAAGCCGCCGTTCCGACGTGGGCGGTGGGTCCTGCGAGAAGACGGCACCGGCACCGTTGAGCCATCGGGGCCTTCCGGAGGCTCAACAGCCCCGCAGCAGGTCCGCGACGGTGGCGATGCCGTCGGAGACTGCGTCCGAGGTCAGGTTGCCGAATCCGAGGACGAGCCGCGCGGGAGACGGCCGCCCTTCCGGGGGGCCGAGGAGATAACCACTCATCCCGTACAACCCAACGGACCGGCGGCGGGCGGCCTCGACCACGGCACGCTCGTCCGCGCCCGGCGGCAACTGGGCGACCGCGTGGAAACCGGCGGCCAGCCCGCGCAGCTCGACCTCGGGCGCGTGCCGACCCAGCGCCTCGACGAGGGCCGCGCGCCGGGCGGCGTAACGTGGCCGCATATGGCGCAGGTGGCGGTCGTATTGACCTGAGCTCAACAGATCGGCGAGCGCGAGCTGGTCGAAGGCCGGCGAGCCCCGGTCGGCGAACCGCTTCTGGTCCGCGACGTCGGCGGACAGGCGAGGCGGGCAGAGGATCCATCCGAGACGCAGAGCCGGGGCGAGCGACTTGCTCACCGAACCGATGAGCGCCACCCGGTCGGGGGCGAGCCCCTGCAGGGCACCGACCGGTTCGCGGTCATAGCGGAACTCGGCGTCGTAGTCGTCCTCGACGATCGTCGCGCCGCGGGCGACGGCCCAGGCGATCAGCGCCTGCCTCCGGTCGGGAGCCAGTACGACACCGGTGGGCGACTGATGTGCGGGGGTGAGGAGCACGGCGCGCGCACCGGAGGTCGCGAGCGCGCCGACGTCGATACCGCGCTCGTCGACGGGCACCGCGACGAGGTCGAAACCCAGCGCCATGGCGACGGCGCGGCAGTCGGGGTCACCGGGATCCTCCACGGCCACGACGCGCACCCCCTCCCCCGCCAACACCCGCAGAACGAGTTGCAGTCCCTGCGCGTACCCCGCGCACACGACGGTGTGGGACGGGTCGGCGGCCGCGGCGCGGACCCGCCGCAGGTAGGCGGCGAGCACATCGCGCAGCACCGGGTCACCGTAGGGATCGCCGTAACCGAGCAGGTCACCGGGCGCATCGCGGCAGGCGCGCCGCAGGGCCCGGCTCCACCGCTCGCGGGGGAAGCTCGACAGGTCGGGCACACCGGGCCGGAAGTCGATCCGAACGGGCCCGGTGAACGCGGTGGACTCGGGCGGCAAGGAGAGGGAGGACGGCGCGGCGGGCACGGGCTGTGGCTCGGCCACCGGCGGGCGGGCCTCGGCCGCCACGCGGGTGGCCGAGCCGCCACGCGTGACGAGGTAGCCCTCGGCCTGTAGCTGCGCGTAGCACTCGGTCACCAGGCCTCGGGAGACGCCGAGGTCGCGGGCCAGGACGCGTGAGGAGGGGAGCCGCTCCCCCGCTGCCAGCCGGCCGGCGCGGATGCTCTCGCGCAGCGCGCGTTCGAGCTGCACACGCAGTGGTTCCGGCCGGTTCCTGTCGACACGCAACAGGAGTTCGGGTCCCGAACCGGTCCACTCGATCGACATGAAAGCGGACCTTACCGCTGAGCCGGTTCCGCTCTAGGGTCGGCCCATGGATCACCAGAAGGGCGCCTCCGCGGAGACTCCCGGCGGCATGGGGCCCGCGGGGAGCGACGCGGAGACCCGGAGGAGCGGCAGGGATCTCCAGAGGGTCTGCGAGGAGACATCGAAGGACGCGGGAAAGAGGCCGCGGGACGGCACCGGCATCCTGAACCGCCCGATGGTCCTGTTGCTGACCGCCTCGCTCGGTGCCCTCGGCGGCTTCTACCTGCTGGCGCCCGTCGTCCCCCTGTACGCGGCCACATCCGGCGCGGGCGGTGTGGGAGCGGGCCTGTCGACCGGTGCCATGATGCTGGGGACCGTGCTGACGGAGTTCGCGGTGCCCGCGCTGCTGCGTGCGCACGGCTACCGGACGGTCATGGGACTGGGCCTGTTCCTGCTCGGAGCACCCGCCCTCCTGTTGCCCGCGTCGGCGTCGATGCCCTCGCTGCTGGGGATCTGCCTGGCACGGGGTGCCGGGCTCGGGCTCGTGGTGGTGGCCGGTGCGGCCCTGATCGCCGAACTGGTTCCCGCCGATCGGCGCGGCGAGGGACTGGGACTGTACGGGGTGGCCGTCGGGGTCCCCTCCATCGCCTGCCTGCCGCTGGGACTCTGGCTGAGCGAGCACGTCGGCTACGGGCCCGTCTTCGCCGCAGGGGCGGCGCTGTCACTGCTCGCGCTGGCCGCCGTTCCCGGCCTGCCCTCCCGGCGAGCGCGGCCCCAGCGGCACGAGGAGGGGCACGAGGGCAACGGCCGAACTCGGCGCGGGCCCGCCGTCCTCCGCGACGGCGGGATCGCCAGGCCCGCGCTCGTCTTCGCCCTGGTGACACCGGCGGCCGGTGTCCTGCTCACCTTCCTCCCGCTGGCCGCACCGGGGCGGTCACGCGATCTGGTCGCGGTGGCCCTGCTCGTGCAGTCCTGTGCCACGCCGTTCGCGCGCTGGGCGGCGGGCCGGTACGGCGACCGCCACGGTTCCGCCCGCCTGCTGGCCCCCGCCGTCCTGGCCGCCGCTCTCGGCACGGCCGGACTCTTCTGGGTGGACAACCCTGTCGCGATGATCGTCGGCATGGGGCTCTTCGGGGCGGGATACGGCATGGCCCAGAACGCGACCCTGGCGCTGATGTTCGAGCGTGCCCCCGAATCCGCCTACGGCCAGGTGAGCGCGACCTGGAACCTCGCCTACGACGCCGGGCTCGGCGTCGGCGCGGTCGGGTTCGGGTTTTTGGCAGGACCGGTGGGCTACCCTGCGGGATTCGCCGTCACCGCCGCCGTGCTGCTCACCGCACTCGCACCCGCCCTGTACGACCGGGCGAGGCACATCCCGGTGAGAAAACACGAGACACGACGGCATGACCCGCGTCAGGAGAGCGATGACCTCCCGCCCGCCACGGGAGACACGCGTCCATCGGCGAGGGTTTCAACACCCGAGCCCTGACGACCAAGGCGTGACAACGGGGCCCGGCGACACGGGTTCCGGCGACAAAGGGGAAATCTCGTGGGAATGGTTCTGCTGAACATCACGATGTCGATCGACGGCTTCGTCGCCGGCCCCGACGTCAGCGTCGAGCGCCCCATGGGTGAGTGCGGCGAACGGCTCCACGAATGGCTGTTCAACGACGACGCCGACCGGGAGGTGGACGCCGGGGTGCATCGGGACCTGTCCGCCTCGACGGGTGCGGTGGTGTTGGGCAGGCGGACCTTCGACGTGGGCGTGGGCCTGTGGAAGGACACACCGTTCCCCGCGCCGTCCTTCGTGCTCACCCACGAGGATCGGGAGGAGCTGCCCATGACGAGCGGGACCTTCACCTTCGTCTCCGACGGCCTCGAGAGCGCGATCCGGCGGGCTCGAGAGGCGGCGAGGGAGAAGAACGTCCTCGTGATGGGCGGGGCGGACATCGCCGGACAGCTCGTGAGAGCCGGACTCGTGGACGAGATCCAGCTCCAGCTCGCACCGGTGCTGCTCGGGACGGGCGTCCGGCTCTTCGACCGTCCGGCAGGTGACCACGTCGAACTGGAGAGGACCTTCGTGGCCGGGTCGGCACGCGTCACACATCTGCGGTTCCGCGTGCTGAGATGAAGGAGGGCGCCGCTGGAACCTTCCGTCCATCAGGACTCCGTTACACGTCAGGCTCCTGCTTCGCGTCGGCGGGAGCCTCACCGTCGTTCGCGGGCACCTCGGGGAAGTTCCGTCCCCACCACGCGTTCCAGCGGGATTCGAGATCGGCGAACGCGCCGTCGTCGAGGCCGTACGTGGTGAGCACCATCATGGCGGCGCCGCCCGGATTGGCGGGCGAGGGCGGGTTCTGCGCGGCGACCAGCAGGCCGTCGCCCCAGCCGTCGACGGTGAGACCGAGCTGGTTGGCCGAACGGAACCGGACCTGACCGCGCAACGTCTCCCCGGCGGGGGCCCGCAACTCGTACGGGCTCGCCGGAGGCAGCCCGGCGACCGCGGCGAGGCCGGTGGCCTCCAGCACCGGTGTGGTCGCCGCACCGGAGAGGAAGACCGTGCGCCGGTCGGCGTCCGGGTGCCGTTCCAGGGCGAACGCGAGCTGGTGGACGAAGGTGATCCAGCCCTCACTGATGTCGTCGTAGTAGTCGTCCCATTCGGGGTTGTCACCTCGCGGAGCGCGGGTCATCCGCAGGTGCGTACGGCCGCCGAGGTCGGCCAGTTCGAACAGGTCGCCGCCCTGGACCTCCATGCGGCGCTCGGCGGCCGACTCCACGACGTTCTGGTGGTAGATGACCTCGATCTCCTCGTCGAGACCCTCGAAGTGCCAGCCGTGCCAGCGTCGGATCAGCTTGGGGTCGCGCAGCGCGTTCCACACGTCGTCGACGGGTGCGGCGATGGTGACCTCAAGGGAGAACGGCTCGTCTGTCATGGGATGTCTCCAACGTGGGAACCCCGGGCCATGGGCCGGGGAGGGGATGTCAGCTGCCGGTTTCCGGCGCCTCGGGGACCGAAGGCCCGTCTCTTTCCGGCGTGTCCGAGGTGTCGTGCCCGCCGGTTTCCCGCGGGCCGGGCGCCGGATGTCCACCGGCGACGAGACGGTAGGGTCGCCCGCCGGGAGTGTCGAAGCGTGCCGCCACCTGTGAGAGAGCGTCGGCGAGCGCGTCGGTGAAGTCGTGCACGTCGCCGGGCTCGGCGAAGCGCACCCGCGCCTCAAGGGTGAACGTCAGCAGCCGGACGCCCTTCCGGTCGGCGGCGGCGGCCATACGGGTGACGTCGCGCACGGTGTCGGCGGCCACCTCGACGAGATGCTCGGCGGCGTACTGGTCGGCGACCCGGCAGAACCCCTCGGCCACCTCGGCGCCCCCGTCGTCACCCCCCTCACCGCCGCCGGTTCCGTCCGCCTTACCGGCTTCGTCGGCTCCATCGGCTCCGTTTGGTGAGGTGAGCACGCCGGGATCGACGAGGAAGGCGTTCGCGGTGACCCTCATGACGCGCTCGACGAAACCGCGCCGTGGGCGCTCTTCCACCAACTCGATCAGCCCGGCCTCCTCCAGCACCCTGAGGTGGTATCCGACCCGCTGGCGCGGCAGCTCAAGCTCGGTCGCGAGCTGGACCGCGGAGGCGGGCTCGCGCAGGCGGGCGAGAAGCCGCCGGCGGATCGGGGTGAGCGCCACGCGCAGCCGGTCGGGCTCGTCCATGAGTGTCATCTCGGTCGGCGTCACGCCCCCATGGAACCACTAGACAAATTAATCTGTCAATTGGCGGATCGGCCGGCCGCCACCACGAGGAGTCGCGATCACATCGGTGGCCGGCCCGGTCGTCGCCGCCCGGTGCGCGTCAGTCGTGGCGCGGGATGCCGGAGACCTCGTGATCAGCGTGGAAAAGAGCCTCACCGATGAGCGCGCGGACATGGGCGTCGCGGGCCCGATAGAGCACGCGGCGGCCGTCCCTGCGGGTGCGCACCAGTCCCGCGAGGCGGAGTTTCGCCAGGTGCTGGGAGACCGAGGGGCGCGCGACCCCGATCGCCTCCGCGAGCGAGCCGACGTCGTACTCCCCTGACGACAGCAGCCACATCAGGCGCAGCCTGGTGGCGTCACTGAGCATCCGGAACGCCTCGACGGCGGTCTCCACCTGAGCGCCGGTGGGTTGCTCCTGCGACGACTTGTCACCTGATTCATTGTCGCGTGCATACATGACTACATATACTCCGGGAAAAGCGCATCGGCCGCAAACGAGGTAGCCATGTCCGACCAGCAGGACGCCGGTTCTCCGTCCCCCCGCGAGTCCACCGACTCCGGCTCTCCGCACGATCAGCGCCACGAGCCCGCGCACGGACATGGACACGGACATGGACATGGACACGGACACGGACACGGACACGATCAGCGCCACGAGCCCGCGCACGAGCACGGACACGGGCACGGGCACGGGCACGGGCACGGACACGGATCCGTTCATGAACACGGACACGAACGACAGGGCCCCGCCGGTCGCCGGTTCGCAAGGCTGCTCTCACGCGCCGGCCACGCCCTCACCCCGCACAGCCACGACAGCGCGGGCAGGACCGACTCCGCCCTGGAGTCCAGCAGTCGCGGGTTGCGCGTGCTGGCCGTCTCCTTCGCCGTGCTCATGGTGACCGCCGTCCTCCAGGCGGTGGTCGTGGCCTTCTCCGGTTCGGTCGCCCTCCTCGGTGACACACTGCACAACGTCACCGACGCGCTCACCGCGATCCCCCTCGCGATCGCCTTCTTCCTCGGGCGCCGGGCCGCCAGCCGCAGGTTCACCTACGGCTACGGCAGAGCCGAGGACCTGGCCGGGATCGTCATCGTCCTGATCATCGCCGCCTCCGCCGCGCTCGCCGGGTACGAGGCAGCGCGGCGCCTGGCGGATCCCCAGGAGGTGCGGGCGCTCGGCTGGGTCGCCGCGGCGGCGGTGATCGGCTTCGCGGGCAACGAGTGGGTGGCCCGCTACCGGATCAGGGTCGGGCGCCAGATCGGATCGGCCGCGCTCGTCGCCGACGGACTGCACGCCCGCAGCGACGCCCTCACCTCGCTGGCCGTGCTGCTCGGCGCGGGCGGTTCCGCGCTGGGCTACCCGATCGTCGACCCGATCGTCGGCCTGCTGATCACGGTGGCCATCTGCTTCGTCCTCAGGGACGCGGCCCGCGCGATCTACCACCGGCTGATGGACGCGGTCGATCCGGCCCTGGTCGATCACGCGGAGCGGATCCTGGCCGCCACCCGCGGCGTGCGGCGAGTGGGGTCGGTGCGGCTGCGCTGGGTGGGCCACACGCTGCGCGCCGAGGTCGACATCGTGGTCGGTGAGGACCTGTCGCTGCTCCAGGCGCACACCGTGGCGGTGGAAGCCGAGCACCGGCTCATCCATCACCTGCCCCACCTGGGTGCCGCCACCGTGCACGCCGACCCGGACGACGGGGAAGGCGCCGATCACCACGCCGTCCTGGTCGGACACCGACACCGGTAGGCGCTCCGTACGATCGGCCCGCGGTTCCCGAGCCAAGCTCCCTCCCCGCGAAGGTGCGGGCGGGCCCGATGGAGCCTTGCCCGCGCGAGCCCGGCGCGGGAGTGGTCCTCATCGACTTCGGCATCGCGAAGGCGGACGTACCCATGCGAGCCCGGCGCGGGAGATGTAGTCTCACATGATCACCGTCGCGGCCCGTGGACCGGATCGGCCCGGCCGCAAGCCGTGGCGGCTCACCCCCCGATCCAGGAGAAGCGGCTGCGTTGGCCGATCACAGCAGAGGACGCCCCGGCTGGTTGCACGTCGGCCCGCTGGAGGCGCGGTTGACGCGCACCTGGGAGCCTGGCACGTTCCCACCGGCGGAAACGCTCCTCGCGATACTCACACTGGCGGCCGTGCCGCAGGCTCTCGCCACCCGCCTGACCACCCACCTGAGCGGCGGCATCGTGGTGGGTCCCGGGTCGGTGCCCGACCTTCCCGGCTTCGAGTGGCTGCGCGGTGTCGCGCTGCCCCTGCAGGCGGGCCACTGGGAGCGCAGCGCGGGTGTGTACGATCCCCGGCAGCGGCGGATCGGGGTGGGGAGCGCGCCTTCGCCCTCGGTGTCGGTGTGCGGGCACGAGATCGGCCACGCCACCGACCACATGGACCGGCTTCCCTCGCACTCGCCCTTCTGGACCGGCCTGCACGCCCGCACCCGTGACCGTCTTCGGCCGCCCTACCGCGACGACGTCACCGAACTGTTCGCCGAGGCCTTCGCCTGCGTGCTCACCCGCAGGGCCACCCGGCTGCTCCACCTGATCGGCGAGGAGAAGGAGGCCGAGCAGGTGTACCACCGGCTGTCCGGGCAGTACGGCATCGGCTGACCGTGGGCGTGCCACGACCCCCGGAGCTATGCTGAGCGAACAGCGGTCAGGAGAGACGAAGGGAAGGCCACGCGATGAACGTGACCATGCTGCCGGGGGGCACCCTCCGCGTCCCCGCGACGACCACGCTGGACAACGGCACCAAGGTCGACGGCACCCGTGACATCGGCCGCGACGACCCCGAATACCCCGACTGGCTGCCCCTCGCTCAGGACGAGGACGAGCAGCGCCGCCGCGACGTCGAGGAGCGCGACTCCGACCGTGAGATCCTGACCCGCTGGCGCACTCGCCGGAGCGCGTGATCCCACCCATCGCTCGCCCCCTGTGCGCGAAACCGTGCGCGAACCGGCCTGCGGCGCCTCCCGTGACTCCGATGTGAACGGCCACGTGCCGCGGATCTCGCGCTGGTTGCGCACCCGCCCCGCCCGAGCGGGCCGTACCCGCGTCCTGGCGGTCGAGGGGCGTTCGGGATCGGGCAAGTCCACCCTCGCCACCGCCGTGGCCTCGGAGCTGGCCGCGCCCATCGTACGGATGGACGACCTCTATCCCGGATGGGACGGCCTGCGGGGAGGGGTCGGCGCGCTGGTCGAGTGGGTGCTGCGGCCGCTGAGCCTGGAGCGGCCCGCGCGATGGCGGCGCTACGACTGGGCGGACGGCGGCTACGCCGAGTGGCACGAGGTCCCGGTCACCGAGATCCTGGTTCTCGACGGCACCGGCTCCGGCGCTCTCGCCGCCGCGCCGTACCTGAGCGGCCTGCTGTGGCTGGAGGCGTCCGACGAGATACGCAAGGCCCGCGCGCTGGAGCGCGACGGCGATCTCTACGCTCCGCACTGGGACCGCTGGGCGGCCCAGGAGGAGCTTTTCCACGCCCGCGACGACGTCCGTGCCCGCGCGGACCTGACGATCGCCACCACCTGAGGCGCGGGGAAGCCGGACGGTGACGCTCTCCGCCGCCCCCGCCGATGTTCGTCGGCCGGTGCGGGCCGAGATCCACACCTTGCAATCGCACACGAAGTACGATCGAATGAACACGAAAGGGTTCCGGAACGGCCCCGTGCGATCATTCGATCACCCCGGTCCCGCCGAGCGCGAGACATGCGGGAGCTCGTCCGCCGCATCGAGGCCGACACCGAGACCACCGGCGCAGGACCGTTGCGAGGAGAACCTGGTGACCACGTGGATGCTGCTTGACTACGGCGAGGTCATCTCCACCTCGCAGCCGCCCGGCGCGACGGCCGCGATGGCCGAGCTCATCGGCCAGGACGAGGTGACCTTCCGCGACCGCTACTGGCGCCACCGCGACGCCTTCGACCGCGGTCAGGCCTCCCACTCGTACTGGAGCGGGGTCGCCGGCAGGACGCTCACCGAGGACGATCCGCTCGTCGCCAAGCTCGACGCGGCCGACGTCGAGAGCTGGCTGCACCTCAACCCGGAGAGCCTGCGCGCCATCGAGGAGCTCGCGGGACACCACGGACTCGCCCTGCTGTCCAACGCCCCCGAGCCGCTGGCGGCCGCGATCGACGACGCCCCCTGGGCCGCGGCGTTCACCCATCGCTTCTACAGCTGCCGCCTGTCGCTGTCCAAACCGGACCCCGCCATCTTCGGTGAGGTCCTGCGCCACCTCGGCGCCGCCCCCGGCGACGTCACCTTCGTCGACGACCGGGCCGTCAACGTCAACGCCGCGGCGGCGCTCGGCATCAACGCCGTCCTCTACCCGGACTGGCCGCCCACCCCTCGCGCGAGCTGACGTCCGACCGCTCCCGTCCGACTTCGCCGTCCATGCTTCCCTCGCGAGCCGATGTCGGCCACACCTTCGGCCTCGATCTCACCCCGGTCCGTCGCCGCCGCGCGGACCGGCGGGTTCGCGCAGGGCCTTGTACAGGGCGATGTGCCGCTCGGCGGCCGAGCGCCAGGTGTGCCGGGCGGCGAGCAGGCGGCCCGCGGCCAGGCGCGCGGGGTCGTCTCCGGCCAGCGCCGCGCCGATCTGGCCGGCGAAGCCCGCGGGGTCGGCGGCGAAGCGCGCGGCACTCCCGAACACCTCGCGCAGGACCGGCAGGTCCCGGGTGACGAGTGGCACGCCCGCCGCCAGCGCCTCCATCGCCGCCAGGCCGAAGCCCTCCTTGAGCGAGGGGAAGGCGAAGACGGCCGCGGAGGCGACCAGCGACGGCAGCTCCTCGTGACCGACGGGCCCCAGGACGACCGGCTCCACGCCGAGGGCCGCGGCGCGCTCGGCCCACCGGACCCGGTAGTCGCGATAGTCGAACAGGGTCTCGCCCCCGGCGATCACCAGTTTCAGGCCGGGGTCTCCCGCGGCCAGCGACGCGTACGCCTCCAGCAGGTCCAGCGAGCCCTTGCGCGGTTCGATGCCGCCGACCGTGAGCACGTAGCGTCCCAGCCGGTCCCGCCAGTGTCCGTCGCCGCGCGCGGCGGCCTCGGCGAACCGGTCCGCCTCGACGCCGTTGGGGATGACCGTCGCGGTGATGCCCCATCCGGCGGCGAGCTCGGCGGCGACGGCGCGCGAGACGCAGACGTGCGCGCGGGGTTCGACGATGGCGCGCTCGTGGCAGGCGGCCAGCTCGGGGGTGGTGAAATGGTCCAGGTGGTGAACGGTCCGCACGCATCGTTCGACCGCGTTGGCGCTGATGCAGTCCTGCGCGTGCACGATGTCGTAGCCGCCGGGGGTGAACGCCTCGCGCAGCGCGGAGATCGAGCGCAGCACCCGCTCCCCCACCGTCTCGTCCGCCACCTCGGGGAAGGGCACCACCACCGACCGCACCGCGGGCGCCACAGGCCGGAAGAACCCCGCGTCGCCGCCGCGGCCGAGCGTCCACACCGTCACGTCCTGACCCGCCTCCGCGAGCGCCTCGGCGAGGTTGAGGGTGTGCACGACCCCGCCGCGCGGCTTGGTGGAGTAGGTCAGCAACGCGATCCTCAGCGCGGAAGGCGACGCCACGGCGTTCGCCGACCCCGCCGACCCCGCCGACCCCGCCGACCCCACTGTCTCGGCCGGGTCCGCGCTGCTCCCGGTGGTCGCGGTGATGTCGGTGATGGCGGTGATGTCGGTGATGGCGGTGATGTCGGTGATGTCGGTGCCCGGCGTGCGCGTGCCGCTCACGAGGCTCCCCGGTAGCTGCCGGGCCTGCGCTCGTCGAGGTGGCTCAGCACCCGCCGCGCGGTGGCGATCTCGGCGGCGACGTCCACCTCGGCGACCGCCAGGCCCGCCTTGGACCAGGTGCGGGCGAGGATGTCACCTCCGGGACCGACCACCTTGGCCTGGCCGAGGAAGCGCATGCCGCCCATCGCGCCGGTCTGGTTCGACGAGGCCAGGATGACCTGGTTCTCGGCGGCGCGGGCGCAGTCGTAGAGGTCGAAGAGGCGCGACTGGCGGTCCTGGGCCATCCGGGGCGCCCGGTTGGTGATGCTGGTCGGCCAGGCCGACAGGCAGGCGACGATCTGCGCCCCGTCCAGGGCGAGGCTCCGCGCCGACTCGGGGAAGGTCTTGTCGTAGTCGATGAGCATGCCCACCCGGCCGACCGGGGTGTCGAAGGCGTCGAAACGCTCGCCGGGCGCGTACGCCGCGATCTCCCCGGCGGGCAGGTGCACCTTGCGGTGGCGTCCCAGCACGCCGTCCCCGCTGACGCACGCGGCGCTGTTGTACCTGCGGGTGCCGTCGGCCTCGCAGTAGCCGACGCACACCACCATCTCGGCGGCCAGCTCGCCCACCCGCTTGATCAGCGGGTCGTCGGGGTCGAGCGCGGGGGGCAGCGCGTCGGGGTCGGGGTGGCGCAGGTCGGCGAGGTAGCCGCCCAGCGCGGCGTCGGGCAGCACCAGCAGCCCCGCCCCCGCCCTGCGCGCGTCGTCGATGAGCTTCGCGATGCGCCGCAGATCGAACTCCAGGTCCCGGCCGAAGTGCGCGGAGGCCGCGGCTATGCGGATCACGGTTCAGGATCCTCCCACGGCGAGCGCGGGGCGGTAGGCGTCCGGACGGCGGTCGCGCAGGTGGCCCATGGAGCGTCGGGCGGTCTCCAGCGCCGCCCGCACGTCCAGTTCGGCGACCGCGACACCGCCCGGCACGCCGGTACGGGCCAGGATCTCCCCTCCGGGGCCGACGACCTTGGCGCTGCCGACGAACCTGAGGGCGCCGAAGACCCCCGACTGGTTGGCCGACAGCCACACCACCTGGTTCTCCAGGGCTCTGGCCTGGTCGAAGAGGTCGAACCTGCGGGTCCAGCGGTCGTCGGCGAGGTCGGGCGCGGGGTCGGTCCTGCTGGCCGGCCAGGCCGACGCGCACACCACGATCTCGGCACCGTCCAGGGCCAGCGCCCGCGCCGACTCGGGGAACGCCTTGTCGTAGCAGATCATCATGCCGAGACGGCCGATCGGGGTGTCGAAGGCGGAGAAGGAGTCACCGGCCGCGAACAGCGCGTCCTCGCTGAGCGGCTGGTGGACCTTGCGGTGATGGCCGAGCACCCCGTCGCCGTTGACGCAGACCACGCTGTTGTACCTGAGAGGGCCGTCGGCCTCGCAGTAGCCCGCGCAGACGACCATGTCGCCCGCGAGCGCGGCGAGCCTGCGGATCTCGGGTCCTGCGGGGTCCAGGGCCGGCGGCACGTCCCGAGGGTCGCCGTCCATGCTGAGCAGGTAGCCGCCCAGACAGGCCTCCGGCAGGGCGAGCAGCCCGATCCCCTCGGCCCGCGCGGCGGTGATCAGTTGCTCGATGCGGGCGAAGTCGCCCTCCAGGTCGCGGTCGAACGGCGCCGCGACGGCGCCCATGCGTAGCTTCACGTCTCTCCTTCACGGAGTTCTGCGGGTTCTGCGGGTTCTGCGGATTCTGCGGATCCCGCGGGTTCTGCGGCCGTACCCAGCCCGGTCACCGGGCCGGTGATCACTTCGATCAGCTCCCCGTCCGGCCAGCGCAGCCGTACTCCCCCGCCGGGGACGAACTCGCCGCACGCGGCACCAGAGGCGGGACCGGCGTCGAGGCCGGGACGTCCTGGACGCTCGGCGGTGAGCATCGCGAAGCCTGGAAAGCAGGTCAGCCAGTCGCCCATGCTGACCGCGCCGGGCCTGGGCACGGCGGCGACGTCGAGGACGGCGCCGCAGCCCGAGGCCTCGGCGAGCATGCCGAGGGTGCCGGCGACTCCCGCCATGGACACGTCCTTGGCGGCGGCCGGGCGGGCGGCGGCGACGGCTCCCAGCATGGCCCGCAGCTGCGGGGTGCGGCGGTGCGTGGTGGAGTCCCACTGGCGGCCCGTGTAGCCGGGCCGCCACCCGCCGCCCAGGTCCGCGGTGAGCCACACCCGGTGTCCCGGCCGCGCCCCGCCGCCGGGAACCGGTTCCCTGGCGCGGCCCAGCGCGGTGACCGAGAGCGCCGCCGGCACGCCGAGCTGGGTGTGACCGCCGAGCACCGGCACCTCGTACGCCTCGGCGGCGCGGCGCAGGCCCGCCAGGACCCTCGCCACCGCCGAGGCGTCTCGCGCGCCGACCGCGTCCAGCAGCCCGACCGGCTGCGCGCCCATCGCCGCCAGGTCGTTGAGGTTGACCAGCACCGAACACCAGCCCGCCCACTCCGGGTCGCGCTCCACCATGGACGGCAGGATCGCGTCGCAGGCCGCCACCAGGTCGCTGCCCGGTACCGGGGCGCCGTCGTCGCCGACGAAGCCGGGGCCTCCGGGCGCGAGCCCGGCCAGCAGCGTCCCGAGGTCGCTCTTGGTGGCCGCGACCAGCGCGGCGATCCTGCCGACGGGCCAGCGCATCAGCACGTGCGGCAGGCCCGCGACGGCGAGGGGACGTACCCGCCGCCAGCCGAGGCGGGTGAACATGCGCTCGGCCCCGGCACGTACGGTGGCCTCGAAGCGCAGTGCCCCGGCCGCCTCGGCCCGCGCGCACGCGGCGCGCACCAGCGCGGGGCCGATGCCCGCGCCGTTGCGCTCGGCCGGATCGACGGCGAGCCGCCCGCCGCTCCACCACCCGATGTCGGGGCCACCGGCGGCCGGCCCGAGCCGGACGCCGCCGACCACGGCGCCGCTCCCGTCCCTGGCGACCAGGACGACGGTGCGCGGGTCGTCGTCGCGGTCGTCCAGGTCGTGGCCGCTGAACACGCGCTGCTCGGTCACGAACACCCGGTGCCGCAGTGCCCGGTAGGCGGCCAGCCCGTCCGCGTCCGCCTCCTCCACGATGAAGGAGGGCGCGCGGCTGCCGAGCAGCACGTCGCAGACCGGCTCGGAAAACCGCGATCCGCGGCCGGGAGCGGTGCGGCCGCCCGGCCCCGGACCGCCGCTCAGGACGGGGGCGACCGCGAGATCGGAGACGAGGCTCACGGGCGCCTCACCCGCCCGCGGCCTGGAGCGCGCTGCACGCGCCGCACGCGGCGCAGCCCGCGCGCTGGTCGGCGCCCGACATGCCCGCCTCCCGCAGCAACGCGGCGACACTCTCGGTCACCCTGCCGACCACGGCCGGGTCGGGACCAGGCACCCCCTCACGGCCGGCGAGGGTGTCGCGCATCGGGCGGAACGGCACGACGAACGGGTACACGCCGCGCTCGACGAGCCGCGCGGCCCCTGCCACCAGCTCGTCGGGATCCTCGCCGAGACCGACCAGCAGATAGGTGGAGACGCGGTTGCGGCCGAAGACGCGTACGGCCTCGTCCCACGCCTCCTCGTAGGCCGACATCGGCACCTCGGACTTACCGGGCATCCAGCGGCGGCGCACCTCCTCGTCGAGGGACTCCACGTGGATGCCGATCGCGGACGCGCCCGCCCGCCTGAGCTCGCCGATCCAGGCCAGATCGGCCGGCGGCTCGCACTGCACCTGGATCGGCAGGCCGGGTACGGCCTCCAGCACGGCCCGTACCGAACGGGCCAGGACGCGCGCTCCCCGGTCGGGGCCGCCGGTGGTGCCGGTGGTCATCACCATCTGCCGCACCCCGTCCAGGCGCACCGCCGCCTCGGCGACCTCGGCGAGCTGCGCCGGGGTCTTGGCTGCGACGGTGGCGCCCGAACGCAGGGACTCCTCGATCGCACAGAACCGGCACCGCTCCGCCTCTCCGTAGCGGACGCAGGTCTGCACCACGGTGGTGGCGAGCACGTCGGCGCCGTGCAGCCGGGCGATCCTCTCGTACGGGACACCGTCTGCGGTCACCAGGTCGTAGAAGCGAGGACGGCCGACCGCGCGGACGGAGGCGCCCAGATCGGTCTCGCCCAGCCACAGCCTGCCGTCCCTGACGGCGTACGGACTGGCCGGGTTGAGCGGGATCGCGGCGTTGGCCCCGTCGAGGACCAGGTGTCCGTCGTCGCTGGGTCCCGCACCGCCCGCGCGGCGCACCGGGGCGTCCACCCGGACGCCCATGATGGCCACGTCGACTCTCGTGCCGACACTCACCGCTGCCCCCTAGAACATGTAGGTCGAGTTGATGATCGCGCCCTTGCGGCCGTAGTGGATCAGCGCGTCCTGCACGTCCAGCGGGTGCGTGGGGATGACGCCCTCGATGAGGTCCTCCTCGCGGGCGCCGTGCAGCGACAGGCCGAACCGGCAGCAGTAGACCTTGCCGCCCTCCTCGATGAACGTCTTGAGCGAGTTGTTGATGTTGTGCTCGCCGGGGAAGGCGGAGTTGCCCGTGGTCGGGAAGCCCCGGGTGGCCAGGCAGTTCAGCGAGCCCGGTCCGTAGAAGTAGATCGCGGACTCGAAGCCCTTGCGCAGCGCCCTGGTCGCCTGCAGGATCGCCACGAAGCTCACCGACGACTCGTGGGCGATGCCGTGCACGAGCGTGAAGTACGACTCGCCGTTCTCCGCCTGGTAGTCGGGGAAGACCTTGGTGCCGCCGTAGAGGCTGGAGCCCTCCGGCAGGGAGGGGTGCGGGATCTCGGTGAGGCTCTGCTTCTCGAGGTCGGTCAGTTCGGTCATGGGTCTCTCCTTGTCAGCCGTACAGTTTCTCGAAGGTGTCGTGGAAGGCCAGGCGGGCCAGTTCGCCGTCGCCGGCGGCGGCGGCAAGGCGGGCGCGCTCGCCCGCGTAGTCGCCCCACGGCTCGTCGCTGGCGAACAGCACCCGGTCGTGGCCGATGCCGCGCCGGTCGATCTCCTGGGCCAGCCATCGGGGCGTGAACCCGATCGCCCAGGAGAGGTCGGTGTAGACGCGCTTGCCGGCGGCGATCCAGTCGAAGAACCGCGACCCGGCGAGCTTGATGTGGCCGCTCATGCCGCCGCCGAAGTGCACCAGGTGGATGGCGACCTCGTCGCCGTACCACTCGACCAGGTGGCCCACCTCGTCGATGTCGGAGGCGGCACCCGGTGAGGTGTGCACGTGCACCACCAGCCCGTGCAGTCGGGCGGTGGCGAAGACGCGGTCGAGCGCGGGTCTGCAGGCCGGGTCGGTGGGGCGCCCGCCCAGCAGGAAGCTGAGCTTCAGCGCGCGCACGCCGCTCTCGGCGGCCAGCGCCAGCGCCTCGGCCGTGCGACGCTCGTCCTCGGGGCGCGGCGATACCCACAGGCCGCAGCGGATCCGGTCGTCGCGGCCCGCCGCCTCCAGGCAGAGCTCGTTGAAGGCGAACGCGATCCCCGGATCGGGCACCCCGTAGTTGGGCATCACCAGGGCGCGTTCGGTGCCCTCGGCGTCCAGGTCGGCCAGCAGTTGCGCGACGGTCGCGCGGGCGGTCGTGTCGGGGTTGACCGGCGGCCCCCCGTAGAACGGGTGGGCGGGCAGCACCCCGAGGTGGCGGTGGGCGTCGAAGACCATGTCAGGTTCCCAGCAGCTCGGGGTGGACGAAGTAGCCGAGCGACGCCGGCTCCGCGGCGCGCGGGGCGGGTACCGGCCTGCCGGCGGCGGCGATGTGCCCGGCCAGGTGCTCGGCGTCGGCCGCCACCCCGGAGAAACGGCCCGAGCCCCAGGTGTGCTGCCAGGGCAGCCCGAGGAAGTACAGACCGGGGACCCGGGTGACGCCGCGCTCGTGGGTGGGGTAGCCGGTGCCGTCGAAGACCGGCACCCTGATCCAGCCGTGGTCGCGGCGGAAGCCGGTGCACCAGACGACCGAGGTGATCCGCCCCAGGTCCAGGGAGTCGGGCTCGGAGGCGGGCTGCCAGGGCGGCGTGTAACGCCTCTCGCCGGGGGCGGAGATGCCGTGCGCGGCGATGAAGGCGTCGATGGAGTCCTTGACGCTCTCGCAGACCGCGTCGGCGTGGTCGAGGTTGCGCCGCAGGTCGGGGGCGAACCGCGCCCTGCCACCGGTCCTCTCCTCCACGGCTTCGGCCGTTCCCGCGCCGGTCGCCGTGTCGTTCTCGACCGTGGTCAGCCTGCCGTACAGGCTCATCCCCTCCAGGGCGAAGGCCCGCAGGTCGATGTCGCGCCCGCCGTCGCGGCCGGTCACGTAGTGGTTGGCGCGGGCCCGGACGGCGTCGTGGTCGTCGAAGGAGTCGATGGGCCGGTCGTAGTAGCCCATCAGATCCAGCCAGGCCACCACGTCCCTGCCCCGGTAGAAGCGGGCCACCCGGGGCGCGCCGCCGACCGACAGGTGCACGCGCCGCCCGGCCAGGTGCAGGTCCTCGGCGATCTGGCACCCCGACTGGCCGGTACCGACGACCAGCACCTCACCCGGAGGCAGCAGCTCGGGATTGCGGTAGTCGGCGGAGTGGATCTGCGTCACGTGCGCGGGGAACCGCTCGGCCACCCGGGGGATCACCGGGACCTGGTAGGGGCCGGTGGCGACCACGACCTGGCCCGCGGTGACCGTGCCCCGGTCGGTCTCCACCCGAAACCCCCGCCCGTCGGGAAGGAGCCTGGTGACGTTCACCCCCTCCAGCACCGGTGGGGAGAAGGAGGCCGCGTAGTCCTCCAGGTAGCCGACGATCTGGTCGCGGAGCATGAACCCGTCGTGGTCGTCGCCCGGGTAGGGGAACCCGGGCAGGCGGCACTGCCAGTTGGGCGTGACGAGGCAGAAGGAGTCCCAGCGCCGCGCGCGCCACTCGTGGCCCACGCGGTGACGCTCCAGCACCAGGTGGTCGACGCCGTCCCTGCGCAGGCAGTGGCTCATCGACAGGCCCGCCTGGCCCGCGCCGACGACGACCACCTCGTGGTGACGGCCGTTCACCGCTCGAACCTCTCGACCGTCACCATGCCGGCACCGGCGAAACCGGCCGCCTTCCTCTCGATCTCGGCGACCTGCCTCGCCGCGGCCGCGCACCCGAACCCGTACCTCTCGCGTACGCGCTCACCGGCCGCCTCCAGCGCCCTGCCGCTCAGCGAGACGAATTCGGCGATTGGGTACGATTGTTCGGGATGAAGAAAGTCCTCAATGATGAGCGATGGGGAATAACAGCGTTGTTGTGAACCATCGGGCCATCTGACCTGGAAATACATCTCAGGCATACGAGTCTCCACAGGGGAAAGCGGCCTTATCCGAGTCGGTGCGCCTTTACCGCTGACGACAGTTCAACCGCCGGAAATTGCCGACCCGTTTCATCCGGAACAAAACGCGATGACCGTGGTCACACCAACTTCTCCACCGGTTAACAGTGAGGCGCCGGTCGGCATCGCGTCATGAGTCTCCACCGGCACCCTCACCCCCGATTAGCGGCGCGCCGGGGAGGGGAGGCCTCAGGTGATGCCGATCGGGGGGCGCGGAGCCGGAGGAGCCCCGGACTCGCAGCGACATCGATCTTCTCAGCGGGAGAATCCCATGACTGGACGCGTATCGGCCCCGGGCGACCTCGGCCGCCGGATCGCCAGGCGACGCGAGGATCTCGGCCTCACCCGGGACAGGCTGGAAACCCTGGACAGGGACGAGTGCCTGCGGCTCATCACCCCCGGCGGAGTGGGGCGCATCGCCTTCGAGGAGATCGGCGGGCCGGTGATCCTGCCGGTCGACTACGCCCTGCACGGCAGCTCGGTGATCTTCCGCACCGCTTTCGGCGGCCCGCTCGACGACGCCCTGCGCACCGGGGCCCAGGGGGTCGAGTCCAAGGTCGCCTTCGAGGTCGACCGGATCGACGACGCCGGCCGCGAGGGCTGGAGCGTGCTGGTGCGCGGGGGAATCCACCACGTCTCCTCGGAGGAGGACCGCGCCGCCCTGGCGGCGCTGGGCGTCCGGCCGTGGACGGGGGGCGAGCGGGAGCCGTACGTGAGGATCGCCGCCACCGAGGTCACCGGCCGTCGCATCCGGCGGCGCGACCCGTGACCCCCGCCGAGCCGGCCCCGCCGTCCCAGGAACCGCCCGTGACCCCCGCCGAGCCGCCCTCGCCGTCCCAGGAGCCGCCCGTGATCCCCGCCGGGTCCGGCCCTTCGGCTCACCGGCCGCCCGTGATCCCCTCGGAGATGGACGCCTGGGTCGTCACCCACCCGGGGCCGATCTCCTCGCGTCCCCTGCGGCCGGTGCGCGTCCCCGTCCCCTCCCCCGGACCCGGTGAGGTGCTGGTCCGCGTCGAGGCATGCGCGGTCTGCCGCACCGACCTGCACCTCGCCGAGGGCGATCTCCGGCCTCGACGCCCGAGGACCACGCCAGGCCACGAGGTCGTGGGGCGGGTGGTGTCCGCCGCCCCCGACGCCGTGCGGCTCACGCCGGGCACCCGGGTGGGGGTGGCCTGGCTCCGCTCGACCTGCGGGCGCTGCCGCTACTGCCTGCGGGGTGCGGAGAACCTCTGTCCCGGTTCGACCTACACCGGCTGGGACGCCGACGGCGGCTACGCCGAATACCTGACCGTTCCCGAGGACTTCGCCTACCCGCTCCCCGGCGACGTCCCCGCGGAGAAGCTCGCGCCGCTGCTGTGCGCGGGGATCATCGGCTACCGGGCCCTGCTCCGCAGCGACCTGCCACCCGGCGGACGGCTGGGCATCTACGGCTTCGGCGCCTCGGCGCACCTGACCGCGCAGCTCGCCCTCGCCCAGGGGGCGACCGTGCACGTGCTGACCCGCTCGGCCAAGGCCAGGGAGTTGGCCGTCGCCCTGGGCGCGGCCTCGGCGGGCGGCGCCGCGGACGCCCCGCCGGAACCGCTGGACTCGGCGATCCTGTTCGCCCCGGCGGGCGAGCTGGTGCCGGTCGCGCTGGCCGCCCTGGAGCGGGGCGGAACCCTGGCGGTCGCGGGCATCCATCTCAGCGACATCCCGCCCCTGACCTATCAGCGGCACCTGTTCCAGGAGCGCACGCTGCGCAGCGTCACCGCCAACACCCGCGCCGACGGCCGCGCCTATCTGGAACTGGCGACGCTCCACCCACCCCGGGTGACGACGGTGCCCTATCGGCTGGCCGAGGCCGACCGGGCTCTGGCGGACCTGGCCGGGGATCGCGTCGAGGGCGCCGCCGTCCTGATGCCCTCCCACTCCGCCCTCTGACGCGATGCTCACCCCCGTACGGGGGTGAGCATCGGCGCGAGCACTCCTCGCGGGTCTTTTCCGCCGCTCGGGCTGGATTCAGTCGGCGGGCCTGCCGAACCAGCGGGAGAGGTGGTCGTCCAGGTCCTGCTGGTCGTCGCCGATCCAGGCGACGTGGCCGTCGGGACGCAGCAGGACGCACGGGACGTCCAGCTCCGCGGTGGGATCCGCGAGGTGATCGACCCGGTCCGACCAGCCGCCGACGGTGAGGCGTTCGGTACGGTCCAGCAGCAGGCCACGGCCACGATGCAGCAGACCGTAGAGGTGGCCCTGTTTCACGTCGAGGTCGTGCATGCGGCGGCCGAGCAGGTCGGGGCCTTCGCCGAAGTCGTAGCGGACGCCGGTCGCGGTGATCTTTTCGGTCAGGTGGCGGTTCACCTCGTCGAAGTCCATCAGTTCGGTGAGCAGCCTGCGCACGGCCTGCGGGCCCGGTTCGGCGGACAACAGTTCCGTCTGGGCACGGGTGTTGTCCAGCACGTCCTCGGCGACCGGACGACGTTCGGCCTGGTAGCTGTCCAGCAGCGCCTCCGGGGCCCACCCGCGGATCTGTGCGGCCAGTTTCCAGCCGAGGTTGAACGCGTCCTGAACGCCCAGGTTGAGGCCCTGCCCGCCGATGGGGGGATGGATGTGCGCCGCGTCGCCGGCCAGCAGCACCCGCCCGGCCCGATATCGTTCGGCCAGCCGGGTGGCGTCTCCGAAGCGGGACATCCAGCGCGGGGAGTGCACGCCGAAATCGGTTCCGGCGATGGCACGCAACCCCTGTTTGAAATCCTCAAGGGTGGGCGGTTGCGCGCGGTCGCCGGCTTCCGGCGCGGGGACCACGACACTGTAGATCCCTTCGCCGAAGGGCCGGAGCCAGAACGGCCGATGGGTCTCGCGGACCTCGGCCATCCTGGCGGCGATCTCCTCCTGCGGCATGCCCACTGCCAGCTCGCCCATCAGGGTCTCGGTCCGCGAGGGCTCGCCGGGGAAACCGACACCGAGCAGCTTGCGCACCGTGCTGCGCCCGCCGTCACAGCCGACGAGGTAGCGCGAACGCAGCCGCGTGCCGTCGGCCAGCTCGACGGTCACCCCCTCGTCGTCCTGCTCGAGACCGGCGACCGCGCACCCGCGCCGGACCTGCGCGCCCAGTTCGATCGCGTGCTCTGCGAGCAGGCGCTCGATGACCGGCTGTGGGATGCCCAGCAGGTAGGCGTACGCGGAATCCAGGCCCTTGGGCGCGGGTTTGGGGATGGCGGCGAAGAAACCGCCGGCCGGACGTCGTCTTCCGTGCTGGAGCATGCGCTCCAGCAGTCCGCGCATCGCCATCAGTTCGAGGCTGCGAACATGCAGACCGACTATGCGGACGAACGACGCGGGCTCGATCTCCTTCTCCAGAACGAGTACTCGCACATCGTGCAGTCGCAGTTCGGCGGCGAGCATCGCACCGGTCGGCCCGCACCCGGCAATGATCACATCGAAGGCGTGGGAGGCGCGATCGGTGCCTGGGGCCGGCGACCGGAGAACTCCGGGAACGTCGCCCGCCGCGGAGTCACGCTCGGCACCGTCGTTCGGCTGCGGCTCGGCGGTGACCTGCTGAGAATGCATAGGTATTGCCTTTCGGGAGTGCCTTGTCCAAGCGGCGCTCCCGGCGACACCTACCTCGGTCGCCCGGCCATGACGGGAAGGGGGAGCACCCACGTCGATACAGCGTTCATGGGTCTCACCTCCTCAGGTGGTGTCACGGTCAGCCGTAAGTTACAAGCCCGAGCGTCATCCCGTCCATTCCTTTTTCTCACCACCTCGCCATCACCTCACCGTCGGTAACTCTCATTGGATGGCTTGATCGGGGCAGGGTGGAGAGGTACCAACCGATTCCCAAGAAGGAGCTCCCATGCAGACACGCCGCATCGGCGATGTCCAGGTCAGTGAGATCGGTCTCGGCGGAATGCCGATGTCGATCGAAGGGCGCCCCGACGAGCAGCGTTCGATCACGACGATCCACGCCGCGCTGGAGGCGGGTGTGACGCTGATCGACACCGCGGACGCCTATCACCTGGGCGCGGACGAGGTCGGCCACAACGAGTCCTTGATCGCCCGCGCGGTCGCCGGTTACGGGGGCGACACCTCCGACGTGCTGATCGCCACCAAGGGCGGCCATGCGCGCCCCGGTGACGGCTCGTGGACCCTGAACGGCTCGCCCGACCACCTGAAGAAGGCCTGCGACGCGTCGCTCGCGCGTCTCGGCGTCGAGGCCATCGGGCTCTACCAGTTCCACCGCCCCGACCCGAAGGTTCCGTACGCGGAGTCGGTCGGGGCGATCCGCGACCTGCTGGACGCGGGCAAGATCCGCTTCGCGGGCGTCTCGAACGCCGACCCGGACCAGATCCGGCTCGCCAACGAGATCCTCGGCGGGCGGCTGGTGAGCGTGCAGAACCAGTTCTCGCCGTCGTTCCGCTCCAGCGAGCCCGAGCTGGAGCTGTGCGCGGAGCTGGGCATCGCGTTCCTGCCGTGGAGCCCGCTGGGCGGGATCTCGCAGGCCGGCGAGCTGGGCTCGCGGTTCGCCGTGTTCGCGGACGTCGCGCGGGCGCACGGGGTGAGCCCGCAGCGGGTGTGCCTGGCGTGGATGCTCGCCAAGGCGCCGGTGGTGATCCCGATCCCGGGTTCCTCTCGTCCGGAGACCATCCGCGACTCGGTCGGCGCAGCCGACGTGAAACTGTCCGCCGAGGAACTGGCCCGCCTCGACGCGGCCTGACGAGACACGCTCGGGCATCGGGAGCGGCCCCGCGGGGCCGCTCCCGATGCCCGTCCGATGGGCCCGTGCCTGCGGCGCCGCCCCCCGGGCGCGCCCGGCATACGCTCACCGGCTCGTATCCGCTCGTATCCGCTCGTATCCGCTCGTATCCGTGAGGCCGGTCGGGACGAACCGTCGTCCCGACCGGCCTCACGCGCTCTCGATCACCGAACGCGCACGGCGGGCCGCTAGGAGTAATAGACCTCGAAGGCGGAGATCTGCCCGGCGGGCCAGCCGGTGTTCCCCGTGATGTTCAGCCGCACGTACCTCTTCGCCGTCGCCGGGAAGGTGATGGTCACGGTGTTGCCGGTGGCCGGGTCGAAGACGTGGCCCCGCGACGGCACCACCGTCTCGAAGTCGCCGCCGGACGAGGCCTGCACCGACAGTGTCTGGGTGCGCGTGCCCCAGGCCGCGGACGGCGGCAACCTCAGCACCAGGCGCCCGACGGAGACCTGGGCGCAGAGGTCAACGGTGATCGACTGGGGGAAGGTGTGGTTGGCGCTCTCCCAGTAGGTGTTCGCGTCGCCGTCGACCGCGTTGGCCGCCACGTAGTTCTGGGTGACGCTGCTCGCGCTGACCGCCTTGTTCCTGGCCAGGTCTCCGGTGCCGGGAGAGCACCCGGGTGGGGGGCCGGTCGTCGCGGTCACCGTGCCTGAGGGCGGCGAGGTGTTCTGCGCGGCGTCCCTGGCGACCACGTAGAAGCTGTAGGAGGTCGACGGCGTGAGACCGGTGACGGTGAACGACGTTCCCGTGGTGCTGCCCACCTTGACGTCGGTGGCGCCCGCCTCGCGGTAGACGTCGTAGCCGGTCACTCCGACGTTGTCGGTGGCCGCGGTCCAGCCCACCGTGATGCTCGTGCCGGAGGCCGGGACGGCGCGCGCGGCACCCGGTGCGGTCGGGGGCTGGGTGTCTCGCGTGCCGCCGGTCCTGCGGGTCTCGAACTCCGTCGCCCAGTACTTCGTCCGGTCCAGATAGGCGGTCTCCGCCGCGGTCCCCGTCCTGCCGTACGCGCCGTCGAAGGTCTGGTAGCCGAACCCGCCCGGCGGGGTGGAGTCCGCGGGCTCGATGGAGCTGCCCTCGTGCCACTCGTTGAACGAGGTGATGGAGACCCAGGTCGGCAGGCCGCCCTTGGCCGGGTCGAGGGCGTTGGACCACTCCAGGTCGTAGGTGGCGCCGTTGGCGCGGCCCAGGGTCGGGGTGGTGTTGCCCGGCACAGCGCGGTCGTCGATGTAGCCGGGAGCCACCGAGGGCGCCCAGATCAGGTTGTTCCGCTTGGCGTACGCGCTCGCGTTGGCCCAGCCGGGCGCGGTGGCACCGGCGATCCCGTCGTAGGTGTACATGCCGGAGAAGTGCGCGATCTTCGACGTGTCGGTGGTCTGGGCGAGCACGATGTTGCCCGCGGTGACCTGGTCGAGCGCGGCCCAGTCGGTGATCCTCAGGCTCTCGAAGACGTAGAACGCCGCCCGATCGCCGTGCTCGGCGTCACGGTAGAAGGCCGGGTGGGAGCCGTAGCGGGTGTTGATGTAGCGGATGTCCTCGACGGTGGAGGCCGCCGTGCGCCCCTCGTACGGCTCCAGGTGCCAGGCGACCTTGACGCCGTACCGCGCGGCGGCGTCCATCACGCCTCGGGTGAGCCTGTCCTCGAAGCTGTCACGCCCCCACCAGCTGTAGACGATGACGCCGACCCCGGCCTGCTTGATCCACTGCATGTGCCTGGTGACGGCGCCCGCGTAGTCGCCGGAGTCGTAGGCGCCCAGGCTGGGGTACAGGTCGGCGCCCACGTCGTCGGGTGGGGTGCGTCCGCCCTGCTGCCAGTGCCGCCACTCCCCGCTCGTCTGGGGGTTGCCGTACCAGGAGTAGTAGAAGAGATGGACGTTGGAGGACTGCTCGGGCACGGCCGCGCCCCGTGCCGGGAGCGGTGTCTGGGCTCCGGCCCAGCACAGGGTGGCCAGCAGCAGCGCGAGGACGATCTGGGCGCGTCGCCCGGTATGGCGTAAGCGGCTGACGGATTGATCGGATGTCTTCATCGGCTGACCCTTCGTCACGCGAGGCCGGATCGCCACGGTCGACGGGACATACGGTCGCCGCGATCCGGCCGGTGGGGGGCGGAGAGACTGCCGCCGTCACCGACGGAGATCGGCGAACGGCGCTGCGAACACCATAGGATGACAGGCAGATGACTGCAATGTTTCTACTTATTTTCGCAAAAATATGCCTGAAGAGTGGCTTTATGTGATGCAACAACCGACAGGGTGCGATGAGAGGGCGGGGAACGAAACGCCGATCTGGAACGGTCCGATGTTTCACTTCCCGAATCGCCGAGAGACGTCCGGAGCCCGAGCCCCACGCGGGTGATCATCGCAGGGTTCAATACCTATACAAAACGCCCGAAAGGCCTCACCAGCACGAATTCGCGTTGACCGGCCACCGGGGATTGGCCATATTTGCGCAATGATTCGTCTACGTCCCCTCGCGGGAGCGATCCTCGCGTCCGTCCTGCTGACCGGCTCCCTCGCCGCCCCCGCCACCGCCTCGGCCCAGGAGACCGTCGCCGTCTCCTCCACCGAGGCCGCCGCGCGACCCGGTAACGGCAAGATCCTCTACAACCGCATCAGCGGCGGCCGGGGCAAGCTGAAGGTGAAGAACGGCACCGGCAGGGACGCCGTCGTCACGCTGGTCCGCGGCAGGTCCAAGGCGATCAGCGTCTACGTCCGCGCCCGGTCCACCGCCACCGCCACCGGTGTGCGGGACGGCAACTACACCATCTTCTTCACCTCCGGCCACCGGTTCAACACCTCCCGGGGCAGGTTCGCCCAGTCCCCCTCCTACCAGCGCTTCACCGACCGGCTGAGGTTCACCACGACCACGACCAGCTCGACCATCGGGACCCTCACCCTCAACCCGGTCAGGGGTGGCAACGCCAGGACGACCGGCGTCAACCCGAACGACTTCCCGTCCTGATCCGACCCGATCCTGTCCGCCCCTTGTCCCCTCCTCGCGGACTCGGTCGGATACGGCGGACTCAGTTCCCCGCTCCCCCACCCGTACGTCCATCACCACGGCAACACCCGCAGCGTCGCCGGTCACAACCGCAGGGCCGCCTTTCCCCCACGGGGAAAGGCGGCCCTGCGCCCGTTCGGAGGTGGAAAGGGACCCAGCACCTGTAGGCAGCGGAGCCGATCAGCTCCAGGCGAAGGACGCGACGGCGAGCCAGGCGACGCAGCACACCGTCGCGGGACGTACCTTGAACTGCACAGGTTGTTGTATCCGACCAGACCTGGGGAAGGTGTGAACGCCATGGAAGCCGCTACCGTGGAAGGCACCGTTGAGGTTGTCGAGGCCGAGGAAGAGCTCGTTCTGACCGACGACGACGAGGCGCCCGCAGCCCTGGAAGCGAGCGTCGGAGCCAGCACCGACCCCGTCAAGGACTATCTCAAGCAGATCGGCAGGATCTCCCTGCTCAACGCCGAGCAGGAGGTCGAGCTCGCCCGGCGCATCGAGGCGGGGCTGTTCGCCACCGAGCGGCTCAACGACGGCGCCCGGCTCCAGCCCGACGTGCGCGCGGAGCTCGAATGGCTCGCCGAAGACGGCCACCGGGCCAAGAACCACCTGCTGGAGGCCAACCTGCGCCTGGTGGTGTCGCTGGCCAAGCGCCACACCGGCCGGGGCATGCTGTTCCTGGACCTGATCCAGGAGGGCAACCTGGGGCTGATCCGCGCCGTGGAGAAGTTCGACTACACCAAGGGATTCAAGTTCTCCACGTACGCCACCTGGTGGATCAAGCAGGCGATCACCCGGGCGCTCGCCGACCAGGCCCGCACCATCCGCATCCCCGTTCACATGGTCGAAGTGATCAACAAGCTGGCGCGGGTGCACCGGCAGATGACGACCGACCTGGGCCGCGAGCCCACCCCTGAGGAGCTGGCCGTGGAGCTGGAGATGACCCCGGAGCGGGTCGTCGAGGTCCAGGGATACGGGCGGGAGCCGATCTCCCTGCACAGCCCGCTGGGCACCGAGGGCGACAGCGAGTTCGGCGACCTCATCGAGGACTCCGAGGCGATCACCCCCGAGGACGCGGTGGCCTCCGCGCTGCTGCAGGAGCAGTTGCACACCATCCTGGACGCGCTGTCGGAGCGTGAGGCCGGGGTGGTGGCGATGCGGTTCGGGCTCGGTGACGGGCGGCCCAAGACCCTTGAGGAGATCGGACGCGCCTACGGGGTGACCCGCGAGCGCATCCGGCAGATCGAGTCCAAGACGATGACGAAGCTGCGCCACCCCTCGCGCTCGCGGGCCCTGCGCGACTATCTGACCTGAGCGCCCCCGGCCGGCCCGCGTCCGCACAGGCCGGTGACGCTCAGCCGGCCGTACGGGCGACGAGGGCGGTGACCGTCTCCTCCAGGCCCGACGGCGGCCGCCCCAGCAGGCGCGCGAGGTCGGAGCCGGTCGTGGCGAGGGCACCGGCGCGCACCGCGGGGAACACGCCCCCCAGCCAACCGGCCTCCGCGTCGGTGATCTCCCGATGCTCGATCGGCCTGCCCAGAACACGGGTGAGAACCTCGGCGAGCTCCGGATAGGTCCACAGCGGACCGAGCAACTCGTAGGTCGCGTTCTCGTGCCCGGAACCGGTGAGGGCGGCACTCGCGGCCAGCGCCAGGTCACGCAACCTCGCGGTGTTGAGCGGCCGGCCACCGGTGGAGGAGGTGATCTCACCCTCTTTTCCCGCCTGGACAAGCGCGGCGCCCAGGAACGCCTCGGAGTAGAGGGCGTTGCGCAGCACGGTGTAGGCCGGACCCGCCTCGCGGAGCGCCCTCTCCGTCGCCGTGTGGTCGGCGACGGGGCCCCGGCCGTCCTCCGCGCCCACGGCGCTGGTGTAGACGACGCGGCGCACCCCCGCCCGGACGGCGGCCTCGACGACGGCGCGGTGCTGCCGCACGCGGACTCCGGGCGTCATGTCCGGCCCGGACACCAGGAGCAGCACCTCGATCCCGGCGAGCGCGGCGTCGACGGACGCGGCGTCGTCATGATCACAGTGCCGCACCTCGACACCGCCGCCGAGCAGGTCCTCCGCCTTCTTCGGGGTACGGGCGAGCGCGACGAGGTCGCGGGCGGGGACCCTGGCGAGCAGGTCCTCGATGACGAGCCTTCCGAGATTTCCCGTGACACCGGTCACAGCGATCATGGTCAACGGCGTTTCCTCTCCTCTTCCGCGACTTCCCCGCGGCCTTTCCGCGGGTTTCCCGCGAGCCCTCCCGGACTCCGCACCGGTTCCGCGCGGACGGCCCGTCGACGGCCCGTCGACGGCCGGGAGATGCCCGGGGAGCGTACCGGCGAAGGCGCACCGGCCGCCTCGGATTTAATTCCCGCCACGACGAGCCCCGCGGCACGAAGGATCGCCGGACCGAACGGACACGCCGTCTCGGGAGCGGGCCACCACCCGCGCCCGACGAAGGGAGAAGCCGTCTCCCGCCGTGGCGCGTCCTTCAGGCTTCCCGGGCACCCGAGGGAACGACCTTGCCGAGCCCCCAGGCGGCGAGGCCGGTGATCGCTCCGACGATCACCCCGGTGAAGACACTGCTCACCGCGGCGAAGAGGCGCAGGATGAGGGACTGTACCGCCGGGTCGACGTCGCCCAGGTTTCCACCGAGCACGGGCGGGTTGTCGCCGAAGGCGGCCTCCCAGAGCACCTGATGTCCCACGGCCAGGAAGACGCCGTAGAACAGGCCCACGACGAGGAGGGTGAGGAAGGGGTTGGGTACTCGTTTCCAGAGGACGACCGCGATCCATACGATCGGCGGCACGAAGACGAACAGGGCGTTCACGAAGGTGCCCTCATGGATGATGTCCAGGTCGTGAAGCACGACCCGGGGCGCGGCGAGAAGAGCGAGGCCGATCACGGCGATCAGGGGCAGCCCGAGCGCCGGGCGCCTTCGGGCGAGCGGCCCACGCGGCGAGGTGTTGTGAGAGGTCATGGCCTCAAGCTAGGGAGCGCGAGGGGCGTGGCACATCCGTGTCCGATCTCGACACCCGTACGTCGGAAGGCGACTTCCCGTGTCGCCTCACGTGGACTGCGGAGCGCCGCGACGGCGCCTTAGGGTGGCTGCGTGGTCGAAGAACGGCGTGTTCGGACACGAAGAAGACTCCCGCCCTGGGCGGTCGACGCCCTGATCGGTGTGGGTGTCACCCTCGTGCTGTCGATCGTCATCTCCGCCGGCCAGGGAGGACGGCAGAGCCCGGACCCGATCGCCCATCTGTGGGCCGTGGGCCTGGGGGCGCTGATGCTCGTCCGGCGACGCCACCCGACGGCCGTGCTCGCCGTCACCGCCCTGGGTTTGTTCGCGTACTACGCCGCCGGTCACCCGGCCGTGGGAGTGGCCGTTCCCGTCGCCGCGGCGTTGTTCTCGGCGGCCGAGTTCGGCCGGCTCGTCCACGCCGTCGTCACCGCCACCGTCGTGATCGCGGTCTCGCTGTTCTTCCGCCTCATCGAGGGTGAGGACTTCTCGTTCGTCGTCGGCTACGAGCTGGCCGGGCACGTCCTGCTCATGGCCGCGGCGATCGCCCTGGGAGACGGCCTGAGGTCGAGAAGGACCGTGCAGGCGGGGGCGAGGCGGATCGCCGAACTCACCGCCCAGCGCTACCGGCAGGAGGCCGACGCCCGACTTCACGCCGAACGCCTCGCCATAGCGCGAGAGCTGCACGACTCGATCGGTCACACGACCTCCGTCATCTCCCTGCACGCCGATGTCGCCCGTGAGTCGCTCGGCCACGACGAGGCGCGGACCCGGGCGGCTCTGGATCTGATCAAGTCAACCAGCACGCGCACGATGAGCGAGCTGCGCCGGACCGTCGCCCTCCTCCGCACCCCCGGCGAGAATCCGAGGTCGGTCCTCTCGCTGTCGGGCGTGGGCTCGCTGCGTGAGACGGCCGCCGCGGCGGGGATCGACCTCGACCTCGAGATGCGCGTCACCACCGAACTTCCCGCGACGGTCGACGCCTGCGCGTTCAGAATCGTCCAGGAGGCGGTCACCAACATCGTCAAGCACTCCCGCGGCACCCGCGCCCGCGTCGTCGCGCTCGACGACGGAGCGGTCCTGCGCCTGTCCGTGACCGACGACGGCCCCGGGCAGGGCCCCGACAGCGGAGCGGGGCACGGCATCGCCGGGATGCGCGAGCGCGCGGAGACGCTCGGGGGCACCCTGACGGCCGGACGCGAGCCCGCAGGTTTCACGGTCCGAGCCGTCCTTCCACTGGAGCAGCCATCATGATCAGGGTGGTCATCGCCGACGACCAGGAGCTCGTACGCGCGGGCCTGCGAGCACTCCTCGAAAACGATCCGGACATCACCGTCGCCGGAGAGGCGTCCGGCGGACGCGCGGCGCTCTCCCTCGTCCGGGAGCTCCGCCCGGACGTCGTGCTCATGGACATCCGCATGCCCGGTATGAACGGACTCGAAGCGACCGCGGCCATCCGCGCCGACGACTCCCTGGACGGCTCACGGGTGCTGATCCTCACCACCTTCGACGACGAGGAGGACATCGTCGAGGCCGTCACGCTCGGCGCCGCCGGTTACCTCCTCAAGGACACTCCGTCGGAGGACCTCCGCAAGGCGGTGCGCACGGCCGCCGAAGGGGGGAACGTGCTCTCCCCCGCGATCGCCAGGCGCGTCATGGAACGCCTCGCCCGGGCCCCGAGACCACCCGTGCGCGACCCTCGGCTCGCCACCCTCACCGAAAGGGAACTCGCCGTCCTGACCCGGATCGGGTACGCCGAGACCAATGACAGGATCGCCGCGGCCCTCTTCATCAGCCCGGCCACCGTACGCACCTACGTCAGCCGGATCCTGACCAAACTCGACGCGCGGGACCGCACCGCACTCGCCGTCATCGCTCACCGCTCGGGCCTCGGCACCGGCGAGTAGCGGCAGGCGAGACCTCCCGCTCAGTTCGCGGGTGTGGACGTCACGTCGGGGAGCCTCGCCGGGGCGGTGTCGTGCACCTGCTGGAAGATCACCGAAGTGCGGAAACCCGCGATCTCGCGGCGCTTGCTGAGCCGGTCCAGCAGGAAGGCGTGCAGGTGGTCGAGGTCCTGGACCGCCACGTGGAGAAGGAAGTCGTCGCCACCGGCCAGCACGAAGACGCTGAGCACCTCGGGCAGGGCGCTCGCCGAGTCCTTGAAGGTGTCGATGACGGTGCGGCTGAGCGGGCGTACCTGCACGGAGACGAGAGCCTGGACGCCGCGGTTCAGGGCCGCGGGGTCGATGTCGGCGTGATAGCCGCGGATGACCCCGCGGCGGGTGAGCCCCCTCACGCGTTCCAGGCAGGTCGAGGGCGCGATCCCGAGTTTGCGGGCCAGCTCGCGATTGGACTGCCGCGCATCCGTTTGGAGAAGCCGGATGATCTCCGAATCAAGTTCGTCCATGACCGGTATTTTGCCGGTCGTTCCAACCATACGTTCGATCGGACCCCTGAGCGGCGACCGGATATCCGATTCTTGGACCCGGACGCCGATCACATGAAGGGATCGTCATATGCCAGGGTTCGATCATGAGCAGGTCGCGGTTCACACGGGGCCGCGCTCCGGCCTGCCCGTCATCGTCGCCGTCCATTCGACGGCGCTCGGCCAGGCGGTCGGCGGGTGCCGGATCTGGCACTACCCCGACTGGCGGGACGGTCTCTCCGACGCGTTGCGCCTGTCGGCCGGCATGACCGCCAAGTGCGCGGTGGCCGGACTGGCCAACGGTGGCGGCAAGACCGTCGTCGCCGTCCCCGAAGGGGTCGAACTCGATCCGGTCCGCCGCCGTCACGTGCTGTACGACGTCGCGGACGTCATCGCCTCCCTGGACGGCAGGTACGCCACCGGCCCGGACGTCGGGACCGGCCCGGCCGACATGGCGGTCATCGGCGAGCGCACCCCCCACGTCTTCTGCAGACCCGCGCGACAGGCCGGCAGCGGCGACTCCTCTCCGCACACCGCGGCCGGGACGCTCGCCGCGCTGCGCGCCGTCGGCAGGCGGCTCCACGGCACCCCGAGCCTCACCGGTCGTCGTCTGGCCGTGATCGGCCTGGGCAACGTGGGCGAGAAGATCGTCCGCCTGCTCGCCGCCGAGGGAGCCGAACTCCTCGTCGGCGACATCGATCCCGGCAAGCGGGCACTCGCCGACGAGGTCGGCGCCACCTGGGGCGAGCCCGCGCAGGTCGTCACCGCGGACGTCGACATCCTGGTGCCCGCGGCCCTCGGCGGCGTCCTCACCGAGGAGATCGTGCCCGGCCTGCGGTGCGCCGCCGTCGCGGGGCCCGCGAACAACCAGCTCACCACCCCGGCCGTCGCCGACCTGCTGCACCGCCGCGACATCATCTGGGTGCCCGACCACGTCGTCAGCGCGGGCGGGGTGATCCACGCCCTCACCGTCGAACTCGACCGCGGAACCGCCGACGAGGCGCTCGCCCGCGTCCAGAACATCGAGGACACCGTCACCACCCTGCTCGCCACCTCGGAGCGCACCGGCACCACCCCCGCGCGGGCCGCTTCCGAACTGATCCGGCTCCGCCTGCGCGCGGCCGCCGCCTCGCGCCGTTCCGGGCCCGGCTTCGATTGAGGTGGACCAGGTCACGAGGCCCTCACGCATCCTGGTGAGGGAGATGCAGGCCACGCTCGAAGAAGCTCTCCAGCACCATGATGGTTCGCGTCCTGGCCACCCCCTCGATCTCGAAGAGCCTGCGCAGCACCTCCTGCAGTTCCCTGGTGCTCGCCGTGCGCACCTTGACCAGCAGTGACGCCGGTCCCGCGATGACGTGCGCCTCCTCGATCTCGGGAATCGCGAGCAGTGCCTCGCCCGACGCGCCCATCCACGCCTGCCCCTCCACGAGCACGAAGGACAGCACGCCCCTGCCCGCGGCGACGGGATCGACCTCGATGGTCGTCCGCCGGATCAGCCCTCGTTCGCGCAACTTGCGCACCCGTTCGTGCGCGGCGCCGCTCGACAACCCCACCGCGGCCCCGAGCGCGGCGTAGGACCGACCGGCGTCGTCCTGAAGGATGCCGATCAACATCTTGTCAATCCTGTCCATCGCCGTATCATATTCTGCGATCAAGGAGGATTACATGACGGAATCCATTGCCGCGGAGTTCGAGGTGCTCGACGAGCGGTTCGCCGATGTCGGGGGCGACAAGCGGGTCGAGCGGATCCACCGCGGTTGCCGGTGGGCCGAAGGTCCCACCTACGTCCCGGCGGGCCGCTATCTGCTGTGGAGCGACATCCCCAACGACAGGATTCTCCGCTGGGACGAGATGACGGGAAACGTGGGTCCCTTCCGCGCTCCCGCGGGCTACACCAACGGCCATACCCTCGACCGGCAGGGCCGGCTGATCTCCTGCGAGCACGGCGCCCGGCGGGTGACCCGCACCGAGCACGACGGCTCCATCACCGTCATCGCCGACCGCTGGCAGGGCAAGCGCCTCAACAGCCCCAACGACGTGGTGGTCAGGTCGGATGACTCCGTGTGGTTCACCGACCCCAGGTACGGCATCGCCAGCGACTACGAGGGCCACCAGGCGGAGAGCGAGATCGGCAACGATCAGGTCTACCGTCTCGACCCCGCCACCGGAGAGATCACGGCGGTGGCCGACGACTTCGCCCGCCCCAACGGCCTCGCCTTCTCGACGGACGAGTCCCTCCTCTACGTCGCCGACACCCAGCGCGGGCATCTGCGGGTCTTCGAGGTGCGGGGCGCCGCCCTGGAGAACGGCAGGGTGCTCGCGGAATGCTCGGCGGGCGGTCTCGACGGGATCAGGCTCGACACCGCCGGCCGGATCTGGGCGGCGACGCACGAGGGAGTGCACTGCTTCGCCCCGGACGGCACCTTGATCGGCAAGCTCAGGCTTCCCGAGAAGACCTCCAACCTGGTCTTCGGCGGCCTCAAGCGCAACTGGCTGTTCATGACGGCCTCCACCTCCGTCTACGCGATCATGACCAACGTCCGCGGAGCGTGATCTTCCGAAAGCGGGACGGCGATCGGCTCGCGAATGCGACCGATGCGCCGGGAAGCCCGGCGGAGTCACCGGGAACACGGGGAGAACATCGAGTTCGACGGGGCGCGTCCCGCCCTCCGACCTCGTAAACTCCGTAAACCCATCGAAATGGATCGACGCGCATCCAGACCGGTGGCGCTGCGCCGCGTTTCCTTCCGGCCCGAAGGCCGGAGTGTCCACCCCGGAGGTATTCGATGCACGTCCCCCAGGACTCCGGGTCCGAGGCGACGCCCCTCCAGCCCTCCGGCCCGCCGCCTCACCGGCCCGGTGTCCCCGACCCGTCCGGCGCGTACGGTCCGCCACCGGGCGCGTACGGTCCGCCCGTGGACCACTTCCCGCCCCCGCCGAGGCACGAGCCCTGGATGGTGCCGGCGCCGCCCGGCAGCCGCTACGACCTGCTGGCGCGCACCCGTCTGCACGCCTGGTGGCGACCGGTGCTGGGCACGGTCGCCGGACTCGCGGGCCTCATGCTGGCCGGACTCGTCGTCATCCTCGGCGGTGCGACGCTCGGCGTGATCGTGGGCGCCGAGATGGGCGGATCCGATGAGCAGATCTTCACCGATCCGGTGCTCGACCTGGGGATCAACCTGCTCTCGATCGCGGTCGTCCTGCCGATCGTGTACGGCGTGGTGGCGTGGATCCAGCGGCGCCCGCCCGGCACCCTCTCCTCGGTCGTCGGCCGCCTGCGGTGGCGGTGGATGGCCCGGTGCACGGCGGTGGCGATCGGCGTCGTGGTGCTGGGCCAGGCCGCGGTCGCCGTCACCTACGTCGCCACCGGCGAAGACCTCGGCGAGTTGTTCGGCTGGGTCGGCTGGGAGCGCTTCCTGCCCGTTCTGGTCGTCACCCTGCTCCTGGTGCCCTTCCAGGCCGCCGCCGAGGAGTACGTCTTCCGGGGATGGCTGATCCAGGCGTTCGGCGCCTTCCTCTCCAATCCGTGGCCGGGCATCCTGCTGAGTACCGCCGCCTTCACCGCGGTGCACGCCTACGTCGACTGGGGCATCGTCGACGTCTTCGCCTTCGGTGCGCTGATGGGCTGGCTCGCGGTGCGGACCGGCGGCCTGGAGGCGGCCATCGCCCTGCACGTGGTCAACAACGTGCTGGCCTTCGGGGTCAGCGGAGCCGACGGCAGCCTGCCGGAGGCGCTGAAGCAGGGGTCGGTGCCCTGGCAGACCCTGGCGGGAACGGTCGTGCAGCTCGGCCTCTACGCGATCGTGGTCCTGGCCATGGCGAAGAGGCGGAGGATCGAGACCGTCTCCCCGTGACTCCCCGTGACTCCCCGTGACCCCCTGTGACTCCCCGTGACTCCCCGTGGGCCTGGTTCCCCCGCTTCCCCTTTGAGCCCCGACCCCGCCGATCCCCGCACCGTGTCAGAACGGCACGTCCCCCGATCGCCCGCCTTCGGGCGCCGACACCCTGTCGTCCGCGTGGAAAGCGGTCGGCACCACGTACTCCCATCCCTCTCGCCAGTCGAACGGCGCGTCCACCAGTTCCTCCAGCTCGCGGCCGCCGAGGAGGTGGTCCAGCGCCCATCTGTTGGCGGAGTGGGAGATCACCAGGACACGATGACCGTCCCAGGCGGCCGCGAGGTCACCGAGGAAGTCACGGGTCTGCTCCACCACCTGGCGGTAGCTCTGCCCACCCGGCCACGGGATGTCGATGTGACGTGACCGCTCGTCGGCGAGCCGGATGACCGGCATGCCGTTGAGTTCGCCGTAATCGCACTCGCGGAGCCGCGCGTCTTGATGGATCGGGATGTCGGAGCCACCGAGGGCGATCTCGGCGGTCTCGACGGCGCGCCCCAGATCGGAGACGAACACGACCGAGATCGCGTCATCACGACGGCGTTCCCCGAGTTCACGGGCGAATTCACGACCGCGCGGCGAGAGCGCGCCGGGAAGCCAGCCGGTGGCGATTCCCGCCTCGTTGTCGGTGCTGATCGAGTGCGTCTCGTAGACGAGCTCCACCGCCATCGCGAGACCTCCAAGATCTCCCGTCCGCCACACCGCCGGCGACGGACCAACTGATCACGACTTCACACACCACGAAATCATCCGGGCAAGGACCGGCGAGAGACCTTCCGGGCGTCCGTTTCCGGACACTTCCATATCCGGCGCCGCGCCCGTACGACCGATCCGAGCGACGTGTCCGAGCCGCCCTCCAGCGCTTCTTGACATCTTATATGCCAACTTGGCTATATTGCTGAAGTGGCAACCACATTCGAAGTACTTGCCGAGCCCCGGCGCAGGGAGATCCTCGATCTGCTCCGTACCGGCGAGCGTCCCGTGGGCGACCTGGTGGAGCGGCTCGCGCTGACCCAACCGACGGTGTCGAAACACCTGAGGATCCTGCGCGAGGCGGGCCTGGTCGAGGTCAGGCACGACGCGCAGCGCCGGTGGTATCGGCTGCGGCCCGAACCGCTCGCCGAGATGGCCGCCTGGCTTGAGCCCTACCGGAGCATGTGGAACGAGAGCCTGGACTCGCTCGAACGCCGCCTCGACGCCATGCCGGAAGAGATCTAACGAGACCCAAGAAAGGGCGACATAGTGGAAGAGCGATTGGCGACCCTGCAAACCGTCGGCGACCAGCCGGTGCTGCGCTTCGAACGACGGCTGGCCCACTCCCCCGGGAAGGTCTGGAAAGCCGTCACCGACCCGGCCGAGATGGCCCACTGGTTTCCGGCGGCGGTGGAGAGCGAACCGTCCGTCGGTGCGGCGATGCGCTTCACCTTCGAGGGCGAGGGCGACCCCACTCACGGCCGGGTCCTGGAGTTCGACCCTCCGAAGGTGTACGCGTTCCGCTGGAACCAGGACGTGCTGCGCTTCGAGCTTCTCCCCGACGGGCCCGGCTGCCTGCTCGTCCTCACCCACACGCTGGGGGGCGGCTGGACCGGCAGGCTGACCGCGGGCCGCACCGCGGCGGGCTGGGACCTCTGCCTGGCCGCGCTGCTGTCCAGGCTGGACGACGAGCCCTTCGAGCGGCCTCCGGGCTGGAGGAGCCGGATCGCGGACTACGTCGAGATCTTCGGCCTGGCCGAGGGGGAGACAAGAAAGAGCGGAGACGACCACCTCGTCAGGTTCGCGCGCGACCTGATCTGGAAGCCCGTCGAGGAGGTGTGGAACATCCTCGTCGCGGGGGAGACACCCCGCCCTGGCGCGGAGCCCCCGGCGTGGTTCACGAACCCGCATGTGCCCGCGGGTTCTGTCACGCAGGTCGGAGCGCCGCGCGCCCTGGAGTACGAGTGGCTCCATGAGGGCGAGTCCGCGGGACGGGTGCGCTGGGAGTTGGCGCACGACCCCGCGCAAGGCACCCGGGTCGAGCTGACACAGACGCTTCCCGCCCGACTGGCCGATCTCCGCGCGACGGCGCTCGCCGCCTGGCAGGCGCACCTGGAGGCGTTCTTCGCCACCGTCCAGGGCGAGACCCCCCACCCGCCGCAGGGCCGCGTCGAGGAGCTGCGGAAACTGTACGAGCACCGCCTGGGCTGACATCCGGACGTGGCACGGGACACCGGAGGCGGGGGGAACCGCCGCCGCGCCGTGGTGAGGCGTCCAAGCTCATGGACCGTCTTCGAGCCCGGGACCCCTCACGGGAACCCACCCGCACCCGGCGTCCCGCGTCGAGCGCCCGACGCCGGGCGGTTCACAACAGCCGTCTCTGCACGACGTCGGCGATGACCGTGGTCACGACCTTGCCGACCTCTCCCTCCTCGGGCGGGGCGCCCGCCCGCCCGGCGAACATCAGGTGCCCGGCCCCGACCAGTGAGAGCGCGAGCGAGTCGACGTCCGCGTCGGCCGCGATGCGGCCCAGCTCGCACTCGTCGGCGAGGTAGGAGGCGATCATGGCCACGGCCTCCGCCATGACCGGGACTCCGTTGGGTGGCCCGGCCTGGCGCAGCCGGGCGCGCAGTTCGTCGCGGAAGACGACGAGGCCGACGATCGACACGGCGACCGGGTCGAACAGTTCCCTCAGCGCGCCGGTGAGGTTGCCGGCCACGGTGCCGGTCCCGGCGGAGTCGCGCAGAGCGGCGGCCTGGGCGCCGATCCTGGCGATGCGCTCTCGCACGAGTTCGGCGAGGAAGTCGTCGAAGTCGGCGAAGTGCCGGTGCAGGACCCCCTTGGCGACGTCCGCCTCTGTGGTGACCGCGCGGCTGGTCAGCGCGTTCGGCCCGTCCCTGAGCAGGACGCGCTCGGCGGCGTCGAACAGGTGCCTGCGCGCGTCGCGGATGTGCACCCCGGTCGGCACAGCGTGCCCCTCCCTCTCTTGACGGCCTTCACCCGATTGACGAGTGGGCATGTGCCCACTAAAGTGGGCGCATGCCCATTTTATCGCGGGAACAGCCCCGCCCTTCCGGTAAAGAGTCCCACAAGGCCAGGCGGATGGCGGAGTCGTTCGGAGTGGACGCCGAACGCTACGACCGGACCCGGCCCCGCTACCCCGACGCCCTGGTGGAGCGGATCGTCGCCGCCGGCCCCGGACCCGACGTCCTCGACGTCGGCTGCGGCACCGGTATCGCGGCCCGGCAGTTCCAGGCCGCGGGCTGCCGGGTGCTCGGGGTCGAGCCCGACGCGCGGATGGCCGAATTCGCCCGGGGCACCGGGGTCGAGGTGGAGGTGTCGACGTTCGAGGCCTGGGAAGACGTCGGCCGGACGTTCGACGCGGTGGTCGCGGGCCAGACCTGGCACTGGGTGGACCCGGTAGCCGGCGCGGCCAAGGCGGCGCGGGTGCTGCGGCCCGGGGGCAGGCTGACGGTGTTCTCCCACGTGTTCGATCTCCCGCCCGCTCTCGCGAAGGCCTTCGCCACGGCCTACCGGCGGGTGGCACCCGACTCGCCGCTCGACCTCCAGTCGCAGAAGCGCCCCTCGGACCCCTACCAGGCGCTGTTCCCCAGGTTCGCCGACGGGGTGAGGGAGGCGGGCGGGTTCGGCGAGCCGGAACGGTGGCGATTCGAGGAGGAGCACTCCTACACGCGCGACGAGTGGCTGGACCTGGCGCCCACCAGCGGCGCCCTCACGGTGCTTCCGGCGGACAGTCTGGCCGAGGTGCTGGAGGCCGTCGGAGCCGCCATCGACGCGATCGGGGGCGGCTTCTCCGTGCCCTACACCACGCTGGCGATCACCGTGACGCGCACCGGCGCTGCCTGATCCGGCTTGCAGGACGGGCCGGGACGCTGCCCGGCCGCCGGAGCCGGCACGGGATTGACACGAAAACCAGGAAAAATTAGGAAAATGGGGAACGCCCCGGCTCTCTCTCCCCCCCCGAAGCCGCCTGTGAACGCGTTCGCCGAAGCACATTCACCGGCGGGGCGAGGTGTCAGCGTCCGGAACCCTCGGCGATCCTCGGCAGATCCCGCCAGGCGGCGCCCGGGGGCGGGGCGGTCGCGCAGACGACGTAGCGGTGCGGGGTCAGGGCCGACATGCGGCCGGGCAGCAGGCTCAGGCAGGCCGAGTGCAGCGCCTCCGGAGTGGTCTTCGCCGACGTGAAGCACACCAGCCGATGCCCGAACCGTTCGTCGGCTTCCGCGGTGACGACCGTTTCCGCGAGGCGGGCCGCCGCGTCGCCGCCGGCCGTCCGCGCGAGCGCGTCCCTCACCAGGCGTTCGACCTCGGGGAGGTGGATCCAGCATCCGTCGGCCAAGAGCCAGCCTTCGTCCCGGGAAACCGGGACGACGCCGGTGAGGGCGGTCAGCTCGGTCAGCGGCACGTCCCGATCGCCCGCCTCGATGAGCAGCCGTGCGATCCCCTCGCCGAGGGCCCGCGCGTCGTCGCGGGGCAGACAGCGCGGGTCGGCCCACAGGGTGACGTCGAGTTCGCCGTGCAGCCGGTGGACCCAGAGCGAGGCGCGTGTGGGCAGGGTGGCCGGTGGAAGCCAGACCGAGTGAACATCCTGACCGGTACGGCCGACCCGCGCCCCCCTGCCGGGGACGCTCATGTCGTTGAACACGAGATCCCTGGCGAAGAAGAGACCGCGCTCCCGCTGGACGTCCTCCATCACCCGGATGAGGGCGTCCGAGTCGAAGCGGCTGTTCCGGTACGCGGCCATCGTCGCCGAGCGCGCGCCGCGCAACACGGCGTCGAAGCCGTCCTCGCCGATATCCACCGGGATCAGCGCGTCCTGGGCGAGCGGTCCGACGTACTCTCGCAACTCCGGCCGGAAGCGGTTCGCCGAGATGGACAGCACGACGACAGTCCGCAGGCGGGCCCGCACTCCGGCGAGTGCCGCCAGGGCCGCGAGCACCGCCGCCGACGGGCTCGCCCCGGTACGCGCGGAGATCCGCCCCAGCGCCCCGGCCGCCGGGACCGAGCGCACCCGCAGCCGGGGAAGCAACCAGTCCGTCTCGCCGTCCACGGCGACCGTGAGCGTGGACCGGGGCACCTCGCGCAGGTGGCCCTCCCAGTAGCGCAGCGCCGCCTGTGCCCGCCGTAGACCGGCCGGGGTGCGCTCGGCCGCCGCGACGTCGAGCGGCTGCGGCGCGGTCACCGGCGCGAGCGGTTTGCCGAGGAGGAGTTCGTCCCACTCTGTGAGCAGTACCGCCAGCCCGGCCGCGTCCGTCGCGCTGTGCGTGGTCACCAGGACGACCTGCCGGGGCACGCCGCCGGAGGTGATCACGGCGATCCGGAGCGGGATCTCCTCGGCCGGCGCGAAGCGCGTCCCGTGCAGCCGGCGCGCGACCTCCTCCGCGAGGTCGGCGTCGGGCGTCTCGGCGCGGATCCGAGCCGGTCCCCCGCCCTCGGCTCTCGCCGCACCATGCGCTCTCCCGTCCTGTGCTCCCTTCGTACCCCGTGCCCCTCCGCTCTCCGCGCCCTCCGGCCCGCCGGCCCATCCGCTCTCCGCGTCCTTCTCGCTCACCGGAGCGTCCGCCCGGTTTCCGGCGGCGTCCGCTCCGGCCGAGGGGGCGCCGGTCTCGTGGACCTCGACGGTCACGCCTCCCTCGGCCAGAACCCGCTGGAGGCCGTCATGGAAGGTCGTGCGCAGGGACTCGTGCCGGGTCACCAGCCCGATCACCGCCTTGGTGATCGCGGCGAGCGTCGTACCCGGCTGGAGCGCCCGCACGACGCGGTAGTTCATGTGCTCGGGCGGGTCGGTGAGCATGCAGCGGACCATGTTGGCCTGCCCCGTCGTCAACGGACCGTGGCGCGCCCTCAAGCCGGAGAAACGTACGGCGAAGGAGTGCTCCGGGAGGTCGGGCCGGCGCGGGAGCCTGAACCGTTCCTGCCCGGACGAGAGCGGTCGTGCCACGGGGAGCCGCCAAACCGGAAAGTCCGTTATTGAAAAGTTTACTTACAGTTGCGGAGGTGACGTCAGTGAATCATGTCCGCGGGAAAGGCGGCAACCCCCCGCGGGTCGCCACCGGCCCCCCCGTTCCACGCCCGCGACGAGCGAACGGAGGTTCCGCCGCCCCTCACTGTCACGCCGGAAACATGAATGTCAGGGAAGGATCTCGGCCAGCCACGCCGACTGCGCGGCCAGGTGGTGCGCCTGGCCGCCCTCGTGGCCGTTCCACTCGTACACCAGGACCTCCTTCGTGCCGCCGTAGTGGTTCACGCAGGCGTAGACGCCGGAGGACGGGCAGATCTCGTCGCGCAGGGCGACCCCGAAGTGCGCCGGGCAGCGCGCGTCCCTGGCGAGGATCGCGACGTCGAAGTAGGCGAGCGTGGCGAAGGCCTGGTCGACGAGACGGTGATGCGTGTGGCACCACGTCACCAGCTCCGGGAACGGCCCGTCCGTGGCGACCTGCGTCGATCGCTTGATGTGACACAGGAACGGCACGTTGGGCATGGTGGCCGCCACGTCCGTGCGCAGCGAGGCGGCGACGAGGGCGAGCGCGCCTCCCTGGCTCGTGCCGGTGGTCACCAGTCGGGCCGGGTCGGCGCCGGGCAACTGGGCCGCGGCCTCCACCGCGCGGACCGCGTCGGCGAACAGCCGCCGGTAGTAGTAGTGGTCCCGGTCGGGCAGCCCGTCGGTGAGGAAGCCCGGTACGTGCGGTCGCCCGGAAGCCCCCAGGTCGGCGGTGTCACCCGTCCGCCACGCGCTGCCCTGGCCCCGGGTGTCCATGATCAGGTGCGGGTGCCCGGCCGATGACCAGTACAGCCACTCGTGCGGCAGTCCCCGGCCACCGCCGTAGCCGACGTACTCGACGATGGTCGGCAGGAGCTCCACCCGGTCGCGCGGAACCAGGTACCACGCTTTGATCGGGTGCCCGCCGAATCCCGCGAAGGTGACGTCGTAGACGTCGACCGTGCGCAGCGGGGTGTCCCGCACGAGTTTCGCCTCCACGTTCAGCGGAAACTCCTGCGCGGCGGCCAGCGTGGCCGCCCAGAAATCATGGAGATCCGCCGGGGGGACGAGCTTCGGGCGGTAGTTTTCGAGTTGCTCCACAGCTATCTCGGTGAACATCTCGGGGTTGCTCAAGGTCGGCTCCGGGTGGCTTGGATCACATCGATTCGGGCGGCCGTCGAGAAACGCGTCCTCCGACGAGCCGCAGGCCCAGCCACCATAGCGGCCGGACGAGAAAGCCCGGCAGGTGGCGTCGAACAGGGGTCGCGCCGGATTCGTCGTGGAACGGGATCAGCAGGAGCGCGAGCGCGGGGAGGGTGAGGACGGAGGTCATGATCACCGGGTCCATACCCGGATGCTGCCCGCCCCAGCCCTGCGGTCATGAACGTCGGCAGGGCGGCGAACCGCCGTTGGATGGCCATGCCATCATGAGCAAATATGAAAAATGCGTCATTTTGGAATGATGTTGACCGTCACCTGATCCGCTACGGCGCGACGTTCACCCCGAAGGTCATCGAACGGGCGGCGGGATCGTACGTCTACGACGACGCCGGGACGGCGATCCTCGACTTCACCTCGGGTCAGATGAGCTCGATCCTCGGGCACTCCCACCCCGACGTGGTCGCGGCGGTCTCACGGTCGATCTCCTCGCTGGATCACCTGTACAGCGGCATGCTGAGCCCGCCCGTCGTCGACCTGGCCGGCCGTCTCGCGTCGACGCTTCCCGAAGGCCTGAGCAAGACCCTGCTGCTGAGCACCGGCGCGGAGGCCAACGAGGCCGCGATCAAGATGGCCAAGCTCTACACCGGCGGGTACGAGATCGTCTCCTTCGACCGGTCGTGGCACGGCATGACCTCGGGTGCCTCCTCCGCCACCTTCTCCGCCGGTCGCCGGGGATACGGCCCGCCCATGCCGGGCAACCTCACGCTCCCCACGCCGAACGCGTACCGATCCCCCTTCCGTCACGCGGACGGGTCGTACGACTGGGAGGCCGAGCTCGAGTACGGGTTCGCCCTCGTCGACCAGCAGTCGTCGGGAAGCCTGGCCGCGTGCCTGGTCGAGCCGATCCTGTCCTCCGGCGGGATCATCGAGCTCCCTGCCGGATATCTGCGGCGGCTGAAGGAGATGTGCGCAGAACGCGGGATGCTGCTGATCGCGGACGAGGCCCAGACCGGACTCGGACGCACCGGCGAGATGTACGCCTTCGAACGCGACGGCGTCGTCCCGGATCTCCTGACGCTCTCCAAGACCTTGGGGGCGGGCCTGCCGGTGGCGGTCGTCGTCACGTCGGCGCGGATCGAGGAGGTCTGTCACGAACGCGGGTTCCTGTTCTTCACCACCCACGTCTCGGACCCGCTCGCGGCGACCGTCGCGCTGACCGTGCTCGACGTCATCGAACGCGACGGCCTCGTGGCGCGGGCAGCGGTCCTGGGCAAGCAGCTCAACGAGCGGTTGCTGGACCTGCGTGACCGCTTCGAGGTGGTCGGCGACGTCCGCGGCCGCGGGCTTCTGCAGGGCCTGGAGCTGGTGACGGACCGGCCGAGCAAAACCCCGGCGGAGGCGCTCGGAAAAGTCGTGACCACGGCGTGCCTGGAGCGCGGGCTGCACGTCAACATCGTCCAGCTGCCGGGGATGGGGGGAATCTTCCGGCTCGCACCACCGCTCACGATCAGCGACTCGGAACTGCACGCCGGACTGGACATCCTCCAGGCGGCCCTGAAAGCGGTCGTCTCAGAAAACGGCGGGTGACCACAGATCACAACATATCTGGATAGGCGCTGATTCGCCGATGTGCCAGGGCTCACCGGAGACGACCGTGCCCGACGAGCACGACGGGCGCGTCCCCCGCCCCGGGGTGTGGATAACGTGACGCCCATGAGTCGGGGGCATCATGGATGAGCTGAGGGCCGAGGAGATCGCGCCGGTGGATGCCGTGCTCTCGGGCGACGATCGGGCGTTCACCGAGCTTGTCGAGCGTCATCGGCGGGAACTGCGGGTGCACTGCTATCGGATGCTCGGCTCCTTCGAGGAGTCGGAAGATCTGGTGCAGGAGACGTTTCTGCGGGCGTGGCGCGGACGCGGGACCTTCCGCGGCCGTTCCACCGTCCGCGCGTGGCTCTACCGGATCGCGACGAACGCGTGCCTGGACTTCCTCGACCGGCACCCCCGCCGTCCGCGACCTCGGGACGCGGGACCGGCACGGCCGCCGCAGCCGGGCTCGCCGCCGTCCGAGGTCCGATGGTTGCAGCCCTACCCGGATGAGCTACTGGAGCCGGCCGCGTCCGACGGCATGGAGCCGGACGCGGCCGCGGTCGGCAAGGAGACCGTCGAGCTGGCGTTCCTCGCCGCCATCCAGCATCTGCCGCCCAGGCAGCGGGCCGCGCTGATCCTGCGCGACGTGCTCGGCTGGTCCGCGAAAGAGACCGCCGCGCAGCTTGAGATGAGTGTCGACTCGGTCAAGAGCGCCCTGAAACGAGCACGATCGACCCTGAGGACCCACCTTCCGGAGCGACGTCTCGAATGGGCGCCGTCGACGGCTCCGACCGCTCGGGAACGAGAACTGCTGCGACGCTTCATGGACGCCCACGACAAGGCCGACCCCGCCGCCCTGGCGAAGCTGCTGAGCGAGGACGCGCGGATGACGATGCCTCCGCTCCCGTTCTGGTTCTCCGGCCGCGACGCGATCGAGTCCTTCGCCGCACACGCCTTCGGCCCGGATTCACCGCTGTATCGAGGACGGTGGCGCAGCATCCCCACGCGGGCGAACCGGCAGCCGGCTGTGGCGGGCTACATCCGGCTGCCGGGTGAGTCCGTCTACCGGGCTCAGGCGCTCAATGTGCTGAGGATCGCGAACGGTGAGATCTCCGAGATCACCGTCTTCGAACCGCACCTGCTGGCCGCGTTCGGACTGCCGCCGACGCTGCCCCCGACGCCGCCTCCCGGCGGCGCGCCCTCGGACGGTGACCCCTTTTGGGAGCCTCACCCGTCTTAACGGTGGACGACCTCGATGAGCGGGGTCGACCACCGTTGGGGAGCACACTCGATGACGATCGACGAAGACGTGACGCGTTTCTCGGAGGGACCGTCCGGCATGACCACCTACGTGTTGATACCCGGCGCCGCGGCCGACCCGTGGTACTGGCACCTGACGGCCGCCGAACTGCGGGCGCGCGGTCATGACGTGGTCACGCCCGACCTCCCCTGCGACGATGATTCGGCCGGGTTCTCCGAGTACGCCGACGCGGTGGTCGATGCCGTCGGCGACCGTACCGACCTCGTCGTGGTCGCCCACTCCTTCGGCGGATTCACCGCGCCGCTGGTGTGTGAGCGGATACCGGTCGAACTGCTGGTGCTGGTCTCGGCCATGATCCCGGTGCCGGGCGAGCCGCCGGGTGACTGGTGGGGCAGCACCGGCTGGGAGCAGGCAAGGCGAGAGCAGGACGAACAGGACGGCCGGGCACCGGACGACGAGATCGCCCTGTTCCTTCACGACGTCCCGCCCGATCTGGCCGCGGAGGCCCTGAGAAGGAGGCGCGACCAGTCGGCCACCCCCTTCGACGCCCCGTGGCCGCTCGCCGCCTGGCCGGCGGTGCGGACGGTGTTCCTCCTGTGCCGTGACGACCGCTATCTGCCCGCCGATTTCATGCGCCGCGTCGTCAAGGAGCGCCTCGGCCTGGTCCCCGACGAGATCGACGGGGGCCACAACGTCGCGCTCAGCCGCCCCGCGGAACTCGCCGACAGGCTGGCGGACTATCGCCGGACGTGAGCCGTGCCGGTGTCACCGTGACACCGGCACGGTAGCGAAGGCCACGGTGTCCGATCACGCGGCCGGCGCCCGCCCGGGGCAGGTCGCCTTCCCCCGAATCCGGAAAGGGACAGGCTCTCAGCGGCGGACCGCGGTGAACAGGGCGTAGCTGATCTGCGGGATCCGCCCGAAGCGCCGGTAGATCTCCCCGCAGACGGTGAGCTGCTCGGCGATCTCGCCCCCGAGCCGCATCGCGGAGGCCGGGAGGAGGTCGTCCACGAGCCGGAAAGACCTCCCGACGTTTACCCCTATGTCATGGAATATCTCGATCTTCAACCCGGCCCGGTCCATCTCCTCGTAGAACTCCTCGATGGTGGGCACGAAGTGCACGTGGAAGCCGCGGGAGAGGTCCTCCATGGCCTCGGCGGCGTCGCCGGTGAGAGAGTCGAGCAGATACCACTCCCCTACCACGAACCGCCCGCCGGGACGCAGCACCCGGGCGATCTCGCCGAGGGCCGCCGCCGGGTTCTCCATGTGGAGAAGCGACTCGATGGCGTACGCGGCGTCGAAGGAGGCGTCGTCGAAGGGGAGCCACATCGCGTCGGCGAGCTGGAAGTCCGCCCGCCCCTGCCCCTGACCCGCCTCGGGGCGGGCCTCGGCCAGGTGCACCTGGTACTCGCTCAGGGTGACCCCGGTGACGTGCACGTCGCGCGCGGTGGCGATGCGTACGGCGGGCCTGCCGGTGCCGGACCCCACGTCCAGGACGCGCTCCCCGGGAACGACCTCCAGGCGCTCGGCCACCAGGTCGGTGAGGTGATCCGTCGCCTGGGCGGCGGGCGCCTCGTCGTGCTCGTCCATCCAGTAACCGACGTGCAGATTGCCGCCGAACGCGTCGGCGCGGGAGTCGGTGAGCGGGTCGCGCGTCTCGCCGGTCACCTCGGGCGAGAATTTTTCCTGACGGGTCAATGGCCAACCTGTCTCTCGGGGACGGTCTGCGTGAAACTCCGTACCGGGAAGGCTCCACGAAAGACGCGCCTGCCCGGGAACATGCCGCCGGGTGAGACCGCACGGTCACCCGCGACATTTCCTGGAAATCCAGGACTAACGTGCACCATGCGATGTTCTCGGCTCCACCGCACTTCACTTCGTGCGGTCGCCAGATTACTCAGGCCGCACTTCGGCGGGCGCCGGGCCGCCACCGCCTTTTCGGTAAACCTTCGGCCAGGAGACACCTACCTCGCGCGGACGCCGAGGAGACTCCCTTCGACGCCCCTCGCACCGGGAAGCCCACCCCTCCCACCCGGCCGGTTCTTCCCGCGACACCGGCCACCGTCCCCGTCCGGCCGGCTCTCCCGGGACACCGGCGTCGGGCTCAACCGGCCTTGCCGTCCGTTCCCGCCGCCTCCAGGAGCACCAGTGCCAGCCTGTCGGCGGCGTCGACGCGGCCGAGGGCTCCGGCGGCCCCGGCCATCGCGGCGCGGGCCCCGGGGTCGCGCAGCAGGGCGTCGAGCTCGGCCAGGAGGTGGTCGGCGGTGGGACCGTCCTCCAGGAGAGCACGGGCGGCGCCCGCCTCGGCGAGGTAGCGGGCGTTCTGGCGCTGCTCGTCGGCGGCCGAGGGCACCAGGGGGATGAGAACGGACGGCTTGCCCACCGCGGTCAGCTCGGCGACCGTGCCCGCCCCGCTGCGGGAGACCACGACATCGGCCGCGGCGAACACGTCGGCCAGCTCGGCGCCGACGTAGGGCACCGGACGGTAGCGGTCGCGCAACCCCACGGGAAGCCCCGCGGCGGTCCGGGTGAGCTGCGCGATCCAGCCGGGGCCGCACTGGTGGATCACCTGCGCGCGGGCGAGCAGGTCGGGCAGGATCGCCTCGACCATGGTGTTGATCTGGCGGCTCCCCTGGGCGCCGCCGGTCACGTAGACCAGGGGCAGGTCGGAGGAGAGCCCGAAGTGGCGCCGTCCCGCGTCGACGTTGCCACGCAGCAGGTGCGGACGGACCGGGTTGCCGGTGACGACGGCCCGGTCGCGCACCCCCGCGGGCAGGTGCTCGATCGAGGAGGGATGGGTCAACGCGATCCGCCGCGCGAAACGCGACAGGATGCGGTTGGCCAGGCCGAGGGAGGTGATCTGCTCGTGCATGACCAACGGCCGGCCCAGCACCCGCGAGGCGACTCCCAGCGGCACGCACACGTACCCGCCGGTCGACAGCACCACGTCGGGGCGATGGCGGGCGGCGATACCGAACGCCTGGAACACGCCGACCGGGATCCGGAACATGTCCGCGAGGTTGGTCGCCAGCTCTCGCGGGTTGGGCGAGCGCCTGAGCTTCCCCGCCGTGATGGCGCGGAACGGGATGCCGTGCTCCGCCGCGACGCGGGACTCCAGGCCGGCCTCCGTACCGACCCAGAGCACGTCCAGGTCGAGCCCTCGCGCGGCGGCGTGGTCGCGCAGGGCCTCGACGGTGGTCAGCGCGGGGTAGGTGTGACCACCGGTCCCGCCTCCGGTGACGAGCAACCGCAGGGTCCGGCGATTTCCGGCCTCCATATGTGTATCCATCCTTCCGATGTCACGATGTTCCGTGCCCGCCCCTGCCCGGTACCCTCTCAGGTCCGTGCTCGATCCGCGCCCGGTCCACGTTCAGGGCCGCGCCGGAGTGCTCAGGGGCCCCGGGCACGGTACCCGAGGTCCCCGCGAAGATCCACTTTGCCCTTCGTCACCGCACGGTCGCGCCCCGTGGTTTCCGACACGCCCGTCATCCGGGAGCGTCGCCCGAACGGCCATCAGAATTCGTGGTGATGAGTACGGTATGTGACATGGATCTGACGGGTGAGCATTTCTCCGGGGCGTCGGAGCGTCTCGGTGACGCGTTGAAGGTGCTCCGGCAACAGGCCGGGGCCGGCGCGGAGGCACTGAACTATTTCGGCGACCTCACGGAGGAGTTGCACCCGATCGGATCCTGGTTACGTCGACCGGCCCAGGCCGGAGAGTGGCCGCACCACATCATGCCTCCCGTCTACGGTCTGCTGTTCGCGCAGGCGTGGTCGCTGGCGTTTCCCGGCGAGACGCCCTCGGTCTTCCCCGACGGGGCGGAGCGCACGGAGTCGGGGTGGATCGTGCACCGGGCCACGATCTGGTTCGGCGACACGTACGTTCCCGGCGGGCTCGACGTGAAGGCTCCGCTGATCGTGATCGGCGGGCTGGCGGTGGAAGGGCTTCTCGACGACGGCGACGCCTCGGAGAGCTACCTCGCGGTCACCGGCGACCTGCGTGCCCGCGCGATCCACAGCGCGGCCGACCACCTGGTGCTCGGCACGGTCGCGGCGGGAGTGATCTTCTGCTCGGGCAACGACGGGGTCCTCGTCGTGGGCGGGGACATCGTGACGGACCTGTTCGTTCCCGCCGAGCACGCGTACGAGCACTACGGCCTGCTGCGGGCCGGAGTCATCGGTGCCGGTGACCGTGCCGACATCGTGGCCGAACGGCTCGCGCCGTGGCTGCCCTCGGGGTACGTCCGTCTCGGCGGGTACGGTGCGCCGGTGGACGGATGGCGTGTGCTGCAGGAGGCGGCCGCCGGGCGCTCGCCGGTGCTCGCCCAGCCCCGGCCGGTGATACTCCCGCCCCCGGCGCTCCTTCTTTCCGCCCTGGCCGCGCCCACCGGGGTGGAGGAGCTCGACCTGTCGGGCAGCCGTCTGCACCGCATCCCCGAGGACATCTCGGCCCTCACCTCTCTGACCCGGCTGGACCTGGAGCACACACCGCTGACCGGCCTGGACGGCATCGAGGGCCTCCGCACCCTGGAACACCTGTCGATCAGGAACACGCCCGTGCGGTCGCTCGCCCCGCTTCAGGCGCTGAAGGACCTCCGCCACCTCGACGTCTCCTACTGCGACGACGTCCAGGACTGGGGTGTGCTCCTCGACCTGCCCGCGCTCGGCACCCTTGTCGCGCACGGCTGCGCCCTCCCCTCCCACGTACGCGCCCAGCTCGTCACCAGGCTCGGAGAGCGGATCATCGGGCAGGGGCCGGGCCCGATCGGCTGACCGGCGCCCGGCCCGGGAGCGGAGCCGTGCGCGGACGCGCCGGCGGCCGCCACCGGCTCGCGGCGTGCGGCGGGACGGGCGAATCCGCCCCGGGGAACAGCGGGAAGTGTCCCGTCGATTGAATTTCCCCGTGAGGAACGGGGATCCAGGTCTTGCATGACAGGCTCCGTCCACCTAACGTCACGTGTCACGTTAGGAAACTTTCCTAATAAAGAGCCACGATCTGCCCCTGTCCCCCCACGCAAGGAGCGATGATGCGGCGCACCACCCCAGCCCTGGTGCTGACCGGGCTACTGACGTTACTGTTCACCCTGATCGTCCCCTCCGTCGCCCACGCGGACACCGCGACGTTCACCAAGGCGCAGGATTGGGGCAGCGGCTACAGCGGCCAGTACACGGTCAAGAACACCGGAACCGCCACACTGAACGGCTGGACGGTCTCCTTCGACCTCCCGTCGGGCACGAGTCTCGGAACATACTGGGACTCCCTGATGACCAGCAGCGGCAGCCGGTACACCTTCAAGAACCGGGAGTACAACGGCACCCTCGCCCCAGGGGCGAGCACCACCTTCGGCTTCATCGCCTCCGGTTCCGGCTCGCCGGTCAACTGCACACTCAACGGCGCCCCCTGCGGCGGCGGGCAGAACCCCGGTGACACCACGCCGCCGAGCGTGCCGTCCTCCCTTCGCAGCACCGGCACGACCTCCTCCTCCATCAGCCTGGCCTGGAACGCCTCGACCGACAACAGCGGCACGGTCAAGGACTACCGGGTCTACGAGGGTTCCGCCGTGGTCGCCACCGTGACCGGCACGACCGCCACGATCTCCGGACTGGCGGCCTCGACGACCCACACCTACACCGTCACCGCCCGCGACGCCGCGAACAACGAGTCGGCGAAGAGCGCGTCCGTCACGGCGACGACCCAGGCGGGCGGCGGTGGCGGCACGCCGGTCGCGGCCAACGGGCAACTGCGCGTCTGCGGCACCAAACTGTGCAACAAGAACGGCAAGCAGATCCAGCTGCGCGGCATGAGCACCCACGGCCTGCAGTGGTACCGCCAGTGCGTCACCACCGGCTCGCTGACCGCGCTGGCGACCGACTGGAAGGCCGACGTCGTCCGTCTGTCCACGTACGTGCAGGAGGACGGCTACGAGACGAACCCGCGGGCGTTCACCGACCTCGCGCACACGCTCATCGAGCAGGTCAGCGCGCAGGGCATGTACGTCATCGTGGACTGGCACATCCTCACTCCCGGAGACCCCAACTACAACCTCGCCCGAGCCAGGACCTTCTTCACCGAGATCGCCCAGCGGCACGCCGCCAAGCCGAACGTCATCTACGAGGTCGCCAACGAGCCGAACGGCGTGAGCTGGGGCGCCATCAAGAGCTACGCCGAGCAGATCATCCCGGTGATCCGGGCGCAGGACCCCGACGGGATCGTCCTGGTCGGCACCCGCGCCTGGTCGTCGCTCGGGGTGTCCGAGGGCGCCTCGGAGACCGAGGTGACGGGCAACCCGGTCAACGCCACGAACATCATGTACACCTTCCACTTCTACGCGGCCTCGCACGGCACCGAGTACCTCAACACGCTCTCCCGCGCGGCCGACCGCATCCCCATGTTCGTCACCGAGTTCGGCACGCAGAACTACGCCGGGGAGGACGCCAACGACTTCACCATGTCCCAGCGCTATCTCGACCTCATGGCGAGCAAGAAGATCAGCTGGGTGAACTGGAACTTCTCCGACGACCACCGCTCCGGCGCGGTCTTCAAGACCGGTACGTGCAACGCCGGAGGCCCCTGGACCGGCACCGCCCCCTTGAAGGAGGCCGGCGTCTGGATCCGTGACCGGATCCGCACCGCCGACGACTTCTGACCGGACAGGACCAGGAGGAACCCGCGGGAACCCGGATGTTCGGAGGGAGGCCGACCCCGAGCCGGTCTCCCTTCTCACGGACGGGCGACGAGCTTCTCACGGACGGGCGACGAGGGTGAGCGCCTACGCGACCCCGGCGGGTGAGCGGTCGGTGGCGATGCGCAGGGCGAGTCCGCCGAGCACGGCGCCCATCAGGTAGCGCTGCACGCGCATCCAGGTGGGCCGCCCGCCGAGGAAGCTCGCGACCGAGCCCGCGGTCAGCACGATCAGCGCGTTGACCGAGAGAGCGACGACGATCTGGGTGGCTCCCAGCAGCAGGCTCTGCGTGCCGACGTCACCGCGTGCGGGATCGACGAACTGCGGCAGCAGGGACACGTACAGGATGGCGATCTTGGGGTTGAGCAGGTTGGTGACCAGCCCCATGGAGAACAGTCGTCGCGGCGGATCCGCGGGAAGGGCGCCGGGCGCGAAGACCGGCCGGGCGCCGGGCCGGATCGTCCTCCAGGCCAGCCACAGCAGGTACGCGGCGCCCGCGAGCTTGATCCCGGCGTAGAGGGCGGGCACCATCGCGAAGATCGCGGTGATCCCGGCCACCGCCGCGAGCAGGTAGACCAGGAAGCCCGCCGCGACACCCGCCAGCGAGATCATTCCGGCCAGACGCCCCTGCGTCACCGACCGCGACACCAGATAGATCATGTTGGGGCCGGGGGTGAGCACCAGGCCGAGGGCGACCGCGGCGATGCCCGCGAGGGCACTGACAGAGATCATGACCCCATCATCGAGGACCTTCACCGCCAAAAGAATGGCCAATTCCCGCAATTGGCATCAAGACGGCGTTGCGAGCCCATCCTTGACGCACAAAGCTATTTGCAATAGCTTAAAAGCTATGGGAAATAGCAACGGGGCGGGCACGGAATTCCTGGACGTGGCGGGCGGACGGCTTGCCTACGAGGTCGGCGGACCGCAGGACGGGCCGCTGGTGGTGTGCGCGCACGGGATGGGCGACACCCGCCGGGCGTTCCGGTTCCTGGCGCCACGACTGGCGGAGGCGGGTTACCGGGTCGCCGCGGTCGACGTACGCGGCCACGGCGAGTCCAGCACGGGCTGGCCCGACTACAGCCCTCAGTCGGTCGGCGCCGACCTGCTGGCTCTGGTCCGTCACCTGGGCGGCCCCGCCGTCCTGGTCGGCAGCTCCTCCAGCGCGGGAGCGGTGGCGTGGACCACGGCGACCGCCGCCGAGGGTGAGGTGAGCGCCGTGGTCATGCTCGCGCCCTTCGTCGGGCGGCCACAGCTCAGCCTGATACTGCGGCTGGTGCAGGACCTCGTCATGGCGAGCCCGCTCCTGTGGGGGATGTACTACCGCTCGCTCTACCCCACGGCCAGGCCCGCCGACTTCTCCGGCTACCTGCGCGATCTGAGGGCCACGCTGCGCGAGCCCGGCAGGATGGCCGCCGTCTCGGGGGTGGTCGCCCCCTCCGAGGGCCACTGGACCGACTGCGCCCCCCGCATGACCTGCCCGGCGCTGATCGTCATGGGATCGAAGGACCCCGACTTCCCCGACCCCGCCACCGAGGCGCACCTGGCGCAGGAGGTGCTGCGGCCGTACGCCGCCACCGCCGAGGTCGCGATGATCGAGGGTGCCGGCCACTACCCGCACGCTGAGATGCCGGAGGCCACCTTCGCCGCCCTGGCGGGCTTCCTGACCGGAGCGGTCCGTGCCTAGGGCCGGCCTGACCTCCGGCGCGGTGGTGGACGCGGCGCTGGCCCTGATCGACGAGGAGGGACCCGGCGCGCTGACGCTCGCCGCGGTCGCCGCCCGCACGGGAGTGGCCGCCCCCTCGCTCTACAAGCACATCCGGGGCCTGCCCGAGCTGCGCAAGCTCGTCGGCCTGCGCGTGATGGACGACATGACGGAAAGGCTCGGCGCGGCGGCCATGGGCCGGAGCCGCGACGAGGCGACGGCGGCCCTGATGCGCGCCTGGCGGAGTTACGTGGTCGACTTCCCGCACCGCTACGCGGTCTTCCCCGACAACCCGCTGATCGATCCCGAACTCGTCGACACCGGGACCCGCCTGATGGAGGTGATCCTCGCCGTGCTGCGCGGCTACGGCCTGGAGGGGGCGGAGGCGATCCACGCCACCCGCTGTCTGCGCGCGGCCGTGCACGGCTTCGCCTCCGTCGAGGCGGCCGGCGGTTTCGGCCTGGGGGAGAACCTGGACACCAGCTACGAGATGCTGATCGCCATGGTCGTCTCGGGCCTGCCCCGGCCGCCCACGCCCTGAACGCCGCGCGAGACCGCCATGACCCGCTCCGGCCGCGCGAAGAGCGATGCCCCCGGGCCCCGGCCTCGCGGAAACCCTCCTGCTCAGGCCGCGCGGAAACCCGCACACCCGGACCTCCACCTCGCGGAGGCGACGCCTCCCGCTCCGGCCGTCGCGGGAACGACGGGCTCAGGCTTCGAGGAGGCGGATGTCGCGGGACGTCGCCTCAGGGGCGACGAAGTCGAGCATGCGCGCCCCCTCCACCTCCAGATCCGCCCGCTCCCGCTCGCTCACCGGTGCGAAGAGCTCGACCTCCATGATCGCCTCGCCCCGTTTTCGCGTCACCTTCCACATGCCCCGTACGAAACCGTCGACCAGCACCGTCGCCTTGATGATGCCGTTGACGGTGAAGATCCGCCCGCGGTACTCCTCCTCCGCGATCCGGGTCCTGGTCCGCTGGGCGAACGACAGCAGCGTGTTGTCGAACTCCGACAGGTAACGCACCGGGGCGGGAGTTTCGGGGTCCGGGCGCGACGCCTCCGGCAGGTCGAACACCTCCGCGCCGTCCTCGGTCGTGAAGGTCCGCAGGCCCATTCCCCGGACGATCTCCCCCAGCCGGGTCATGCCCGACCACTGCTGGACGTCCATCACCGTGGCGGGACCGTAGGCGGCGAGGTAACGGCGGATCGCCTCCTCCGCGGAGACACGGCTGGGCCGCTCGTCCTGGGAACGGCCCAGCCACGCCTCGGCGGTGGTGTGGGCGGCCTGCCCGCCCACCCCCCAGATCCCCCTCGGCGGGACCTGGACCAGAGCCAGTGTGTTGCGCACCCCGGCGACCAGGTCGGAGGCGGGAGCCTCCGGCCACCGCTCCCGCAGGAGCGCGCCGAGCTCGCGGAAGGTGAGGGGGCGCTCCTCCACCAGCTTCCTCCCCGCGGCGGCGAGCTCGTCCAGGTCCACCTCCGCCAGGCCCCTGCCGTGCGCGGGACCGCGCAGGCCCCGCGCCAACATGGGGCCGAGCAGCGGGCGCAACGCCAGGCAGTCGTCGGCGGTGACCAGGTGGATGGTGGAACGCATCAGCGACAGCCGCACCACCAGGCGCTCGTTGATCAGCCGGGCGAGATCGTCGTGGGCGAACCCCGACAGGCGGGTCCACAACCCGATGTAGGGAGGATTCGGCGCCTGGGCCTGCATGCCGTACAGATGCCGGACCGCCTCCAGTGCGGACAGCTCCGCACGGGCCAGCAGCAACTGCCGCTCCAGCGTGGCCCGGTTGAGCGCGCGCCGGCTGAGCACCTCGGGCATGCGTGTCCTCTCGTGACGCGTCACGATGTCGCGGCCCCGGGGTCCGGCGACCCGTGGCGACCCGTGATGTCCGTTCGCGGATCCGCGCCAGGATATCGCCGGCATCCGACAAAACATCCCGGGTGATCAGAGGGTCGGCGGCACCCACACGTACGGCGTCGTCGTCGTGATCGCCTCCAGGCCCAGCCTGGCGAGGATCGGGCAGCTGTCGCCGGAGGCGTCCACCTGCACCAGACGGAAGCCCCGCGCCACCGCCAGCTCCGCCCGGTACGACACCATCGCCCGGTAAACGCCCCTGCCCCGCCACTCCTTCAGGGTCGAGCCGCCCCAGAGCGAGGCGAAGTCGGTGCCCTCGTGAAAGCGCGCCCACGCCGCGCACACCACCTGTCCGTCCGCCTCGGCGACCACCACCGCGCACGGATCCCCGGGCCCGGCGAGGTCGCGCTCCAGCATGCCGGGCAGCCAGCCGTGGTCCGCGTCCCAGACCGTCTCCTCCAGCTCGCGGATGCGCTCCAGGTCGTCCCGCCCCGTCACCTCGCGCAGCCGTATCCCCGCGGGCGCCGCCTTGGTGTCGGCCAGCTCACCGGCCTCGCCGACGAACACCGTCTCCCGTTCCCCCGGCTCGAACCCGGCCGCCGCGAGCCGCTCGGGCAGGTCCGCGGGCAGGTCGTAGCCGTGGTACTTCCACTCGACCTCGCGTCCGACCCGGGTGAAGAAGTCCCGCTGCCTCGCGATGAAGGCGTCCAGTTCGGCGCCCGCCAGACCACCCAGGTCCCGATATGTCAGGAAACCCTGGCCGTGACCGTTCGACACGGTCCTCAGCAGCGGCCCGATCCGCTCGGCAGTGCGACCCGGCATCGGCCTGGCCCGCAGCTGCTCGTCGTACGCCCTGAGATAGGCGGAAGCCCGTGATGAAATGTTCATTGCGAACAGCCAACCACACACTCATCGCCCTCGACATGCCCATGGGCCTGGACACGGTCTGCGGGTTCCTGTTTCATCTCGACTCCTTTACAGCGTAGATTCCGACAGGCGGCCGCTAGGATCCGCATGGTGAGCGTGCCAGCCGTCCCCGCCTCGCCCGGCCCGTCCATCGAGCCCGCGCGAGATCCCTATCGGGTGTATCTCGACTCCCTGACCAGCGCGGAGTCCCGCCGCACCATGCGCGGCTGCCTCGACAGGCTCGCCGCGCTCGTCTCCGGCGACGAGGTCTCCTCGGGCGCCGGTCAGCCCTGGCACCTGCTGCGCTACGAGCACACCGTGCGCATCCGCGCCCTGATGACCGAGCGCGGCTGGTCTCCGTCGTACGTCAACAAGCACCTGGTCGCGCTGCGCAGGGTGCTGCGCGAGGCCTGGCGGCTCGGCCTGATGACCGCCGAGGAATACCAGCGCGCCGCCGACCTGCCGACCGTCGAGCACACCCGCCTGCCCGCGGGCCGGCACGTGCCGCCCGAGGTGGTGGGCGCCGCGCTCGCCGCGTGCGACCGCGACGACTCACCGGCGGGGGTCCGCGACGCCGCCCTGCTCGCGGCGCTCTACTCCACCGGTTGCCGCCGCGCCGAGATCGCCGGGCTCGCGCTCACCGACTACGACCCCGGGTCGCGCTCGCTGCGGGTGCGCGGCAAGCGCGACAAGGAGCGGCTGGTCTACCTGACCACGGAGGCCCTCGCCAGGATGGAACGCTGGCTCGCGGTGCGAGGCCGCCCCGCCGGCGCCCTGTTCTGCCCCATCAGCAGGCTCGGGCGACTGCGGACCAGGAACGGCGGGCCCGCCCCCATGACGGGGCAGGCCGTCGCCGACATCCTGGCCAGGCGCCTGGCCGAGGCGGGGGCCTCGGCGCGCACCCCGCACGACTTCCGGCGCACCTTCATCGGCGAGTTGCTCGACGCCGGGGTGGACCTGGCCACCGCGCAGGCTCTCGTCGGCCACTCCTCCCCCGCCACCACCGCGCGCTACGACCGCCGCCCGGAACGGCGTCGCCGCGAGGCCGTCGACAGGATCACCCTTCCCGCGCCCAAGCCTCTCTGACCACCGGCGAAGGTCCGCCTCCGGAGAACGGCCCCCCTCGTCCGGCCCTCGGCCACGGACCGGGCGAAAGCCGGTCCGCACCGGTTCTCGCCCGGTCGAAGGCCCGTCGAAGACCGGTCCGCGTCCGTCCGGGGGCCGGCACGGCCGCCGCCGGCACCCCCTCTCACGGCACCGTGGCCGAGATCTGATCCCGACACGTTTCACCGGGCGCGCCGTAACTGTCGGTGGCGACCCCTACTATGAGCCACCTCAAGGAGGGATAGCCGCTCATGGTGGACGCACTGCGGGTTTCGCTGCTGGTCACGACCGATCTGCCGCCCGATACCGACCTGAAGGAGTTCGGGCGCCTGCTGGCTGATTCCGTGCTCACGCTCCAGCGGGACGAGGCGACATATCCCGCGCTCCTGCGTGGCGGGGTGTTCTGGCTGGACCGGCCGCTGCCGCCGTCCGACGACGGGCTCCCCCACGCGGCGGCCGAGGAGTTGCGGTTCGCGGCGCTGCTGGGCCATCTGTCGGTGGCGCGCCCACCGGGTTCGGCGAGGGAGACGGTCGCCGACGCGGGCCGGGCGATCACCGCGGCCGTCGCCGCCCGGTACGGCGACCTGGGCAGCCCGCCCGCCGTGATGGCGATCCGCAGCGAGGACGTGCGTGAGCGGACCCCCCGTTCGGCCATCCTCGTGGGATCGGAGACGGCCGTGGCTCCCTTGCCCGAGGCGGTGCCGTCCCTGAGCGCCCCCGCCTGAGCGGAGTGCCCGGCAGGCCGTCCGGCCGGGAAAGTATCACCCCGCTCAGGAAGAGCCTCGAGGAGCTTTGACCTGCGGATCTTCGAGGCCCGCGGCCGCGTGGGACACGCCGGTGGCCTCAAAGCGGAATAACCAGCGGCAGACGTCGGTTAGAGTGATCGTGCCGATGTGGTTTGTGTCCCCCGGGCCGCAAATTACCGCCTTCACGGAATACCGTTCGGCTGGAGCCGTGTTGTGCCTCTCGCCGAGGAGGCGACCGCCACATCGGCACCAAACGTCACGCCCCGCGGGCCCCTCCGGCCCGCGGGGCGTTTCTTTTCCCGCCTGCTCCCTTCGCGCCTGGTGAGCGGTTTCGTCGGACTCGTCACGGAAAGGCACGACGGTGTTGGAGGAGGGCTACAAACCTGTGAGCTCCGCTTGTGTGGGTGCGTACAACCGTTGACCGTCGGGCCACCGCCTAGTGTTGGGTAACCCGTCCCATGAGGAGAGCCCGTGCTCTATCGCCTGACCAAGATCGTCAGCGCTCCGATGCTGCACCTGCTCTGGCCGACCACGGTCACCGGACACGAGCACGTCCCCGTCTCGGGTCCGGCCATCATGGCCTCCAACCATCTGTCGATCCTCGACTCGACCTTCCTGCCGCTGGTGCTCAAGCGCCAGGTGCGCTTCGTCGCCAAGGCCGAGTACTTCACCGGCAATCCCGTCACCGCCATGTGGATGCGCGCCACCGGCCAGATCAGCATCGACCGGCAGAGCCCCACCTCGGCCCAGGACATGCTGGACGCGGCGGCGGAGGTGCTCAGGAAGGGTGAGCTGTTCGGCATCTATCCGGAGGGCACCCGCTCCCCCGACGGACGCCTCTACCGGGGCAAGGTCGGCGTCGCCTGGCTGGCCCTGGCCACCGGCGCGCCGGTGGTCCCGGTGGCGATGGAGGGCACCGGGGAGGTTCTGCCGATCGGAGCGGCCAGACCCAGGCTGGGCCGGGTGAAGGTACGCATCGGCAAGCCGATGACCTTCAGCGGCTCGGAGACGAGCGCGCGTGACCGGCGCAGGGTGACCGACGAGATCATGTTCGCGATCCAGGAGCTTTCCGGCCAAGAGTACGCGGCAAGCTACGCACCCAGCCGTTCACAGACCAAATGATCTTTTATGGGTATATGTCGCGTTAGCGCACGCTAGGCTGCGGCCCTTGGGCGAAAAGATCTGGGGGGATCAGGTGGCACGGGGCAGAACGATCGCGATCACGTCGGCAGCCGTCGTCCTGGTGGCGGGGGCCGCGGGGGGCGGCGCCTGGTGGTACCTGCACACCAGGGGAACCCCCCAGGAGACCGCGGAGCGGTTCGTCGGCGCCTGGCAGCGCGGCGACCTGGCGGGCATGCGCGCCGAGCTGGGAGCGCCGGACCCGGCGTTCCCCGCGGTGTACGAGAACATGCGCAAGGCCCTGGCGGTGCAGAGCACCGCGGTGCGGCTCGACGGGGTACGCGAGACCGGGGACGGCACGGGACAGGCCGCATACACCGCCACCCTGAAGCTCAAGGACATCGGCGAGTGGAGTTACTCCGGCAGCGTCGACCTCGCGGTCGTCGACCGGCACTGGCGGGTCAGGTGGTCGCCCAAGGCCGTCCACCCCGACCTGACCGCGAACACCGCCTTCGCGCTGAAGACGAAGTGGCCGGAGCGAGCCGCGATCACCTCGGCGAACGGCGGGCGCATCGACGGCTCCGACGCGGGCGGCTCGGTGCAGCAGATCGTCGGCTACCTGGAGAAGGCCACCGCGAAGAGCGTCGCGAAGCTGGGCGTGCCCTACAAGGTGGGCGACGCGGTCGGCGCGAGCGGACTGCAGCACACCTTCCAGAAGCGCCTGGCCGGCACCCCGGACACCGAGATCGAACTCGTCGGCCCGGACAAGAAGACGGTCAAGGCGCTCGACACGATCAAGGGCGAGGCGGGCGAGGATCTGGAGACCAGCCTGGACACGCGGGTCCAGCGGGCCGCCGTCGAAGCGGTCCGCGACCTGAAGAAGACCGCCGCGCTGGTCGCGATCAGACCCTCCTCCGGCGAGATCCTCGCGGTGGTGAACAACGTGGGCGGCTTCAACCGTGCCCTGGACGGCAACTACCCTCCCGGCTCGACGTTCAAGGCGGTCACCGCCGTGGGACTGCTGGCCGAGGGAATGAGCCCTCGCGACCGGGTCACCTGCCCCAAGGACGTCACGGTCGGCGGTCTGCCGATCCGCAACTCCAACCACGCCGCCTACGGTTCGGTGTCGCTGTCCGACTCCTTCGCCTACTCCTGCAACACCACCATCGCCCCGCTGACCAAGGAGCGGCTGAGCGCCGACAAGTTGCTGAGCACCGCGGAGCTGTTCGGTTTCAACAAGCCGCTCAACATCGGCGTCGCGGCCGCCAAGGGCAGCTTTCCCAAGGCCGAGAGCGACGCCGAACTGGCCGCGGAGTCGTTCGGCCAGGGCCGGATCACCGCCAGCCCGCTGATGATGGCCTCGGTCGCCGCCGCGCTCGCCGACGGCACCTGGCGTCCGCCGACCCTGGTCCCCTCGATCAAGCAGGAAGTGCAGCCGCAGGCCCTTCCCGAGGAGGTCATGCCGAGCATGCATCAGATGATGTCCGCGGTCGTCACCAAGGGCACCGCCAAGGACGCGGGCCTGCCCCGGGGCACCCGGGGAAAGACCGGGACCGCCGAGTACGGCGAGCGGGGCGACCTGAAGACGCATGCCTGGTTCATGGGTTTCCGCGGCGAGGTCGCCTTCGCGGTGATCGTCGAGGAGGGCTCGGGCGGCGGCGCGGTCGCCGCCCCGGTGGCCGCCGACTTCCTGCGCGCTCTCGGCTGATCTCGCGCGAGCCGTCCGTTGCCGGACCTCCGGCCGCACCCCGCCCGGCAGCGCCGCCGATCCGGCCGTTCGCGCCTACCCGCCGGAGCCGTACTCCGCCTTCGCGAACCCGCCGCTTGAGCACACGCCGCGACCGGCCGCCGACCGGGCCTACGCGCCGCCCGCCGTCTTCGCTCCGAACGCCCGGAGTGCTCCGAGCGTTCGGGCGATCGCGACATCGACCGGCGGACGAAGGTGGCGACCACCATCACAACGGGAGCGCCGCGACCGCCTCGTGACGTAGCACCATGATGAGAAGCGTGGCGATCAGTGTCGCGATCAGCAGCCAGCTGAACATGATGATCACCGTCGAGCGGCGGAGACGCCAGGAGGACCGCCTCCGCCCTTTCCTCGCGCCACGCCTGCGGCCGCCGCCCTCCTTGCGCTGGACGCGCTCGTTGAACGACTCCAGCCGCGCGGCGAGTCGTGGATCCTCGTCGATGAGGTGCCGCTCGATCTGCAGCAGCATGCGCTCCTCGTCTTGTGACCAGGCCATGCATCACCTCCCCGGAACGCAAGCCGTGTGCGGACGTTCTGCCCAATCGTGAAGATCATTATCCTTTCCGAGAGCTTCGATTTACCCGTTCTTTTCGTGGACGCAATCTGAGCACGCGATCATGCCCTCTCACGGGGGCGATACGGCGCCCGCAGAGGTGTCGGGCGATTCCCAGCCTTCTCCGCGATCTCGACATTCCACCGCCCTGACCTTCTCCTTCGCATCACCCGGCGGGCCGCTTGACGCCGCGTCCACGTCCCCGGCGGCGAGGATGGTGCGCCGGTGAGCGAGAGCGCTTGGCCGGGCCTCCCACCGACCTCGCGAGAAGGGTGGCGATCTTCGTGCCGGATCGTCACGCGGTGCGGGGACATCACCGGCACGGCCCGCGTCGAACGGCCGCCCGACGCGGGCCGTGCCGGATCGCGCCGAGCCCGGTTCAGTCGAGCGGGGCCGTCACCGTTCCCGCGCCGACCGTCTTGCCGCCCTCACGGATCGCGAAGCCGAGACCGGCCTCCAGCGCCACCGGCCTGCCGAGCTCCACGGTCACCTCGACCGTCTCACCGGGCAGCGCGAGGCCGGCGTCCCCCAGGTCCATCCGGCCCGGTACGTCGGTCGTCCGCAGGTAGAACTGCGGCCGGTAACCCGTCGCCACGGCGCCACTGCGCCCGCCCTCCTGCCCGGTCAGGAGGTAGACGCGGGCGGTGAAGGCGCGGTGGGCGCTCTGGGAGCCGGGTGCGGCCAGCACCTGACCGCGCCGTACCTGCTCGCGCCGGACCCCGCGCAGCAGAAGCGCGGCGTTGTCACCGGCCTCGCCCCGCTCCATGGTCTTGCCGAAGGTCTCGACCCCGGTGACGACGGCGGTGAAACCCTCGCCGAGCCCGACGGCCTGGACGCTGTCGCCGACCTTGACCGTTCCGCGCTCGATCGCCCCGGTGACGACCGTGCCCCGCCCGGTGACGGTGAGCACGTTCTCCACCGGGAGCAGGAACGGGGCGTCGGTGTAGCGGACCGGCAGCGGGACGTGGTCGTCGACCGCCTGGAGCAGTGCCTCGACCGACGCCGTCCACTCCGGGTCTCCCTCCAGTGCCCGCAGCCCGGAGACCCTGACGACGGGCACGTCCAGGTAGCCGTGCTCGGCGAGCAGGTCCCGCAGCTCCAGCTCGACGAGGTCGGCCAGCTCCGGGTCGGCCCCGTCGGACTTGTTGAGCGCGACCACGACGTGCTCGACACCCACCCGCCGCGCGAGCAGCACGTGCTCGCGGGTCTGCGGCATGATTCCGTCCAGCGCGGACACCACCAGGATCGCCCCGTCGAGCTGCGCCGCTCCCGTGATCATGTTCTTCACGTAGTCGGCGTGGCCCGGCATGTCCACGTGCGCGTAGTGCCGCGTGGCCGTCTCGTACTCGACGTGGGAGATGTTGATCGTGATGCCCCGCGTCGCCTCCTCGGGAGCGCGGTCGATCCGGTCGAACGGCACGTACCTCGCGCCGCCCCGCTCGCTGAGCACCTTGGTGATGGCCGCGGTGAGCGTGGTCTTGCCGTGGTCGACGTGTCCCATCGTGCCGATGTTGAGGTGCGGCTTGTTCCGCACGTAGGCCTGCTTGGCCATGACTGTTCTTTCCCTTGATGCTCGCCTGTGGTGGCGACCCGTGCTCGGCCGACCCCTCCCCGCCGGGTCACCCGGGACTCACGGGAAGGGGTCAGCGCTCCGCGCCGTCGAGCCGCGGTGCGGCGGACATCGGGGCACGCTCCGGCGCGCCCGCGGTGGCGGGCGTCGCGAGGGTGGCGTGCCGGAACATGCGTTCATGGTCGGGTACGGCCGGATGGGACCGCAACCGGATTTCCGGCCCGGTGCGCGGCGAGCGGGCACGGCGGCCGGAGCACGGGACTTCGACATACGACCCGGCATCCCGCGGGCCCCACCACGACATCCGGACACGCTCCGTGTCCGGTGGGACACCGAACGTGGATGATTGATGCCGGTAAAGGGTATTAAACCGCCTTGAATGCCTAATCGAAGGCATCGTCCATCAAGCACAACGGGGGAAACGATGACGGACGCCAAGGAAGCCAAGGATTCCAGGAACAAGGCCGCGAAGAGCTCGGGGAAGAGCAAGAAGGCCACGATCAAGGCGACACGAGCGGCGAAGGAGGCGAGGAAACACTCCGGGCAGCCCGAGGTCAGGGTGCCGGAGGCGGAGCCCGCCCACCCGGGTGGGCGGTCGGTCCAGTAGCCGAGGGCGTGAGACCGTGATCGGGTGTCGGGGGTTCCACCCCGACACCCGATCACGGTTTGGCGCGATGTCCGCCGACGGTCCGCGGACGATTCTCGCCCATGAGCGACGATTCCATCCCGTCGCGGGAGTCACCTCTTCCACCGGCGCCAAAACCTCCGGCCCGGTGGCGACACCTCATCGGCAGACGGCTTTCCCGATGACTTCCGGTGACTCAAGACGACGTCAGGAGACGAAGATGTCCGCGCAGAAGCCCGCACAACCGCTCGACCACGCCTTCACCGCGCCCATCGAGAAGGACGGAGCCTTCGCCACCTTCGTGACCGTGCCGGACTCCGCCCAACTCCTCGGCACGAGGCGGGCTGTGAAGGTCGGCGGGACGATCGACGGCCACCCGTTCACCGCCACCCTCATGCCGTCGGGCGACGGTCCGCACTGGCTTCCCATCAGGGCCGCGCTGTGCAAGCTCATCGGCAAGGACCAGGCCGGCGCCGAGGTGACGTTCCACCTCGACCGGCGGTTCAGCTGACCCCGGGCGGAGCGGCGGACCCCGTGCCGCCCTGAGATGAGGTGCCCGAGTCCTGGTCGCGAGTCCGGGCCGGCCTCCCGTGACGCGCCGACTGATCGGCCGATGCCGCGGTGCCGACGGGCGTGCGTCGTCCCGGCGGGGGGGACCGGCTCCTCGGCCTGCTCCGGGCTCAGGGCAGTGACGCGGGCAGCCCGAAGGCGGCGAAGTGGCCGGGGTCGACGAACGAGGTGATGTCGGCGATCCGATCGCCGCGCAGAGTGAACACGTTGATCGACCAGGCGAGGTGCGCGGCGGCGCCCTCGTCCCAGAGGTAGCAGCCCACTCCCGGCTGGCCGTTCGCGCCGACCGGGAGGTGCCGCCAGCTTCCGCACGTCGTCAGCGGGACCCGTACGGCGAAGTCGGTGACCGCCTCCAGACCGCGGTACCAGTGCGCCATCGGCGGCATCGACCAGGTGACGTCCTCGGTCAGCAGCGCGACCAGGGCGTCGGTGTCGCCGCGTTCCAGCGCGGAGGAGTAGTCGGCGACGATCTCCCGTACGCGGGCGTCGCCGATCTTCCGCAATGTCGGCTGCTGCGTGCGGGGGAAGACCTTGTCCGCGACGACCCTGCGCGCTCGCGCCAGGGCGCTGTTCACCGACGTGGTGGTGGTGTCCATCGTGAGGGCGATCTCCGCGGCGGAGAAGCCGAGGACCTCGAACAGCAGCAGTGCCGCCCGCTGGTTGCCCGGCAGGTGCTGCAGGGCCGCGACGAAGGCGAGCTCGACGGCTTCGCGCTGCTCGTAGCGGGTGTCCGGGCCCACGGGGGCGTCGGTGAGACCGGCGTCGGGGTAGGGGCTCAGCCAGGCGACGTCGGTCAGCGGGGGGTCGCCGAGCACGGCGCGGTCGCTGGCGGGGCCGAGGTCGACGGGCAGTGCCCGCCTGCCCCGGGCGCCGACGATGTCCAGGCAGGTGCGGGTGGCCACGGTGTAGAGCCACGAGCGCAGCGAGCTTCGGCCCTCGAAGCGAGCGAGTCCCCGCCAGGCACGCAGCAGGGCGTCCTGCAGGGCGTCGTCGGCGTCGTGGGTGGAGCCGAGCATGCGGTAGCAGTGGGCGTGCAGTTCGCGGCGCAACGGCTCCACGAGACGGGTGAACGCCGCGTCGTCCCCGGCACGCGCCCGGACCAGGTCGGTGTCCCCGTCGATGTCCCCGTCGGTGTCCCCGTCGGTGTCCCCGCCGCGAGCCGGATCGCTGCCCCCGTCGCGGCTCGGGGCGAGGTCCTCGTCCCGGGCACGCGTCCGCGCCGGATCGGCCTCCCCGGCACCCTCCACCGTCATGTCCGCGAACCGCGAAGAAATTTCCCTCACGAGCGACGATTCTGCCCCACGCTCGGAGTCTTCACTTCGACCGAGCACCACAGCACCGTTCCAGACTGTTCCAGGAGATCGCGATGAGCCGCACCACCGTCACCACCGGGTCCCTCAAGGTCCCCGGCGCCACACTCCACTACGAGGTGCGGGGGCAGGGCCCTCTCGTGGCGCTCGTCGGCGCCCCGATGCACGCCGATCACTTCGCGCCGCTGGCCGGCCTGCTCGCCACCGACCACACCGTGCTCACCACCGACCCGCGTGGCGTCAACCGAAGCTCCCTCGACACCCCCGGCCAGGACTCGACCCCGCAACTGCGCGCCGACGACCTCTCCCTGCTCCTCGCCCACCTCGACGCCGGCCCTGCCGCGGTCTTCGGCTCCAGCGGCGGCGCCGTCACCGCGCTGGCGCTCGCCGTCACCCATCCCGAGCGGGTGCGTACCGTGATCGCGCACGAGCCCCCGCTGAACCGTCTGCTCGACAACCCCGACGAGCGCGACGCGGCGGTCGAGGACATCATCGCCACCTACGTCTCCGGCGACGTCGCGGGTGCCTGGACCAAGTTCATGATCAATGCGAACATCCCGCTGCCCGACTTCGAGGAGTCCGCCGACGGCCCCGCGCAGGCTCCGGCCGAGCCCGATCCGCAGCAGGCGGCGGACGAGCGCTTCTGGTTCCTGCACGAGATGCGCGGAACCACCCGCTGGCAGCCCGACATCGCCGCACTGCGGGCCGGGTCGCCCCGCATCGTGGTCGGCATCGGGAAGGAGTCGGCAGGCCAGCTCTGCGACCACGCGTCGACAGCGCTCGCCTCCGCGCTCGGCACGGAGCCGACGTACTTCCCCGGTGGCCACATCGCCTTCCTCGACGACCCCGAGGGATTCGTCCCCCGGCTGCGCGAGGTCCTGCGGGGCGACTGAACGACGATCGAACGACGACGGCCGTGAACACGCGTGGCCACGTACATCGCATGCGACGGATCCCACCGACGGGGGCGGGATCCGTCACGGCGAGAAGATCAGGCGAGGTTCAGCTGCCAGGAGACGCCGAAGCGGTCGTTGGTCCAGCCGAAGCGCTTGCTGAAGCCGTAGGAACCGAGCGGCATCAGCGGTTCGCCGTTCTCCGACAGCGCCGCGTACAGGCGCTCGATCTCCGCGTCCGACTCGCACTGCACGTACAGCGAGACCGACGGGGTGAAGCCGAAGGCGTGCTCCACGTTGCTGTCGATGGCCATGTACTGCCCGCCCGCCATCGTGAACGTGGCGTGCATCACGCTGCCCTCCGCGCCGGGACCCTCGGGGCCGTAACGGAGGAGGTTGAGAATCTCGGCGTCGTCGAAGAGCGACGTGTAGAACGTCATCGCTTCCTCGGCCGCGCCCTGGAACATCAGGAAAGTGGTGATCTTCTGCGACATCGGGGCTCCCATCAGAGGGGGAATGGATGAGAATGTCCGCCGTTACGGGAACGTCCCGCTCGACGACGGCTTCGATGCCGGACCCGGCGGCCAGGAACATCGAACACGTACTCGGCAAATATTTCAGGCTCTGCTTATATAAGTCAAACTCGATACACTGGAGTGTCGGCCACGCCCACCGCGCGACAGAGCAAGCGCCCATCGAAACCGGATTACATTCAACAAAAAGGAACCCTTGCTCCTCATCGCTCGACGACTTCGTCCCCGGGTCGCTTCAGGGCGGGGAGGCGTCGGCGGAGGCGACGAGGCGGGCGGCCAATGCCCTGACCTCGTCGCGCAGCTCGGCGGGGGCGATCACGGTGAACGGTCGGCCGAAGCCGGCGAGCATCCGCGCCATCCCGTCCAGCCGCTCGGCCCTGGTGGACAGTAAGATCCCGCCGGAGGTCTCGGCCAACGTCGCCGTGGCGGCGGGGATCCACGCGGCGGCCACCGTAAGGGTGGTCTCCAGCAGCACTTCGACCTCGTGCCGGTACGGCACCGCCGACAGCGATCCGACCACGTGGGCCACCGGGTCGAAGCCGTCGGGAACCTGGAAGCCCCGCTCGGTACACGCGGCGCCCGCCACCCGATCCACCCGGAACGTCCTGATCTCCCCGCTGCCGTGGTCAAGCCCGGCGACGTACCATCGGCCGGAGTGGAAGACGATGCCGTACGGGTCCAGATCGCGCTCGGAGGCGTCACCGCGCCAGGAACGGTAGGCCAGCCGGACGGTGACCCGGCGCCGGGCGGCGCCGGCGAGGGCGAGCAGCGGTCCCGCCCTCGGAGCGCTCACCCTCGGCTCCGCGTTCCCGGTGTGCCCCAGCGTCTCCGACACCGCCTCGACGCGCTCGCGCAGCGGGCGCGGGAGCACCCTCTGGATCTTGGCCAGCGCGCTCTCGGTCGCGGCCTCCCCCACCGCCAGCCCGGTCAGCCGCCCGGCCAGCAGCCCCAGCACCACGGCCGTGGCCTCGTCGTCGGTGAGCATGAGCGGCGGGAGCTTGTAGCCGGGCAGTAGCCGGTAGCCGCCGTACCGGCCCCGCTCGGCCTGGACCGGCACCCCGAGCTCCGACAGTCTCACCGCGTAGCGGCGGACCGTGCGCTCGTCCACCTCCAGCCGTGCGGCGAGGTCGGAGCCGGTCAGGCCGGGGGTGGCCTGCAGCAACTCCAGCAACGCGAGCACCCGGGCTGCGGTCATCCGTAAATCCCCCTCGAAAATCAGGACGGATACTGTCCGGATTCGATCCTAGGGTGAAACCAGGCGAACAGAGGAGAGACACTATGAGCACCTACGTCCTGGTCCCCGGTTTCTGGCTCGGCGCGTGGGCCTGGGAGAAGGTCACCGGGCCGCTGCGCGAGGCCGGACACGACGTCCACCCGGTCACGCTCACCGGCCTGGGTGACAGGGTTCACCTGGCGGGCCCCGAGGTCGACCTGGAGACCCACATCCAGGACATCGTCAACACCGTCGTCTTCGCGGATCTGACCGAGGTGATCCTCGTCGCCCACAGCGGGGCCGGCGCCCCGGTCACCGGTGCGGCCGACCGGATTCCCGAGCGCGTCGCCCGGATCGTCTACGTCGACAGCGGACCGATGGCGGACGGGATGTCCCAGCTGGACCTCCAGGAGCCCGAGTGGCGGGCGTTCGTCGAGAGGCGGGTCACCGAGCGGGGCGAGGGAGTGCACTACCCGTTCCCCTCCTGGGAGGAGCACGAGCGTGCCGGCGCCGGCCTGGAAGGACTCGGTCAGGCCGAGCGCGAGTGGCTCGCCGCCCGCGCGACCCCGCAGCCGTACGGGACCATGACCCAGCCCCTGATGCTCAAGGGGGGCGCGGACGAGTTGCCCAAGACGCTTGTCACGTGCTCGTTCCCGCTGGAGCAGGTGCACACCATGATCGCCTCCGGTCATCCCTTCTTCGCCGCGCTCGCCGGGCCCGAGTGGAGCTTCGTCGCGGTGCCGACCGGTCACTGGCCGATGGTCTCCAGGCCGCGGGAGACCGCCGCCGCGCTGGCCGCGCCGGCGGGCTGAGAGGGGACAGGCTCCGGCGGAGAACCTCGGAGAGCACGGCGCCAGGGCCACCGCGATGCCCTGGCGGACCGGCCGGGCCCCGGCGAGCCCGGGAGGGCCGGACATCCCGGAGTTCTCGGAAGGGCGGAGCACCGGGACATTTGTCATGACTGGCTGTGGATCGATGGATCTGCCTCGAACAACGCACGCTCCGTAGCGTCGTCCACATGACAGACGACACGAATGACGCGAATGACACGGTGTCACTCAAGGACGTGACCAAACGCTTCGGGGCGGTACGCGCCGTGGACGGTCTCAGCCTCGGCATCCCCGCCGGGCGCACCGTCGCCCTCCTCGGTCCCAACGGCGCGGGAAAGTCGACCACGATCGCGCTGCTGCTCGGGTTGCTGACCCCCGACTCCGGGACGGTGCGCGTCCTCGGGGGCACCCCCGAGGACGCGGTCCGGAGCGGGCGGCTGGCGGCGATGCCCCAGGAGGGCGGCCTCGTCTCCCGGACCACGGTCCGCGAGCTGGTCGGATTCGTCTCGGGGACCTATCGGGCGCCGCTCCCCCTGCGGGAGGTGCTGTCGATCGCCGGGCTGGAAGGGCTCGCCGATCGCAGGCTGGAGCGGTTGTCTGGCGGCCAGGCACAGCGGGTCCGCTTCGCGCTCGCGCTGGCCGGAGACCCCGAGCTGATCCTGCTCGACGAGCCGACCGCGGCGCTGGACGTACGGGCCAGGCGGGAGTTCTGGGAGAGCATGCGCGCCTTCACCGCGCGCGGCAGGACGATCCTGTTCTCCACCCACTACCTGGAGGAGGCCGACGAGTACGCCGACCGGATCGTGGTGGTCGACAAAGGCCGGATCGTGGCCGACGGCACCAGCGGGGAGATCAAGCGGCTGGTCGCGCTGTCCACGGTCAGCGTCACCGCCGGCGAGGACGGCGTCTTCCTGGAACGCCTGCCCGGGGTCGTCTCCGTCGAGATCCGAGGGGAGCGGGCCCACCTGCGTACCCGCGACGCCGACGCCACCGTCGTGGCACTGGCGGCGGCGGGAGGCGTACGAGACCTCGAGGTCGTCCCCGCCGCGCTCGAGGACGCCTTCCTCGCACTGACAGGACAGGCGGGCCAGACGGAGCGGGCAACGGAAGCGTCGGAGGTGCAGGTCTGATGTTCGGCTACATCCGCCTGGAGGTCACCAGAATCCTCCGCGACCCCGGATACGTGATCATGGGTTTCGCGATGCCCGTGACGATGTACCTCGTCTTCACCAACCTCGGCGTGGCGGGCGACGACCGCGTCTGGGCCGCCCTCTACATGATGGTCAACATGGCCGCCTTCGGGGCGATCGGCTCGGCCTTCAACAACGGCGCCGGCATCGCCGAGGACAGGACCGCAGGCTGGCTGCGGCAGCTGCGGACCACTCCCCTCGCCCCGGTACGGGTGGTCGCGGGCAAGGCCGCGACCGGCGTGCTCATGGTGCTGCCCGCGATCACCGGGGCGTGCCTGTCGGCGGCGCTGCTCAACGGGGTACGGCTGGAGGTCTGGCAGTGGATCTCGATCGTGCTCCTGCTCTGGGTGGGTTCCCTGCCCTTCACGCTGCTCGGCATGGCCCTCGGCTACCTGTTCAGCGGCCAGACCGCCGCCGTGTTCACCATCGCGGCCAACATGACGATGGCGATCGTCGGAGGGCTGTGGCTGCCCACCGAGGGCTTCCCCTCCTGGCTGAGGGTCGTCGCGCAGTGGACGCCGAGCTTCGGCTACGCCGACCTGCCGCGCAAGGTCGCCTTCGGCGAGACGCCCGGGGCCGGCACGGCGCTGATCCTGACCGGCTGGCTGGTCGTCTTCGGAATCCTGGCGGTGTACGGCTACCGCCGGGCAGGGCGCGTGCGATGAGCCGCGTGATAGGAGTGACCCGATGAGCGGGAAGGCGGAGCGGCCCCGGGAGGTGCGGGTGAAGGGGCCACAGGCTGCGGAGGTGACGGGCGGGAAAAAGGCCAGGAAGGGGCGGGAGAAGATGGCGGGGAGGGAGGGTTCACAAAGAAGGGGAGGTGGACCTGGAGAGTTCGCCTTCTACCCGTGGCTGATGCTCGCCTACCCCCCGATCAGTGACCTCGCGGCGGGCCACGTGCGGCCGACGGTGCCGGCCGCGCTGGGCGTCGCCGTCTTCGCCGTCCTGTACGTGCTGTGCGTCCGGCTGGCCTTCCACAACGGGCGGCGCGCGGCGACCGTGGCGCTGGCCGGGCTGCTCACGGTGGCCTTCCTGCTGCTGGCGGGCTTCGCGCACAACTGGTTCTACCTCGCGCCGCTGATGACCATCGCCTGCGGGGTCGTACTGCGCGGCCGATCCGTCTACGTCATCCTCACCGCGCTCACACTCGCACTGGTGGCGGTGATGTGGCGCGCGGGTGCGAGCTGGCAGAGCATCTCCCTGGCCAGCTGGGGGACGACCACCGGCGGCCTCGTGGTCAGTGTCGTCCTGAAGCTGTTCTCCGTGATCGCCGAACTCCAGGAGACCCGCGAGGAGCTGGCCCGGGTCGCGGTGGCCGAGGAGCGGCTGCGCTTCTCCCGCGACCTGCACGACCTGCTCGGGCACACCCTGTCGGTGATGGTGGTCAAGGCGGAGGCCGTACGACGGCTCGCCCCCCGCGACGCCGAGGCCGCGGCGCGGCAGGCGGCCGACATCGAGGCCGTCGGCAGGGAGGCGCTCACCGAGGTGAGGGCCGCGGTCACCGGCTATCGGGGCCGAGGGCTGGAGGCGGAGCTGGCCTCGGCGCGCACGGCTCTGGCCGACGCGGGTATCACCGCCACCGTCACCGTCACCGGGGAACGGCGGGCACCGGAGGCCGACGCCCTGCTGGGCTGGGCCGTGCGGGAAGGGGTGACCAACGTGGTCCGCCACAGCGCCGCGGGCACCTGTGAGATCCTCCTGGAGGGAACGACGCTGGAGATCCGTGACGACGGCCGGGGACGCGGCGGGAGCCCGGCGGGCAACGGCCTGCGCGGCCTGACCGAGCGGGTCGTCGCACTCGGCGGGACGCTGGAGACCCATGACCGCGACGGCTTCCTGCTGAGGGTGACGCTGCCATGATCAAAGTGCTGCTCGCCGAGGACCAGGGCATGATGCGCAGCGCGCTCGCCCTGCTTCTCGACCTGGAGGACGACATCGAGGTGGTCGCCACGGTCACCAGGGGCGACGAGGTCGTGCCGGTCGCGCTCACCGTGCGACCCGACGTCGCCCTGCTGGACATCGAGATGCCGGGGGCGAGTGGCCTGGAGGCCGCGGCCGGGCTGCGGGACGGGTTGCCGGGCTGCAAAGTGCTGATCCTGACCACCTTCGGCAGGCCGGGCTACCTGCGGCGGGCGATGGAGGCGGGCGCCGCAGGGTTCATGGTCAAGGACGGTCCCGTCGAGGATCTCGCCGCGGCGATCCGCCGGGTCCTGGCCGGCGAGAAGGTGATCGACCCCGTACTGGCCGCCGCCGCGCTGAGCACCGGTACCAGCCCGCTCACCGATCGCGAACGGGACGTGCTCGCCGCGGCGGCCGACGGCGCGGCGATCTCCGACATCTCACGGCGGCTGCACCTGTCGGAGAGCACCGTGCGCAACTACCTGTCCGCCGCGATCGGCAAGACCGGCACCCGCAACCGCATCGAGGCCGCCCGCACCGCCCGGCACAACGGCTGGCTCTAGACCACCCGCCTCACCTCCCCCGAAACGGACCGGCCACGAGGGAGACCCGGCGCCGTGCGCAACGGAGGCGCGCACGGCGCCGGAGGGTGCCCAGATCAAAGAACGGGGGCCGGGGCCGGGACGGGCCCGGTGTCGCCCGCTGTGTCGTCCTCGGTGAGCCAGTCGCGCATCATCGCGTAGGTCTTCTCCGCGATCAGCTTCTGGCCCGCGGCGTTGGGGTGGAAGAAGTCCCACTTGCTCAGGTGTCCGGTCGTGAAGCGCTGCCTGAAGACCTCGTTGCCGTCGAACCTGCAGGCGGGGCCGTACGCCGCGCAGACCCTGGCGAGCGCGGCGTTGTAGTCGGCCACCCTGGCGCGCACGCGGTCACGGCGCGCCTGGTCGGCCACCGAGGTCGAGGTGGGCCGCGCCAGCATGGTGGGGCAGATCCGGCCCACCGCCCAGAACCCGCGCGCAACCGGGTTCTTCCTGCCGATCTGCCACAGCCGCTTGAGGTCGGGGATGCTCGCCACGAACACCCGGCCGCCGGGCCGCCCGGCACGGAACAGCGCCAGGGCCTCGGCCACCCGCCTCTCGTAGACGGCCACGGGGGTCATCAGCCGTTCGGCGGACACGCAGGCGTCCTGGGCGCCGATCAGCACCGTCACGTAGTCGGCACGCCGGCTGACCGCCCGGGCCACCTGCCCGGCGAGGTCGGCGCTGGTGGAACCGGGGACGGCGAGGTTCACTTTGCTCCCGGCGACCACGTCCGCGGCCCGCAGCCTCACGTACTGACTCTGGACGCTCGGATGGTCACCGGTGGACCAGGAGCGTGAGGCGCAGGTGAGATACCAGCCGCAGGCGTTGAACCCCGCGCTGATGGAGTCGCCGAGCGCGGCCATGACCACCGGCCGCCAGGGCTCCGCCGTCCGGGTGGCTCCGGCCGGGGGCGCCCAGGCGGTCATGAGGGCGGCCAGCCCTGTGAGTGCTGTCACAGTCGTGCGAAGCATGACACCTCCGCTGAGAGATCGCGTCTGCTTCGGATGTATCACCGCAGGCCAGGACGGTAGAGTCTGTTGACCGAGTGCCTTGGTTTTCTTGACAGCGCGTGGCGGATGTGCTGGCGGGCATACTGCCGTCGAACACGTTCAGTTCCCCGCATAGAGTGGCGGAGGTGAGTGTAGCGCTCGGATCAACCCGTCCTCTCGTGGTGACGACCACCCCCATCGACGACCCCGGTGACCTGTTCACCCGACTGCCCGAGGCCGCCCCCTACGCCTGGGTGAGACGCGGAGAGGGCCTCGTCGCCTGGGGCGAGGCCGTCCGCCTGACCGTGCCGCCCGGTCCGGGCCGTTTCGACTGGGCCCGCGAACGGCTGTCGGGCCTCTTCGGTGAGGCGCACGTCGACGACGACGTGACGGCGCCCGGCTCGGGTCCCGTCGCCTTCGGCTCCTTCACCTTCGATCCGGAGGCGCGCGGCTCGGTTCTCGTCGTCCCCCAGACCATCCTCGCCCGCCGCGACGGCCGCGCCTGGCTGACCACCGTCGGCGAGCGGCGGCTCGACGCGGTCACCCCACTCCGCGCCCCTGGCAGGATCCGTTACGGCGACGGCAGCCTGACCGCGCCCGAGTGGGAGCACGCCGTGGCCAGGGCCGTCCGGCGTATCAGGTCGGGCCGGCTGGAGAAGACCGTGCTCGCCCGCGACCTGACCGCCGTCGCGGAGCGTCCGATCGACGTCCGGCTGCTGCTCGCCCGCCTGTCCGGACGCTACCCGGAGTGCTACACCTTCTCCTGCGCGGGGCTGGTCGGCGCCACGCCCGAACTACTGGTCCGGCGCGCCGGGGAGACCGTCGAGTCCCTGGTGCTCGCCGGCACGATCCCGCGGGGCGCCGACGAGGCCGACGACGTGGCGCGCGGCACGGCCCTGTTCGCCTCGGAGAAGAACCGCTACGAGCACGCCTGCGCGGTCGCCTCGGTGCGCGAGGCGCTCGACCCGCTCTGCGCCGAACTGAAGATCCCCGAGGAGCCCGAACTCCTGGTGCTCTCCAACGTCCAGCACCTGGCCAGCCCGGTGCGGGGACGGCTGTCGGACGGGGCCTCGGTCCTTGACGTGGTGGCGGCCATGCACCCGACCGCCGCCGTCGGCGGCACTCCCACGGGAGCGGCTCTCGGCGTCATCCGCGAACTGGAGGGCATGAACCGCGCCGGGTACGCGGGCCCGGTGGGCTGGATCGACGCGCGGGGCGACGGTGAGTGGGGCATCGCGCTGCGCTGCGCCCAGATCGAGGGCCCCACCGCCCGGCTGTTCGCCGGCTGCGGCATCATGGGCGACTCCGATCCCGCCTCCGAGCTCGCCGAGGCCGAGGCCAAGTTCCGGGTGATGCGATACGCCCTGGAGGGCTGAGGCCGATCCGGCGTCCTCCTCCCGTCCTGGAGAGGCGGGCCGTTCCTCCCTGCCGTCTCCCGGCTCCGAGGGCGGGCCGATCCCCCTTTCCCGCGCCCTCCCCCGGGAGAGCGTGGGCGGTCACGGCGGGTGACGCCCACCCTCCTTTTCTGGAGACACCAGGGAGACGTCCCGGCTATCCCCGCCCTGCTTCGCCGCTACCCGGTGAATAGGCGTACTCTCACAAGTGCAATACGTCGGATATTTCCAGCAAGAAACCGATATTTCTCCAGGTCGGCGTCCTCTCGTCGCCGTATGGCCGGTCAACTCGTCAGGGAGAGGAAAACATGGCCCTACTGACCACCGCCCGCCTCACGGTGCGTGACTGGAGTCCCGACGACGCCGCCGAGGCCCTCGCCATCTACGGTGCCCCCGAGGTCACCCGATGGCTCTCCCCCGCGATGACGCAGCTCGAGGGCGAGCAGGCGATGCGGGCCACGCTGGAGTCGTGGGACCGTAACCGCAGCACCCTCACGCCACCGCTGGGCCGGTGGGCGATCGTCCGCAACTCCGACCAGCGGGTCGTCGGCGGCCTCTCCCTGCGCTACCTGCCTCCCGACGAGGAGGACATCGAGATCGGCTGGCAGCTCTCCCCCGACGCCTGGGGAAAGGGCTACGCCACCGAGGCCGGCCGCGCCCTGGCCGCCTGGGCGTTCTCCATCGGCGCCCACGAGCTGGTCGCGGTCGTCCGGGTGAACAACGACCGCGGCGCAGCGACGGCCAAGCGCATCGGCATGCAGTGGGTCGGGGAGACGGACAAGTACTACGAGACCCGTCTCAACGTCTACCGGCTCTGGCCCAGCGACCTCTCCCCCGCCGACAAGGATCCGCTCCGCCCCTGAGGCTCCGACACCAGGAGCCCCATGGGAAATGCGGGAACTCCCGAGGCGCGCGATGCCGCTGTTACTACGCTGGGTCGATGACCGAACAAACGATCTCTGCGGATGGAACGGCGACGAGCCTCGATCTTGAGGCCGTCCTGGCCTCGGGGTGGGCTGTTCCCGAGTCCTTCGACGCCAAGGAGTTCCGCCGAGCCGAGGCGTTCTGGCAGGCACGGCGCGCGGAGGATGAGCGACTCCTGCGGGTCCGCGCCACGGCGGCCCGCCTTGTCGAGTCCTGGACCGGGCACACGCCGCGTGACGTCGGCTCCTTCGGGATCCAGCTCAACCTGGAGACCAGTGATCTGGATCTGGGAATCGGCTACCCGGTCGCCGGCCGCGAGGAGCTGACAGCGGCGCTCGCCCCGCATGCGGCGTTCAAGGGCGAGCGTCTCACCCGGTTCACCACCACCCGACTGGTGTTCTCCTTCGAGGTCGACGGCGTCGAGATCGACCTGTCGGCGCTGACCGAGGAGGACTTCGTGGTCGCGTGCCGCATGCTCGACGAGATCGACACCGGCATGAGCCGACGGGAACGGATCGCCCACACCTGGGTCAAACACCTGCTGCGCGCCACCGGCCGGACGCGGGAGTACGCGGCCTGGAAGCTGGCCACATACTCCCGATACTGCCCCGAGTTCAACTGGGTGCCGATCTCTGAGCCTGCCTGACCTGCAGCGGCTCAGGTCCCACACGGATCAGCCGCGTTGATCAATGTCCAGCCTGTCGTGGCCGCCCACCGGCTGTGCTCGTGGACGAGCCGGTCGGCGGCCTGCGATGGCAACGCCGCGACGACTCCTGGCACGGTGGCGGCCATGCGGCTGCGCAGCACCTCGACCTGCTCGTCCAGCATCGCGTCCAGCCGGATGATGAGCTGCCTCAGCTGCACCGGGCCGGGATGCTCGTCGATGAGGTCGAGCATGCGGGTGAAGACGGCGTACGCGGCGTCCTTGATGACGACCCGGGCCGCACGAACCTCGCGGCGTGGCTCACCGTCCAGCACCTTCTCCAGGGACTTCAGCGTGTAGTCCAGCGCGAAGTTCCGGTCGACCCACAGCTGTGCCCGCTCGGAGCAGACGCCGATACGCGGGTCGGCGAAACGAGCGTCGATGCGGCCCATCGACGGGCGCACCGTCCCCGCCAGGCCTGCACTCTGAAGCATGCGAGTGTATGCGGCACCCACCAGCGGCTCCATCGACACCAGCATGTAGGAGATGCCGGTGTAGAACGGCCGACCGGCACTGTGCTCGGCGACGAACGACGGATTACGGACACCGTCGACGATCTCCTCAGCACTCAAGTGCGGCATCGGACGCAACAGCAGATCCGTCCGCCCCTGGAAGGCGTGCGTGGCGTGCAGCTCTTCCAGGCTCATCAGCTGATCGAAAGTGATGTACGTGAAGCGCGTCGGCACGCCGAGCGCCGACAAGGTGCGGATCGCGACCGCGTTCTGCTCGCCGGTGGTTTCCTTGTTGAATCTCCGCAGGATGGAGGTGACGCCGGACTCCACCCCGAACAGCATGCGGCGTAGCCCGTCGCGGACGAGAGCCCGCCACATCTCGGCCCGCTCAATGTGCCACTCCCGGTCGTGGCCGGGGTGGACGACCTGGTCGATGCGGCACGACGTCTCCCACTTGAAACCCGCTTTGGTGATCTCGGCGGCGACGGCTAGTGCCCGCGGAACGGCGTCGTCGCCGTGTCCGATGGCCTCCTCGTCCACCAGGTACAGGGTGCGGGAGAGGTCGGGGTGGCGGTCGAACTCCTCCTTCAGCGCCTCCAGCATCCACGGCAGCTGCTCAGGGGCGCCGCCCGCCCACATCCCTTTATGGCCGCGCGGGCAGAACGAGCACTGGCTGGTACAGCCGCGGGTCGTCTCCAACTGCATCACCCCCTGGTGGGCGAAGGTGTCCTGCAGCAGGTCCAGCTCGGGGAAGAAGTCGTCGGCGTCGCGGTTGGGCACCGCCGCGGTGCGGCGCCAGCCGACGGCCATCGCGCCGCCGCGCGCCGCGCCGACGTAGCCGATGCCGTGAACCTGGTCGCGCTCGAGGTCGCCGTGCCAGTGCGCGATGACGTCGCGGATGGTCGGCTCGCCGGCGGCGCGGGCAACGAGCAGCTCCGGATACTTCTCCAGCAGCAGCGCCTCGTTGCGGACGGTCAGGCTGCCGCCAGCCAGGATCAGCGGCACCTTGCCCTGGACGGCGTCCAGCAGGCGGATCATCAGATCGTGCTGGCCGAACGTCGCGCTGATGCCGAGGATGTCGGGCTGCTTGGTGCTGACCGCGTTGATGACGTCGTCCAGGGTGACGCTGAGCTGCATGTCCATCAGGTCGACCCGGCCTGACAGAGTGGAGCGGGCTGCCCGCGCCAGATCGGAGATCGCCAGCGGGAAGCGTGGCAACGGGAAATACTCCGGCCGGTACAGGGCGGCGAGCAGGATACGGGGCCGGGTCAGCCGGGTTACGGCGGCCGGGGCCAGGACGGCGTGGCTGATCCACGCGCCGGGGGTGTCCAGGTGCACGTGTTGGGTGGCCCAGTCGGGCCAGACGCGTGTTTCGTGCGGCTGCCCGGACAGGTCGGCCAGCAGCCACGCGCCGGGCCGGCCGGTGCTGACAGCGAGTAGGCGCCGCTCCAGCGTGCCGGTGAGCACGACGTTACGGCCGGGCAGGAGGCTGACGATGGTGTCGCGCAGCGCGTTGGGCTGGCTGCGGGGGATGTCGTGGATCGCCTGCTGCTGGGCGGGGGTCAGTGAGGTGAGCCTGAGCCGGCCGATGGCCTCCAGGAGCAGGCTGTGGCTGGCGCTGATGGTGGGGGGCATGCGAAGCCTCCGTACTGAGATACGTGGATGAGGGCATGACGAACCCGCCCTGTGGCGCCTCAGGGGGCGCTCAGGGCTGCGCGGTGAAAAAAGGGGTTAGGGCGTGCCGGTGGGCAGGGTGATGGTCGCGGTCATCGCCGCGTGGTCGCTGAGCCCCGAGGTGCGGGGCTCGTGCACGTAGCGGCAGTCGATGACCGCGCCGACCGGGGAGCAGAACAGGTGATCGAATCGGTAGCCTTCGCCGCTGCGGCGCCCGTACCAGGAGTAATCGTCCAGGTCGGGGTGGTGGCGGCGGAACGCGTCGCCGTATCCGGCGGCGGCGAACGCGTCGTAGAAGGTGTACTCCCAGTTGCCGAACACCGCGTGATGCGGCTTGTGGCCCCGCTCGACGACGTTGAGGTCTCCAGCGATGACGATCGGGCCGGTCACCGCGAGGTCGTCGGCCAGGGCGGGCAGCAGTTCCGTCACCGCGTCTTGAAACAGGCGTTTGTCGACGTTGCGGCGCTGCTGGGGACCGCGGGAGGGCACGTACAGGCCGACCACGCCGATGCTGGATCCGTCGTCGAGGTGGAGGCGGATGGCGGCGCACCGGTGCGGCAGATGGCCGGGACGAATCTGCGGGGCCGGTTCCTGTTTGCCGATGCGGGAGGCGACGACCGTCAGATAGTCCGCGCCGCCGTCGCCCAGATGCACGCTGAACCCGTGCTCGCCCAGCGCTTGAGTTATGGCGTGTGCTCCAGGCGTGACCTCCGTCAGCACGACGACGTCGGCGTCCTGGGCGGCGAGCCAGTCGGCTTGCCGCCGGGACCGGGCGGGGTTGGCGTGCTGCACGTTGAGCGTCAGGACGCGCACCTGGCCGGGGCGGGCATAGTGCTCTCCCGCCTGCAGGATGCTGAGCTGCTGGCGGTCGTCGCCGCTCATTGGCGTTCCCTCACCGTCTCGTCGGTGAAGACCTCCCCATGGGCGTCGAGGCGGGCCTGCACCTGCCCCATGATCGTGCGGGCTTGGTCGATCACCTCGGGGTGCGGGGGCGCGCCCAGCGCAGACAGGTTCATCGCCACCTGCTCCGCAGTGGTGAATCCGACAAGCACAGCCGCCTGATCATAGCGATCCAGGCACGCCCACAGGGCGATATGGATCAGGTCCTCGCGGCGCCACCCGACCAGGCCGCGCAGCTCGTTCAGCCCCTCGGCGATGACCTCGACCGCCGCAGGGGTGAACCACCGCTTGCGCGAGCGGTGGTCGCCGGGACCGATCAGCGGCATGGCCGCAGGGTCGTAGGCGCCGGTCAGCAGGCCCTGCGCCAGCGGTTTGTTGATCAGCACGCCGACCTTGTGCTTCTCGGCGAACGCGAAGATGCCCTCGGAGCGGGCCGCCGGGGACAGCAGGTGGTCGCGGACCGCGAGCAGGTCCGGGCGCACCGTGTCGAACACCGCCTGAAACCGGGCGATCTTGTCGCCGCGTTGGTCGGCGGCGACGGTGAGGCGGTCGCGGGCGAACCGGTGCGGACCTCGCATGCCGACTGCGTGGATCAGCCCTTCGCGCTGGAAGGAACGCATCGCCTCCACCGCAGGCTCCAGCCACCGGTCACCTTCACCGAAGTCGGAGTGGTGCAGGAAGTAGGCGTCGAGGTGGCCGGTGCGCAGGTTGTTCAGGGTCTGCTCCAGCTGGTGGCGCATGTGCCAGGGGTCGAAGCCGTGCGGTGCGGTGCCGGCGAAGTAGCCGACCTTGGACACCAGCACGATTTCCTCGCGCGGCACCTGCGCGACCAGGTCGCCGAGCAGGCGTTCAGAGCGGCCGTGCCCGTAGACGTCGGCAGTGTCGAACAGGCGGGCGCCCATCTGCCACGCGGTTTCCAGGCCGGCGGCGGCCACCTCCGGTGAGGTGCTGGTGGACCAGCCCATCGGCAGGCCGAGGTTTTCGGCCGGTCCGCCGATGCCCCAGCAGCCGATGCCGACAGCGGGCACGGTGATGCCGCACCGGCCGAGGGTGCGCTTCGGCAGAGACACAGGGACCGATGTCGTCACAGGAATTCTCCTTCGGTGTGCGGCACCAGTGGCGCCTGGTAGTAGCGGATCTCCTCCACCGTGGCCAGACCGGCCGCGCGCAGATCGGCCAGCAGCTCAGTGTGGGTGGTGGGGACGATGGCGCGGGCCACTTCGGCGTCATGGCGGGCGCCTGCGGCGAGCGCCGCAGCGATCAGCGGCCCGGCCAGGGCTGCCCGGTCGGCGCCAGGGTGGATCAGCACGTCGGCCAGCAGCGCCTCCGCCGGTTCTGCGGGGGCGGAGTGGATGAGCGGATAGACCAGGGCCGCGGCCTGCAGACCGGAGCCGTCGCCGTCGACGACGAGCAGGCCATCGGCGACGAATCGCTCGTCGCTGCTCCACCGCGGGTAGGTGTCTTGTGCGACGGCGAACCCGTGACCGGGGTGAACCGTGTGGTAGAGGCGGCCCAGTGCTGCGGCGTCGCCAGGACCCGCCGGCCGCACCAGCGTGTGGTCTTCATCCAGCGTGGCGAGGTCGCCAGCGATGGGGGCTTTCAGCAGCGCCGCAGTGGAGTGTGGGCACCACCCGGCGCGAGTGTAGAACGTGCAGCCGTGCTCGCGGGTCGCGGGGATCTCCGCGGTGAGCACGACCATCCCCTGGGGGAGGGAATCGGCGGCGTACTTCAGCAGTAAGGTGCCCAGCCCTTGCCGTTGCCATTCGGGGGCGACGGCGGGCCCCCACAGCCTGGCCGGTGCGCCTGGCGCGGCGGGGTGGCGCAGCGCCGCCGCCCCGGCCAGGCCGCCGGTGGCTGAGCGCGCCACGACCATGATCGTGGGGAAGGCGCCTCCCGGGGGGTGCAGCCGCGACCGCACCAGTGCAGCGGTCACCGGCCGCTGATCGGGCCAGCCTCGCATGGCGGCGTAGCCGAGGGCGGCGAGTTCCTCATCGAGGGCCGTTCCCGGCCGGTAGACGGAGATGCTGATCGGCAGTGTCACAGCCGACTCCTTGGGTGGGTGGCGGCCACGCCGACACATATGCTGCCTCGCCCGGCCCAGAACGCCGGGTGCAGGGCCAACGCGAGTGTCGGTGCAGCCGCATGGGTGGACAGGAGCACTTGGGCGAATTCGGTGTAGAAGGTGTCGCGCAGCTGGGTGGAGGTGGTGAACGGGGCGGGCCGCGATGAGCCGCGCAGTCGTTGCCGGGCCAGCCGTAGCCGTTCGCCCGGCGGGCCGGGCCATCCGGCGGCGGTGGCCAGCGCCTGAACGGCGCGGCCGGGCAGGTCGTATTCCAGCCGTCCTGCGGGGCCGGCGATGCGGGTGGTGTACAGCAGCATGCCGTCGTCGGTCAGCAGGTTGGCCAAGCGGGCGAGCGCCGTGTCCCAGTCGTCCGGGGTGGGCAGCAGGGACAACAACCCATCCGTGATGATCATGTCGAAGGGGCCGGACACGTTGGCCAGTTCCGGCGCCTTCGCCCACATGGTCGTCACGTTCCGGCCGCACCAATCGGCCCAGGCGTTGACGAGCGTCAGCGGCGTCCGGCAGATGTCGGTCACCACGATCCGCGCGTCGGGGAGCAGTTCGGTGAGCAGGCGCGGCATGGTCTCATCGGAGGAGCCGCGCACCAACGCCCGTTTCGGCCTCCGGCCGGTGAGGGCCTTGCGGTAGAAGTCCTCGTGCCAGCGGGGGTTGCCTTTCAGCCCGGCCTGCCGGAAGAGCCGCCACGTGGAGTGGTAGCCGAAGCAGCCCCGGGTGCAGTGCCCGCGGGCGGCCGTCCACACGTCGCCGAAGGTCAGCGGAGCCGCCGTCATGGAGTGTCCTGCGGGGTTGCCTGCGCGATGAAGTGCAGCAGGCGGGCGATGCGCCGGTAGGGGTCGCGGCGTCCAGCTTCCCATTCGGCGTCAAGGAGCGTGTCGAAGCTGTCGCCGACCGGGATGTCGCCCAGGTGGTCGGTGAAGGCCCGCACCCCGTACCAGGCCGCGGTGGAGGCTCCGGCGCTCGCCAGCATCGCGTCGATGTCGGCGGCGGTATGCGCCCGGCTGGTCACTCCGAGGTTGCCTGTCTCGGCGTGGGCGTTCATCACCGCCAGCGCGTCAGCCCATCGTCCTTCCAGGCCCGGTCGCATGGCCAGCGCGTCACGGTTCTTCATCAGTAGCGACACCAGGCCGCCGGGCCGGGCCGCTGCCACCAGGTCGGCCACGAACGGCTCAGGGGTCTCGACGTACATCAGCACGCCGTGGCACAGCACCAGGTCGTAGCCGCCGTCGACCAGGTCCGCCGCTTCGTGGCCGCTGCCTTCCACCAGCCGGACGCGCTGCCGCACCTGAGCGGATTCGCCCTCCAGTCGTTGCCGGGCTTGGGCGAGCATCGCCGGGTCGGGGTCGAGCACCGTCACCTGGTGGCCGATGCGGGCGAGCTGGGCGGCCTGGTGGCCATCCCCGCCGCCGACGTCCAGGACCTGCTGCGAGCCGGCGGGCAGGTGGGTGCGCAGGGCGCGGGCGACCAGTGCGTGCCGTACCGCGCCGCGCAGCGTAGCCATGTGCCGCGCGTACCCGGCCGACAGGTCCTCGCCGGACGTCGAAAACCAGCTGTTGGTCAACGTGTCTCCTTGGGTGACAGTAGGGATGTGAACAACGACGGGTGCTCCAGCACCAGCCGGATCGACAGGTAGCGGGTCTGCAGGAGCTGCCGCAGCGCACGAACCGCCGGGGTGTCGGGCAGGGTGCCGGCGCGGACGGCGCCGCGCAGGGCCAGCAGTTTCGGCAGCCACTCCTCGACCGTGGTGAGGCTGACCGGGTCACGGCCGAGCCAGGCACGAAACCGGTCGGCGGTCATGACTTCCCACACCACCGCGTCCCGCCATGTCTCGTCGGGGCCTTCGACAGTGGTCAGGTGCGGCAACCTGCACAGCCCTGAGCGTGGCAGGGGCGGCGGCAGGGGACTGGTCACGCACGCCCCGTGCAGGCCGCGGCGACGCCGTACCTCGTGCAGATGCTCGCCGAACGCCATGGCCAGGCCCGCCTGCGCCAAGGCGGCGCCGGCGGGGACGACCGTCACGGCGTCGAGCCAGGAGCGGCGGGCGACGGTCAGCGCCACCCGTACTGCATCAGCCGGGTCGGGGATGGCGTACCAGACGCGGCGCCGGTCCGTGCTGCTGGTGACCAGGCCCGGCTCGAACATCGCTCCTGCGTCAGCGGCGGTGAAGTAGCGCTCCCCCTGCTCGGTGGTCCTCATGTGAGCTTCGGACCGAACCGCGAGTAGTAGCGCTCCAGCAGGCCGCACGACTCCAGCACCCGGTCGGAGGCGGCGACGTTGTGCCCCGCAGTGAAGCCGTGGCCGGGGGTGGCGAGGGTGGCCGCCCCCACCAGAAGGCTGGCGAGGATCAGGTCGGAGTAGGCGTTCGGCAGCGACTCGGCGTGGTGGAAGTTCACCGGGTATCCGTCACCGACGATCGTCGCGCAGGCTCCGGAAGTCAGGCGCATGCGGATGCCCAGCACGCCGACGTCGCTGATCTCTACGGCTTCCTCGGCGAGCTCGGCGATCGCGAACTCCCGGTCCCTGGAAGTCGTCGCCACCAGGTAGCAGTCACCGCCGATGGCGGCGGCGTGCTCACCGCGCACACTGGTGCGGCCGGTACTGCCGACGATCAGCTTCGGCCGGTGCTCGCGCAGCAGCGTGCTCAGGCAGCGGCCGGTGACGAAGCCCTGCTCGTGGGCGGCGATGAGGCGCACCAGCTGCCGGTCGTGGACGGCGACCCGCATCCGCCGCGACCGCAGCACCTGAGCAATCTGCTCGCCGATGCGCCCATGCCCGATGACCAGCGCGGGCTGTCCCTCAAGCTTCTCCTCGGGCAGCAACCGCAAGGCGTTGCGGATCGCCGCGTCGGCGACGCCGTAGGACTCCACCGTGGCCTTCATCCTGGACTGGGCGACGGAGAAGATCGGCAGCGGCAGCTGCCGCCACGGCTCCAGCCGCGTGATGCCGGAGATTGTCTGCTCGACCAGGCCGGTGGTGAAGTGCGGCAGCAGGTCGGGGCGGTGCTTCAGCAGCACCGGCAGCGTGTAGCCGCCGTCGTCGACCAGCAGCCCCTGGCGGCCGAGGAGGGTGGCGCGCTGGGCGTGGTCGTCCAACGCGTCCGCGGCCCGCATCCATGGCCACACCGCGATGCCCTGCCAGGTCAGGTGGGCGTCCACCCGGGCGGTGTGCCGGTACGGATAGCCCTTGTCCAAGACGGTGATGGCCTCCGGCGCAACCCCCATCGCCTGCACCGCCTCCACCAGCACGAGGAAGTCGCGCATGTGATGCACCGTCAGGACCGGCGCCACCTGCGCCAGACATCCCGGAGGCGCGAACAGCGGCAGCTCAGCCGTGAGCGGCATCTGGTCGCGTAGCGCGCTCATCTCAGTCGCGGTGAACGGCACTCGCCGTACAGCGGCCAGGATGTCCCTCACCTGGTCGGGCAGCAGGCCGGTTGTCTCCTCCAGCACCATCGTCACGACGAGCGTGCCAGCCGCGGCGGCTTTCGGCTGCACCGGCGCACCGGCCAGCAGCCGCACGCGTCCCCCGGCGCCGACCTGTAGCCGCCGATCCAGCCGGTCGCCCGTCGCTTCGCTGACGTCGGCGACCTTGCCGATCGCCTCGGTGATCGCTGCGAAGACCATCGGCGTGTCCGCCGGATCGCCTTGGAGCTCGATGGACTCGGCGCGCGCCAGCGGGATCATGAGCGCCTGCCGACGGCTACCACGAACGCAAGGATGATCATGCGGGGCTCCTTCCCGGAAAAGCGCGGGGAGCAGGTAACAACCACACCGGATGCTCCTGTTGCGCTTCGCACTTACCTGGTTACATTCTGATCTCAGACAAGCGGGTGTCCGGGGCGCGCGACAGGGCCTCGCCGTAGTCTCGTTGTAATCCCCCTCCCTTCAAGGGACACGATGTGAGCAGCGATCAGCCTCTGATTCGCCACCCTCTGACCTATCTGCGGGAGTGCCGAGGGTGGACTCTCTCCGACGTCGCCGAATTGGTGCGGCGCCGGTCAGGCCTGAACATGGCCACCCACCGCCAGAAGGTCTACAGGTGGGAGCACTACCAGGTCGTGCCTGAGCTCGCCGCGCAACTCGCCATCGCCGCAGAGGTGGGGGTTGACGCCCAGACGGTGTTGAATCTTGGGTGGCCGTCGTGGTTGCTGACGGTTGACGGGACCGAGCCGCTGGACCAGGCGTGGATACCTGAGACGGCGAAACAAATCATGGTGGGGTGCATGGGTGCGGACACCGACCGGCGAGGATTCCTCCTGCTGTCGGGGAAAAAAACTGCCGAACTGGCAGACGCCTGGGCCGCTGTACCCACAGAGAAGATCATTGACGCCAGTGGCGGCGGCACCGTGGATACCGAGGTGGCAACCTGGGTCGAGAATCGTATCCACCAGCTGTGGCACCTGGATGACCTCGTCGGCGGTGACTATTGCCTGCACCTCGCCCAGGCCGATCTACGGCTGATAGCCCGGCTGTTGCAGGGTGGCCGCTACCGTTCAGAGATCAAGCGGCGCCTCTATGGTGCGGCCGGGGAGCTGCTGCGCTTCGCCGGCTGGTGCGCGTTCGACGGCGACCGGCACGCCGCCGCGGCACGGTACTGGCACGCCGGGCTGCGTACCTCCGCCGCTGGGGGCGATACCCTGACCGGCGCCTACATTCTGTCGCTCATGGCTATGCAGCACACCTATGCCGGAGACGGTCGGGCGGCGATCAACCTGTTGCACACCGCCCGCGAACGCATCGGCCCCGGAGCGCCCCGCACGGTGCATGCCATGCTCGACGCGTGGCAGGTCCGCGCCCACGCAGTCGTAGGCGAGTCCCGCCAAGCCGTCGAGGTGCTGTTCCGCGCCGATGACCACTGGGGCCACCGCGACCCGGACGAGGATCCGCCGTGGATTTACTGGATGCGTCAGCCTTCCCACACGATCGAGGTCGGCGCGGGCTTCGTACAGCTCGGTCGTCCGGATATCGCGGTGCGCCTCCTGGAGGAGGGCATGGCCTGTCGAGGCATCGACTACACCCGTGACACCGTGCTCGGCCTGACCGCCATCGCCGACGCACAGCTCGACCAGGACGACCTCGACGGCGCCCTCGACACGGCGCGGCGCGCCGTCGAACTCGTCACCGACGTCGATTCCAGCCGTGTCGCCGACCAGCTCAACGCCTTCGCCCTGCGACTTCCCGCCGGAGAGGCCCATGCCGAGGAGTTCCGCACCTGCCTGGACGCGTTGTCGCGTAACTAAGGAGTTACCGAATCCAACCTGCGGACCACCGTCCGAGGGCGGACACAACACTGCACCTCGTGGTCGCCGTACCTTCTCTTCGCTGCACCCCAGGCCTGTTCTCGGTCGCACAGGTACTCAGATGGTGGTGGCCTCGCCGTCAAGGCTCAGGACGTACGCAATCCGGTCGGCTGCCGCGTCGATGTCGGTCGCGTCGGCGAGACGCTCCATTTCGTCGGACCTGCCTGAGGCAGCAAGACGATCGCCCTGCCACCACCAGTACCAGGCCAAGCGAACCGGCCCACCTTCGAACTGTGGCGCCTGGCGGTCCTTCACCAGAACGACCAGCTGAGACAGTCCGGCGAAAAACGCTCGGGCCAACGCCTGATCTTCGAGTCCGGTGGCTTCGCTGTAATCGGGTGGCCGGGAGAAACGCAGAATCGCGGTGGCGACCCGCTTAACGGTCAGACCGCGCTTCTGAGCAGCTTCAACAAGCTGTTCGACCAGCGCTGCAGGAGTGGGAGGATCCTGTGGGATATCGGCATCTTGCGACTGTGGAGATGTCATGTGTCGGCTTCCATGGATGATGGGTCGGCTGTGCACAGGAAGGCCATTCCTCACTGTTCCCTCAGCGTGACGGTGGGTGACCGGACAGCGCATCGACACTGCGAGACATCTACCGACAACTACTTCCCGAGAACACGTCGGAAGTTGTCGAAAGATGGCAACATGGCAATGTGGTCAACGAACGCCTTCGCCGAGCGCTTCACCGCGCGGGACACGACATCGCGAGCCTCGCCGAGGCCGCTGACGTATCAACCAAAACCGTCGAACGCTGGCTGAGCGGCGAGTCTGTGCCGTACCCGAAGACGCGTTACCGCGTGGCCGCGATTCTTCGAGAAGAGGAAAGTTATCTCTGGCCCGACGCGGTCAACGGTGCCTCGTTGGCCGGTGCCGAACTTGTGGCCACTTATCCCCGGCGCAGCGATGTCCCCCGCCACCTGTGGACCGAACTACTGCGCGGCGCCGATCGCACGATCGACCTGCTCGCGTACGCGGGTCTGTTCCTCACCGAGGAACACCCCGACTGGATGCCCACCCTCATCGCCAAGGCGAACGCGGGTGCCCGCGTAAGGCTGCTCCTGGGAGATGCCAGGGGCAGACAACTCGGTTACCGCGACGCCGAGCACCGTATCGGAGGCGGCGTCGCCGGGCGGGTCGCGGCGGTGATGGCCCACTACACGCAGAACATGCCTCCCTCGGTGGAGATCCGTCTGCACGACACCCCGCTGTACAACTCGATCTACAGATTCGACGACGAGATGCTGATCAACGTGCACGTCTACGGGATTCTGGCGGCGTACACACCGACGCTGCACATTCGCCGTATCGACGGCGCTTACTACAACACATATCTGGAGTCCTACGAGCGGGTATGGGCGGGTGCGCGGCCCGTGGAGGAGAGTGACCTGTGAGCAAGCGCAGCCGCAGGATCGACCACTGGCAGGACCCTGACGCTCCCAAGCCGACCAGCCGCAAGCCGTCCGCGAGCGTGTTCGTCCGAAACGACGAAGGCGCCGTGCTGTTGCTAAAGCGCACCGACAACGATCTGTGGACCATCCCCACGGGCGGCCTCAAGAAAGGTGAGACCGTCGCGCAGTGCGCCATCCGCGAGTGCGAGGAGGAGACCGGTCTGAAAGTCGAGATCACCGGTCTCGTCGGCGTCTTCTCCTCTCCGGACCACGTGATCGTTTACATGCATGGGGACAGGGTCGACGAGGTGCGGCAACCGGTCAATGTCTGCCTGCGGGCTCGCGTGGTTGGGGGCACGATGGAGCCAGACCCCCGCGAGGCGCGGGAGGTGCGCTGGGTGGCCCCCGCCGACCTGGGGGACCATCCCGTCCATCCTGCCCTACGGCGCCGCATCGAGATCGGACTGAGCGACCAAGCGCCGTTCGTGGAGTAGAAAACCGGGACTCAACCCCGCGCGTCCACGCCGGTCTCCCGGGAGGCGCCCGCCGTCGGCGGGATCAGCGTGCCGAGCACGGCGGCGGCGTCGAGGAGGGCTCTGGAGCGGGCGTCGACGCTCGCGTCCCTGGCGGCCAGCGTGGCCATCACCTCGTCCCAGCGGCGGGTGCGCCGCAGCTCCGGCATCAGGGCCCGGAGCGGGGCGACGCGGTGGCCGGCCAGGCGTAGCTGATGGACGATCCGCGCGTCCCGGACATCGTCCGGGAAGTATCGCCGCGGTCCTCCCGGGGAGGCCCGGCGGGGGACGACGAGGCCCTCCGCGTCCCAGTGCCGCAATGTCGAGGGGCGTACGCCGAGCGCGACGGCGAGTTCGGAGACGCTCATGACGTCCGAGGGGCGTACGTCGCCGATCGTCTCTCCGGAGATCGTCGCGGCGGCCTCCCTCGCCAGCCTGAGCTCCCGCCGTTCCGTGTCGAGCCTGGCGTGCGCCGCGTCGAGCAGGGCGAGCACCTCCGAGGCGGGGCGCGTGTGCGCCGCGCGCATGATCCTCCTGGCCTCGATGGGCCCCGTGGCCTCGGCGAGGGCCCGATAGGCGAGCGCGGAACGCAGATGGACCTCGCCGTAGATCCGGTATCCCGTGCCGGTGCGCGCCGCCGGGGGCAGAACGCCGTCGCGTTCGAGATTGCGCACCTGCTGGACGGAGCATCCGGCCTGTCGCGCGACATCAACCGTCCGCATATTTCCTGATTTGCGACTTTTCACCCCTCTACCTCGGAATGTTCGGGGAAAAGTCTCCACAACCACATGAATGAAACGCTACAACGCATGAGCATCGACGAGATCATCGAGTTCCTCACCGGCCTCGACGGGGTTCTCACCCTCAGGCCCGCGCCCGGTGACGGTTCACCCGAGATCAGCTGGGGTGACGCGTTCTTCTACTACGCGCCCGACGGCGAGGTCCCGAAGGCGACCCAGCCCTTCGCTACCATCGTGACGAAGGACTATCCGGACGACGAACTGTCGCGTCTGAACCGTCCCGGCGTCTTCCGCCTGAACCTCTTCGCGGGAAAGGACGCCTTCGTCGGCCGGAGGGGCCGCCGGCCGCGTGACACGGCCACGGACGAAGCAGAGTCCGAGGCCGAGGCCGACCCCAGCGTGATCGACTCGGTGATGGCACACCCCGTCTACGGCCCGCTGGGCTGGCTGGCCGTGGTGAATCCGGGGCCGCGGACCGAGGCGGCGGTCCTGGAGTTGCTGCGCACGGCCCACGGCCTGGCCCGCTCGCGCCACCGGCGGCGCGCCGGATCGGCATCGCCCTGATCACTGATCTCCGCCACGCCGATCACTGATCTCCGCCACGCCGTTTTCCGGCCCCTCGACGGCCCCTCCCTCGCCGGCGCCCCAGACCCGCCGTTCCCCTGTCCTCCGAAACGCATGGGAACCTCCGGAACGCGTGGAGAAAGAGTGCCGCGAACGGGAAAGGACCCGCCGGGAGAGGCGGGGAGCGCCCGGGGTGACTCAGTCCCGCTCCCTGGCTCCGACCACGGATCGCGTGCCCCACATGAACTCCCCTGTCCCGGACTGAACCACTGAG
>NZ_JBEPDA010000011.1:0-70434 GCF_040299985.1 Streptosporangium sp. NPDC000563 | reverse complement strand
TGTTTAACTCGGCCCCCCACCGTCACCGCCCCCGGGGGGTGGGGGGGGGCGCGCCGGGGGTCCCACCCCCGGGCCGCTCCCCGCCCGCGCCGGGCGGGCCCTGATCGGAGTGGTCGCGGCTAAGCGTGGTGCCTGCCCTTGCGCCTGTCGGACAGCTTGACCACGATGAAGACGATCATGGCGAGGATCACGATGCCCAGCACCGACTTCGACACCACCCCCATGTACTCCTCGACCAGCTCCCACTGCTCACCGAGCAGGAACCCCGCCATCACGAAGGCCGTGTTCCAGATGAGGCTGCCCAGGGTGGTGAGGAGCGTGAAGATCATGATCGGCATGCGCTCGATCCCCGCGGGGATCGAGATCAGGCTGCGGAAGATGGGAATCATCCGTCCGAAGAAGACGGTCTTCCTGCCGTGCCTGGCGAACCACGCCTCGGTCTTCTCGATGTCGGAGACACTGACCAGCGGCAGCTTGGAGGCGATGAACACCACGCGCTCCCTGCCCAGCAGGGCTCCGACCCCGTACAGCGCGAGCGCGCCGACCACCGATCCCAGGGTCGTCCAGAGCACGGCGTCGAACAGCCCCATGTTCCCCTTGCTCGCGGTGAATCCCGCCAACGGCAGGATCACCTCGCTGGGCAGAGGCGGGAACAGGTTCTCAAGTGCGATCGCCAGCCCCGCCCCGGGCGCACCCAGGGTTTCCATAAGGTTGATCGCCCATCCGGCGACTCCGTCGAGATTCGGTGAACTCATAGGGACAAGGCTACGGAGAGCTGCGTACGGTCTGGATGAGGAACGCCGCCTTCCTCACCTGGCGTGCGCCGCGGAGCTCGGCTGTGGAAAACCGCAGCCGAGCTCCGCGCGGGCGTGACGACCGGATGTCGTTCGCGGTTTTCCCACGTCAGAGGGGAATCGGACGGTCAGGGCGGGGGCGACGGTGGCCCGGAAGGATCCCGTACCGCCTCCGAGGACGGGCGGTCATGGCCGTCGGCCGGCACCGTCACCCCGTCCGAGTGTGATCCATCCCACAATTATTGCCGACGGGAACGGTGCGTGCCGAGGGCTTTCCCGGGGAAGGGGCGCCGCCTTTCAGCCGGGTCCGGCCTGCGACAGGCACAGGACGGGCGCGGGTCAGGCGTCCTTGAGGTGGACCGCCTCGCCCGGCTCGATCCCGGCGCGCCCCGCGGTCAGCGTCGCGACCCAGCCGGGAAAGGCGGGCAGATCCCGCTCGCGCACCGCGACGCGGAAGCCGACGTCCGCGCCGTAGCGGACCTCTCTCACCTCGTACGGCGAGGCGTGCAGGTCGTTCTCCAGCCGCCCGGCCCTGACGTGGTCCACGGTCACGGTCATGACCCTGGCGGGCACCATGCCGACCAGCGGCGTGAGGTCCAGCGTCTTGCCGACCGAAGAGCCGTACGCGCGGACCAGCCCTCCGGCGCCGAGTTTCACCCCGCCGAAGTATCGGGTGACCACCGCCACCACGTCGGCGACGCCCCGGCGCAGCAGGGTCTCCAGCATCGGGGTCCCCGCGGTGCCGCCGGGCTCGCCGTCGTCGTCGGCCCGCTGGACCCGGCGGTCGCCGCCGATCACGTACGCCGAGCAGTTGTGCGTGGCGTCGCCGTGCAGCCGCCTGCGGGCGGCGACGAACTCCCTCGCCGCCTCCTCGGAGGAGACCGGGCCGACCGCGCACAGGAACCGGGAGCGCTTGATCTCGATCTCGTGTTCCACGGTCTCCCGCGGAGTCAGGTACGGGTCGGGCACCCGGCAAGGCTATCCGTCCGAGTGCCGCCCAGGGACACGACGCTCAGCGTGCCGCCTGGAAGGCGCGGCCGGCGCGGGTGGCGGTCCCGTCGCCGCGGAACAACCCGCTGCCCGGCTCGGTCTCCGAGGAGGGCAGGCCGAACCAGGCGTAACGTCGCACGTACGGCAGGGAGGCCAGCATCCTGGTGGAGGCCGTGACGAACGCGGCCTGCTGGGCGTCACTGGCGTAGCGGGTGCCGTTCGAGAAGTCGATCAGGGCGTACTCGGTGAGCCAGATCGGCTTGCGGTAGCGCTGGTACACGGCCTGGATGTACGACTTGAGCTGGTTCACCGCGGGCTGGGGACGGAAGTCCGCCCCGTACCAGTGCAGCGCGATGAAGTCGACGCGGTAGTCCCGCTCCTTGGCTCCGGACATGAAGCGGTCCAGCCAGCCGCCCGGGGTGTCGGCGCCGAACGCGACGGAGGGGCTGCCGAGCACGCGGCCCGCGGACATGAGGTCCGGCCAGAGCGACAACGCCTCCTCCACGGTCATGTTGGCCTGCTCGGGCAGGTCGGGCTCGTTGAAGGCGAGCAGGTAGGGCCCGGCGCGCCTCGCCTGGGCGAGGTTCTCCGGCGTGACGCTGCCCGACCCCCAGATCATCGGGACGAACCCGTCCGCCCTGGGACCGGTGACGCCCTCGCGGCGCGTGGACCAGGTGTAGTACCAGCTCGCGCCGGACTTCGCGAGGGCCGAGCTGAGGCCGGGCATCTTCCACACGCCCACCCCCTTCCTGGGGGAGGTCACGACCGCGGGCGGCGGGGTCGGCGTGGGAGTGGGCGTGCGGGAGGCTCGCCTGCGGCCGGGCGCGGGGGACGGGGAGGCTTCGGGGGTGGCGCGCGCCGACGGCGTCCGCGCCGGGGGCGGCGACGGCGAGACCGTCGGCGCGGGTACGGCGAGCGAAGGAGCGGGCTCGGGGGCGGGAGCCGTGAACTGCCCGAACACCAGGACGCCCGCGACGACGACGGCCACCGCGCCGCCGATCGCGGCAGGGGCGGAGGGCAGGGAGGCCGACAGGCCCGTCCGCGCCGTCTCGGTCGCCTTGAGGGCGTGCGCGCCATGGGAGGCGGCGTGCGCCACCGCCTCGACGGCGGGGGGAGCGGCCTGGAGATGGTGCAGGGCGAAGCCGACGGGGACGGGCAGCAGCGGCAGCCCACTGAGCAGCCGGTCGATGGGCAGCAGGCCCGCGGTGTGCCCCTGGCAGACGGCGCAGTCACGGATGTGCCGGGCGAAGCGCTTGCGCCACAGCGGGCTGGGGAGGCCGTCCCAGTTCGCGGTGAGGGCGCCGAGCCCGGGGCATCCCGAGCCGGCGCGCAGCGCCCGCACGATGGTGCGCGCCGTCTGGACCTGTTCCTTCATCCGCTGGACGCGTACGGCGGTGTGGCGCCCCGACAGGCCGAGGGCTCCGGCGAGATCGGCGCGGTCGAGCTCGCCGGTCTCCTCGAGCCACCACAGGGCGAGGAGCGCCTGGTCGTCGCCGTCCAGCCAGCGGGTGGCCTCGGCGACCTCGCGGCGCTGGTCGGTGAGCCCGAGCCTCAGGATGGTCACGGCGGCGAAGTCCGAGGCGGGGTCGGGCACCTCCTCCGCGGTGTCGAGGTCCGCCCTGCGGTGCTGGGTGGTCCTGCGATCCTGCTCGTGGTCGCGCACCTGACGGACGGTGATGGCCACCAGCCAGGACCGGTATGCCTGCGGGTCGCGCAGGTCGGGCAGCGCGCGGACGACCCGCAGGAACGTCTCCTGGACCACGTCGTCGACGTCGGTGTGGCCGTTCAGCGCTCGCCCGACGATGTTGTAGACGAGCGGGAGGGAGTCGGCCACCAGCGCGTCCAACGCCTGCTGGTCCCCGTCGCGTGCGGCGGCCACCATCGCCGTGTCGGGTCCGCCCCTGCCGGTTCCGCGCATCGCACTCCGCTTCCTGTCGCCGTCCACGGTCATCGCCCCCGAGCCGCTCCGGGCGGCGCGCAGGGACGATTCTCTCCATAACCCCTCATAGCGGAAGACCAACGAGCCCCCTCTACGGAGACCGGCAGCAGGTCAGGGAGACAACAAAAATCTTCTCCGTCCTTTTTCTGAGATTTTCTGAGATTTCCTTGGGTTTTTTGTTGTCGCACGTCCCCCCGCCGGTCTCCAGTCCAGGAACAGAACACGCCCGGCGCCGGGCGTGACGGCGAAGGAGGCTCGTGACGGTGACACCGCGAAGGCGCACGGTGACACCGCTGTCCGCCGACACACCGGGCCACGAGCCGGTCCGTCCGAGACGCCGTCGAGCATCACGTCCACCACAACTCGATCCCCCTAAGGACCTCATCCACATGAGTGAGACCGTTCCGAACACCACGGCCCCCGGCCGCAGATCGGGCGGGCGAGTCCATCGCCTCGCGCTCGCCGGCACCCTCGCGACCGTCCTGGGCGTCTCCCTGGTGAACGGCGTCACCCCGGCCGGCGCGGCCGAGGCCCCGCTGTCGCAGAGCGGCAGGGCCACCGCCTCCTCGTCCGAGAGGGGCGACCTGTCCGCCGCGGCCGCGATCGACGGCAAGGAGAACACCCGCTGGTCGAGCGCCTTCAGTGACCCCCAGTGGCTCCAGGTCGACCTGGGCGCGTCCAAGGCGATCAAGAAGATCGTGCTGAAGTGGGAGAACGCCTACGCCACGGCCTTCACGATCCAGACCTCCTCCGGTGGAGGCCAGTGGAGGACGATCCACACCACGACCGCGGGCAAGGGCGGCGTGCAGACCCTGAACGTCTCGGCCACCGGCCGCTACGTCCGGCTCAACACCACCAGGCGCTCCTCCCAGTACGGGGTCTCGCTGTGGGAGTTCGAGGTCTACGGCACCGGCTCGGGCACCGCCACCCCCAGGCCGAGTGCCACCCCGACCACTACCGCGACCAGGCCGGCCCCCACCACCACCGCGACCCCGCCGGCTTCCGGCACCAACCTGCCCAAGGGCCCGGTCCCGCCCGGCGCGGTGCGGGTGGCGGAGTTCCTCGCCGAGTGCCCCTACACCCACCGGCTGCCCGACGACCCGATCGTGATGCCGGGCCTCGCCGGCGGGTCGCACATGCACAGCTTCTTCGGCAACACCTCCACGAACGCCGACTCCGACATCAAGAGCCTGCTGAAGGGTGGCACCACCTGCAGCCCCAAGGCCGACCTGTCCTCGTACTGGGTGCCGACCCTCTACAGCGACGACAAGCCCGTCGAGCCGACCGGCACCACGTTCTACTACCTGGGTGAGGGCATCAAGGACGAGCTGATGGCCCAGACCCGGCCGCTCCCGCTGGGCCTGCGCATCGTGGCCGGCAACGCCAAGGCGACCGGTGTCAACGACCCCACGAGCAGCTCGCGCTGGTCGTGCCTGCACGCCGGCGAGGTGGGCTCCGCCAAGAACTTCGTCAACTGCCCGGCAGGCAAGATGCTGGAGTCCTACCTGGACTTCCCGCACTGCTGGAACGGCAAGGACCTGGACTCGCCCGACCACAAGAGCCACATGTCCTATCCGGTGAACGGCGCCTGCCCGGCCTCGCACCCGGTGATCGTGCCCAAGCTGCGCCAGGTGCTGCGCTACCCGGTCAGCGGCGACCCGGCCAAGTTCCGGCTCTCCTCGGGCCCCGGTTACACCATGCACGCCGACTTCTTCAACGCCTGGCCCGAGGCCGAGATGGAGCGCCGCGTGCGTGACTGCATCCGCCCGATCGTCAAGTGCGGCGCCGACGGCACCCCCTGAGACGACAGGTGATCGCTTTCAGGCGTGAGACACACCGTCCGGCCTGAACAGGGCGAGGCCCCACACACCGGGCCTCGCCTCACCACGGGATCGGCGTGAGCGAAGGAGCGACATGAAGGCGTCCACGATCGGCGCGACGGTACTCGCCGTGCTCACCGTGCTGCTGGTATCACGATGTGTCGCCGCCGAGCCGCCGACCCATTCGGCCGCGAATCACCCGTCGTCACGAAGCGGACCCGACGCGCCTCCCACACCGACCGGAAGCGCGTCGGGCTCCTTCAACGGCACCGACATCGCGTGGTTGCAGTTGATGATCCCGATGACCGAGCAGGCGGTACGCCTGCTGGAGCTGGCCCCCGGCAAGACCTCGAATTCGAAGATCACCCGATTCGCCGAGGAGAACGTCGCCGATCACCGTACGACGCTCGGAAGGTTGCGCGACCTGCTACGGAGGTCCGGGGTGCCGGAGAGCGACGAGCACGAGGGGCACGACATCCCGGGCATGGTGATCCCCGACGACTTCGCGGCCCTGAGACGGGCCGACGGCGCCGCGTTCGACCGGCTCTTCACCAGGGACGCGCGCGAATATCTCACGCAGTCGGTCCTGGTCGCGAAGGGCGAGCAGAAGTCGGGCTCCGACCCGGAGACCAGGGCGTTCGCCGCCACCCTGGAGAAGGACCACGGCGACCGGCTCACCCGGCTGAAGCCGTGAAAGGCCCCGCCCCCGCCCCCGCCCCCGGCACGCGCGCACGGCGACGCGCCGCCGTCCGGCCGCCCGCGCGCCGGGCGCGGCCCTTTCCGGTCCTCGCCCTCGTCTGCGCCGGAGCCGTCGCGGCGACCGCGACGTGCTGGTCGGACCTGACCTCGGTCTCCGGGGTCGCCGGGGCACTGGCCTGGGCGGGCAGGCTCACCGGCATGCTCGCGGGCTACGCCTGCGCCGTCCTGCTGGGGCTGATGGCCCGCGTTCCCGCGCTGGATCGCGGGGTCGGGACCGACCGGCTGGCCCGCTGGCACGCGACGGGCGGCCGCCACACCATCGCCCTGTCGGCGGCCCACATGCTGTTCGCCGTCGCGGCCCATGTGGCACGGTCCGGCACGGGCGTGTTCGAGGGGACCGCGGGGCTGATCCTGGACGGCCCGGCCATGCTGGAGGCGACGGTCGCCCTCCTGCTGCTGACCGGCGTCGCGGTCGTCTCGGTGCGCGAGGTGCGACGCAGGATGCGGTACGAGATCTGGCACTACCTGCATTTCATCACCTACGGGGCCGTCTTCCTCGGGTTCGGCCACCAGCTCACCGGGCCGGACCTCGCCGGCGGCGTCGTCATGAGGGTGTTCTGGTACGCGCTGTACGCCTCCGTCGTCGCCCTGCTGGTCTGGTACCGCTTCCTCACCCCCGTCCACCGTGCCCTGCGCCACCGGCTGCGGGTCGCCGAAGTCCGCAGGGAGTCGTCCACCGTGGTGTCGGTCTACCTGACCGGGGAGCACCTGGACGAGCTGGGCGCCGAACCCGGCCAGTTCTTCCGCTGGCGGTTCCTCGCCCCTGGCATGTGGTGGACGGCCAACCCCTACTCGCTGTCGGCACCCGCCAACTCCCGCTTCCTGCGGATCACCGTCAAGGGTGTCGGCGACCACAGCGGCGCGCTGGCCGGGTTGCGGCCCGGTACCCGCGTGTGGGCCGAGGGCCCCTACGGGGCCCTCACCGCCGCGCGGCGCCGCAGGCCGCAGGTTCTGCTGGTCGGCGGCGGCGTGGGGATCAGCCCGCTGCGCGCGCTCTTCGAGACGCTGCCCGGCGAGGTGACCCTCGTCTACATGGCGCGCCGCGACGAGGAGCTGATCCTCCGCGACGAGCTGGACGCCATCGCCGCCGTGCGCGGCGCGACGATCCACTACACCGTGGACGAGCTCACCGGATCGTCGGGCGGGCGGAGCGTGCCGCTGACCGGGCGCGCCCTGCGGGCTCTGATACCCGGTCTGGCCGTCCACGACGTCTATCTGTGCGGCCCCTCCGGCATGACGGTCGCGGCGCGCCACGCCCTGCGCCGCGCGGGCGTGCCCGGCCGGCGCATCCATGTGGAGTCGTTCGATTTCTGAGGGGCGAGCCGGGGCGCGGCGACGGCCCTGTCCGGCTCCGGCTCGGCTTTTTGACCGCGGTGTTCGCGCCGCCGGCTTACGCCGATCACCACCGTGACGTGACGGCACCGTCCGGCGACGCACCCGCGCCGGTCACCCCGGCGCAGCGCGGCAAAACTCCTTCACAGTGGCGAAATAGCGGAAAAGAACTCGGCGTTCATCGGACGGGACAGACCTCTTCACATCCATGACCTGGAGATAGATGCGATGACTGAAATCTCCGCCATCGGGAACTCCCCCTGGGGCAGGGCGATCGCACGAGCGGGTGCTTGCCTTCGCCCGAGAAAGGGCTATATTTACCAATAATCATAGTAGGGATTAAGGGTAATAACGATGCCCCTGCCGAATTTCCTCACGATCGGTGCCCCGAAAGCCGGGACCACCGCCCTGCACGCCGCACTGGCCCGGCACCCGGGACTGTTCATGTCCCCGGTGAAGGAACCGAAGTTCTTCCTCAGCGACGGCCCGCCGCCGACCAGGGGGGGACCTGGCGACGCCCAGACCTACCGCGAGCACGTCTGGCGGCGCGAGGAGTACGAGGCCCTGTTCACGGCGGCACCGCCGGGCACGCTCACCGGCGAGTCGACCCCGTTCTATCTCTACGACCTGGCGGCGCAGCGGCGCATCAGGGAGACCATCCCCGGCGCCAGGCTCATCGTGGTGCTGCGCGACCCGGTGGAGCGCGCCCACTCCAACTGGACCCACCTGTGGTCGGCCGGGCTGGAGCCGATCGGCGACGTGGTCCTCGCCTGCGCCGAGGAGGAGCGGCGGGTCAGGGCCGGCTGGGCGCCGTTCTGGCACTATCGCGGGCTCGGCAAGTACGGGGAGCAGCTCGAGCACCTGTTCACCCTGTTCCCGCGCGAGCAGGTGCTCGTCTACCGCTACCGCGACCTGGTCGACCGCCCCGCCGAGACCCTCGACCGGATCTTCCGCTTTCTCGGGGTGGAGACCGGCCTGATCACCGAGGTCCCCAGGGAGAACGTGACCGCCCACCCGGAGCCGACCCGCGGGCACCGGATGCTGTCGCGGGCGCTGCGGGTGGGATCGTCCGTGGGACGTTTCCTGCCGTCGCGGGTGAGCGTGGCGCTGACCGACCCGCTGGAGCGCAGGCTGCAGGAGCGGGCCCGCTCCCGCCAGCCGCTCACCTGGGACCAGCGGGAGAAGCTGATCTCCTATTTCACCGAGGACGTGGCGCTGCTGCAGACGGTGACCGGCGAGGACTTCAGCGACTGGCTCCGTCCCCGCGAGCGCTCGGGCGGCCTGGTGGGCACCCGCCCCAACGGCCAGCGCCAGGCGCGCAACGGCCGCCCCCAGGCGTAGCGAGACGCTCCGGGACGCGGCTCGACGATCTCCGCCGGACGGTCCCGGGCACCGTGGCACGCCCGGGACCCCGTGCCGTGATCAGCGCAGTTCGGTGCGGAGCTCGTGCGCCCCGTCCGCACGGGTGTACTCGTAGTAGAGCCGCCGCCCGCCGCCCGGCAGATCCACGATGTCCAGGTAGCGAAGGCCACCGCCCGCGTACGGCGAGACCCCGACGGGCTCGGTGCCGAGCGGGGTCAGCTCCGCCGGATCCGTGCCGACCGCGACACCGGTCTTCTCCTCGTAGTTCTCCGCCGCGGTGGCCCTGCCGTCGTAGAAGGCAACCACCCTGTCGCCGAGGAAGCGGACCGCGGCCACTCGCGCACCCCTGGCGTCCCAGGTGCCGGGACGGCCGCTGAGCGCGGTGCCCTGCCAGGTCCACTCGATGCCGTCGGCACTGGTGGCGTAGTCGGTCACCATCTGGTCGGCCTCGTGGTCCTCCTCCAGCGGGTGACAGGAGGCCCACAGGTGCCAGAGGCCGTCCCGCAGCACGATCACCGGGTCCTTGACGCCGGTTTTCGGGTCGCCCGGCAGCACGACCTGCCGCTGCGAGGCCCGGAAGCCGGACGGGTCGTCGGCCTCCAGCACCTCGACCCGCCAGTGCTTGGTGTCGTAGGTGGCGCAGCTGAGGTAGAGCCTCCAGCGTCCCTCCGGCGCGCGTACCAGGGTGGGCCGCTCCAGCGACTCCGTGTCCATCTCCTCCCTGCCGATCGTGAGCAGGGTCTCGAACCGCTCACCGTCGACGGAACGGGCGACGGCGACGGCGTAACCACGGCCCTCGCCGACAGGGCGGCGCAGCCGGTAGGCGAGGTAGATGAGCCCGTCGCTCGCCACGGCGCTCGGCGCGCCGGCCCAGTGGCCGGCACCCGGCTGTGCCGGTTCGATCGCGACGACGGAACGGTCGGGGTCGGGAAGGAAGTCCTCGATTGTCACGACACCGAGATTAGGCATGCCTTGCGCAACACTCACGGAGAATCACCAATCATCATCACGAGCTTTGTCACCCCTTGACGGCCAAAGGGCAGATCATCCTTGGTTTCTCCGGCGCGAGGGGCGCCGGTGGCCGCCACCTTCCGCGACCGGGTCGGCACGATCGGGCGTACCGGGGGTGACCCGGTCCGGGGTGCCGGGACGGTGCCGGAGGGGTGTTCGCGACGCCGGGCCCGGTGAAGGCCTCGATGCCCGACCGTACAGGGTCCGGAGAGCTGCTCGGACGCGGCGGGCCGAGGACGCGTCCCCCTCGCCACCAGGTCGCGGATCCGCGCCGCGCCCTCCGCGCCATCTCGCCGCGGCGCCCCCTCGTCACGCTCGTCCCCGAGAGCGGCCGGCCCGCCGGCGACACGCCTTCCACGATCGTCCGGAGCCGTCAGGAGCGTCGGAGCGTCGCGCTCGGCAACGGGATCGCGGGGAACGGATTGTCCGGCGGCAGGATGAGCCGCCTCGCCTCCTGCGGGCGGGCGGTGGCCTCCAGGTGCAGGAGTGCGGCCCCGACCCCCGCTGCCCCGACCATGTAGCCGGTGTCGGCGGTCACCTCCCAGGGGCGCAACCGCCGGTAGGCCTGGTACCAGCGGGTGCCCCTGCCGTCGTGGCCGGTGGCCCGGCCGACCAGGTTCTCCCCCAGCGTGCGGGCGAACTCCAGATGCCGGCTGTGGCCGGTCGCCGCCCAGAGTCCCACGAACAGCTCCACCAGACCGGCGGTGCCGCAGCACTGGCAGGCCGAGTTCCAGGAGCCGCCGCTCTGGTTGGCGGGGGCGCCGCTGCGGACGATCCCCCGCGCCAGCCGCTCGGCCCAGTCGAGATCCCCGGCGTCGCCCGACACCCGGTGCAGCTCGTAGAACATCCGGGCGACCCCGGCCGAGCCGGAGCAGAAGCCCAGGTAGTGCAGGTCGCGGCCCTGCGGGATGTGGTGCGGCACCAGCGCGCATCGCTCGTTCACGGCGCTGACCGCGCGGACGAAGTCGGCCCCCCTGCGGGAGGCGCCCAGGAAGGCGCTCTCGCCGGTCACGCCGTACAGGCGGGCGAGCAGGAAGGCGGTGCCCGCGGTGCCGGACAGGAAGCCGGGGGTGACCGCGTCCAGGGGCAGGTCGGCGCAGGCGCCCTCGCCGAAGCGGTGACCGGGGACGACGAGCGTGGCGATGCGGGCGCCGGCCTCGACCGCGATCTCCTGGTAGGCGGGCACTCCCAGGATGCCCGCGGCGTGCAGCAGGCCGAGGATGATCCCGCCGTCGCCTCGCTGCGCGGGGTCGCCGGTCCAGCCCAGGCCGCCGTCGACGGGGCGGGCGCTGCGCACGATGCGGTCGGCGACGGCGCCGGCCTCGACCTCGAAGCCACCCTCGCCGGTGGCCCAGCCGGTCTCGGCCAGGGCGAACATCACTCCGGCCAGGCCGTGATGGAGGGAGAGGTCGGCCTGCTCCCGCCAGGTGGCGGCGAGGTATCGGGCTCCGGCCGTGGCGTCGTCGAGGTAGCCGTCGTCTCCGGTGGCGGCGGCGAGTTCCAGGAAGAACAGGATGATCCCGGCCGCCCCCGAGTACAGCGAGAGGGGGTGGTCGGGCATGGCGGCCCGGCCTCGGGGGTCGGGATTGGCCAGCCAGTGCCGTCCGCGTTCGTCGTCCACGGCCGCGGAACGAATCCAGCGCGCGGCGCCTACCGCGGCGGCCAGCGGGCTCTCGGCCTCCGGCTCCAGGCTCATGGCGGCTCCTTCGTACGGCGAGACAATCATTTTACCTGTATTTCCTACAGGATCAATAGGTAATCCGATCGCCGACACGCGGAACCTGCCCCGCGCGAGGGTCGACCACGCGGGCCCTTCGCCGGCTCACCCCGGCCCGCCGACGTCTCGGACCTGGCGGTCGTGAAGGAGCAGCTCGCTCATGACCGATCCCGCCAGGTCGAAGCCTCCGACGTGGGCGAGGTAGCCGCCGGCCTCGAAGACCGACCCGTCCAACGGGATGAAGACGCCTCCGGCCCGCCGGACGAGCAGCGACCCCGCCGCCATGTCCCACGGACTGACCCTACTGCCGTAGGCGACGTCCGCCCACCCGCCCGCGACGTACGCCAGCTTGAGCGCGGTGCTGCCCGGGCGGCGCGTGGAGGCGAACGCCTCCAGCATCCTGCCGAACCGGCGCAGCGTCTCCTCCCCGCCCTCGGTCACCTCGCGGGGAGTGGGATAACCGGTCAGCAGAACCCCCTCCCGGTCACGCGTCGCGCCGGCGCTGCGCAGCCGCGTGCCGTTGCACCAGGCACCGCCAGGATCGGCTCGGAACTCCTCGTCTCGCACCGGGTCGTACACCACCCCGGCGACCACCTCGTCCCCGACTGCCGCGGCGATCGACACGCAGAAGAACGGCAGCCCCGCGGCGAAGTTCGCGGTCCCGTCGATCGGGTCGACGTACCAGCGGATCTCACCCGAACCCGTGCTGCCGCCCTCCTCGCCGATGACCGTGCTCCCCGGGACACGCCTGTCGATGACCTCTCGGATGATCTCCTCGGCGGCACGGTCGTGCTCGGTCACCGGATCGTGGAAGTCGCTCTTGGTCTCGATCGCGGGACGCGACCTGAACGCCCCGCGGAGCCGGTCGCCCACCGCGCGGGCGGCCTCGGCCGCGACGGCGGACAGCTCCGTCGCGGTGCTCTGATCCCTGCGCTGATCCATGCTTCCTCCAGTGGCGCGAACGGCGGCGCGGACAATGGTCCCTGTCCCGGTGGCCGGGACCGGACGGTTTTTGTCAAGACATTCTGATGTCCGCTAGCCTGACGGCGCGGCGTGTCAACGGGGAGGGCGAATGACGCAGCTCGCCATCGATCTCGACCGGTCCAGCCCGGTCCCGCTCTACTTCCAGGTGGCCGAGCAGATCTCCGAGGCCATCCGCCGCGGCGATCTGCCCCCGGGGGCGCGTCTCGACAACGAGATCCTGCTCGCCGGTCGGCTGGGCCTGTCGCGGCCGACCATCCGCCAGGCGATCCAGTATCTGGTCGACAAGGGCCTGCTGGTGCGCAAGCGAGGTGTCGGCACCCAGGTGGTGCACGGCCAGATCAGGCGTTCCATCGAGCTGACCGGCCTCTACGACGACCTTCGCAGGGCCGGTCAGGAGCCGGCCACCAGGGTGCTGCTCCTGGGCCCGGCTCCGGTGGGCGAGGACGTCGCCGCGACCCTCGGCGTCGCGCCCGGCACCGAGATGCTCCGCCTGGAGCGGATCCGCTACGCCACGGGGGAACCACTCGCCCTGTTGCACAACTGGCTGCCCTGCGGGCTCGCCCCGCTGACCGCCGAGGGCCTTCGGGAGCACGGGCTGTACGAGACGCTCCGCGCCTCCGGGGTGCGGATGCGCGTGGCGAACCAGCGCATGGGGGCGCGGGCGGCCACGGCGGCCGAGGCGAGGCTGCTCGGCGAGCGGCGCGGGGCGCCGCTGCTCACGCTGATCCGCACCACCTACGACGACCAGGGCAGGGCCGTCGAGCACGGCTCCCACCTCTATCGGGCCTCGCACTACTCCCTGGAGGTCACGCTCATCGAGCGCTGACCGGGCGGCGGGCTCCCCAAGGTCAAATCTGCGCCAAACAACCGGTGCGCGATGGTGCCCGACGCGTGATGATTCGTCCCTTGGGGATGTCATATGCGTAATCACCGCTCAGGAAGCGCCGGTATGACGCCAGATCCGAGACAAGACCATGCGCGGCCGGAAGGATGAGTGGGCGGCGGCCCTCGCCCTGCTCGAAGGCGTCGCGTCCACGACCGGGAACGTCATGCTCGTCGAGGGCGAGCCGGGGATAGGCAAGTCGCTGCTGCTCGCCGAGGCCGCGAGCGCCGCGAGCGCGCGTGGGATGTCGGTGGCTGGCGGCCGGGCCGACGAGCTGGGACGGCTCACCCCCCTGGGGCCGCTGCTGTCGGCGCTTGAGGAGTCGCCGACGACTCCGATGCCTCTGACCAGGAGTTTCTTCCCCGACGGGCCGGAACTGCTGCTGTGGCTGGCCGAGCAGGTCCGTACCTCGCTGGAGAGAAGACTCGCCTCGGGGCCTCTGCTGGTGATCCTCGACGATCTCCAGTGGGCCGACCCCGCCACGATCATGGCCCTGCGGACGATGCCCTCGCGACTCGCCTCGCGCCCGGTGACATGGCTGCTGGCCCGCCGCGACGCCCCGGCCGGCGGCGACGCGGGCCGGCTTTTCGACCTGCTGGAGGAGGAGGGGGCCGCCCGGACCGTTCTGCGCCCGCTGGACGAGGGTGCGGTGGCCGAGGTCTCCGCCGACATCCTGGGCGCGCCACCCGGGCGGGAGCTGGCGGCGCTGGCCGCCCAGGCCGCCGGCAATCCGCTCCTGCTCTCCGAGCTCCTCACCGGGCTACGCGAGGAGGGCGCCGTCCTGGTCGAGGACGGCGTCGCCCGGTCGGCCGGGATCACCTCCGCCCAGGCGGCGCTGCCCGCGCGCCTGCACGACGCCGTCCGACGCCGCCTGAACGAGCTCGGCACCGGGACCCGTTATCTGCTGGAGGCCATCGCGGTGCTCGGCCGCTCGGTCACACCTGCGTACGCGGCCAGGATGCTCGGCGAGACCCCGGCCGCGTTGCTCCCTCCGCTGGAGGAGGCACTCGCGGCCGGGGTCCTCGTGGCCACCTCCGACGAGCTGACGTTCCGTCACGAACTGGTGTGGCGGTCGGTCGTCGACAGGGTGCCCTCACCGGTGCGGCGAGCACTGCGGGAGCAGGTCGAGCGCTCCACCGCGCCCCTCCGGGGCGGCGACGGCGGGAGGCTCCTGGACCTCGCCCTGCTCGCGTGGAACGAGGGCGACCTCTCTCGCGGGCTGGGCCTGGCGCGCGAGGCCGTGGAGCGACCGGCCGGCGGCCCGCACCGGCAGCCGCGGGCGGTGCTGGCCACGATGCTCGTCGACCTGTGGCTGCTGGACGAGGCGGCAGCGGCGACGGAGATCGCCGCCGAGGAGGCCGACACCGAGGGTGAGCCCTCGTGGGCCGCGGAGATCCCCGTTCTCCGCGCCCGCCTGGACCTGGCCGCGGGCCGGATCGGCTCAGCGATCAAGCATGCGGAGGTCGCCCTGACCACCGCCGAGGCCCTGGAAGCGCCGATGCTGGTCTCCTCGTCCCTGTCGGTGCTCGGCACCGCGTCACTGCGGTCGGGCGACCTGCCCGGGGCCGTCAGGTACATGGAGAGGGGCCTGGTCCGTACGGCATCCGGCATGCCGCCGCCCGCACGGCTGCGATCGGAGCTGGTGGCCGCACGGATCAGGGAGGCGCGCGACGGCGCCGCGGGTGGCATGAGCTCGCTCGGCGAGGTCTACGACGCGCTGCCCCTGCACCTCGGCGCGCTGACCGGCGAGCCCGCGGCGGCGGCGTGGCTGGTGCGGGTGGCGATGGCCGTGAACGACCGGCGCAGGGCCGACGCCGTGGTCGACGCCGCCGAGGACGTCGCCTCCCGCAATCCCGGCCTGTCCAACCCGTCGGTCTCCGCCGACCACGCGCGAGGGCTGCGGGAGGGTGACGCCGAGGCGCTGGGCCGCGCGGTGGCCGGGTACGCCGATCCCTGGGCGAGGGGGTCGGCGGCGGAGGACCTCGGGGTGCTGCTGGGGGTGGGCGACGGCCACAGGGAGCTGGCCGTGGGGAGCCTGAAGACCGCCCTGACCTGCTATGGGGCCGTGGAGGCCGTCCGGGACGCGGCGCGGGTGCGGGGCAGGCTGCGGCGTCTGGGCGAGCGGTGCCGGCACTGGGTCAGGACCGCCCACCCCACCTCGGGGTGGGCCAGCCTGACCGGCACCGAGCAGGCCGTCTGCGATCTGGTCTCCCAGGGGCTGACGAACCGGCACGCCGCCGAGCAGATGTTCATCAGCGAGCACACCGTCGCCTTCCACCTGCGGCAGGTCTACCGCAAGCTGGGTATTCACTCGCGGGTCGAACTGGCCAGGCTCGCGGCGCAGGAGAGCGGCCACCGGCGTCCTGGCTGACGTCCTCCTGGCACGTCCTCCTCGAGGAGGGCGGGACGTGGTTTCGGTGTCGCACGATATTTTGATATTTCGGTATTTCGGTGACGTCGACCGTTCCGCTGGTCCGCGGTCGGCGACTCACCCGTAGGTGACGGCGAGTTCGTCGTCGGCGAGGTCCACCCGGACCACGGCTCCCTCGTCCGCCTCTCCCGACAGGAGCGCGCGGCCGATGCGCGTCTCGACCTCCCTGGCGATGAACCTGCGCAGCGGGCGGGCTCCGTACACGGGGTCGTAGCCTCGCTCGGCGATGTGCCGCAGCGCCGCCTCGGTGACCTCCAGCCGGATGCCCCGCTGTTCGAGGCGGTCGCGCAGCTCGACGAACATCAGGTCGACGATGCGTTCGATCTCCTCCGGGGTGAGCGGCTTGAAGATCACGATGTCGTCGACGCGGTTGAGGAACTCGGGGCGGAAGTGGGAGCGCAGTTCGGCCATGACCCGCTGTCTCGCCTCGGGCTCGATCTCCCCTGTCGAGGTGACGCCGTCGAGGAGGTACAGGGAGCCGAGGTTGGAGGTCATGATCAGGACGGTGTTGCGGAAGTCGACGGTCCTGCCCTGCGCGTCGGTGAGCCTGCCGTCGTCGAGCACCTGCAGCAGCGTGTTGAAGACATCGGCGTGCGCCTTCTCCACCTCGTCGAAGAGCACCACGGAGTAGGGCTTGCGCCGCACGGCCTCGGTCAGCTGGCCTCCCTCCTCGTACCCGACATAACCGGGGGGCGCGCCGACGAGACGACTGACCGTGTGCCGCTCCTGGTACTCGCTCATGTCGATGCGGATCATGTTGTCCTCGGTGTCGAAGAGCGCCGCCGCGAGCGCCTTGGCCAGCTCCGTCTTGCCGACGCCCGTGGGCCCCAGGAAGATGAACGACCCGATCGGGCGGCGCGGGTCCTTGATGCCGGAGCGTGCCCGGATCACCGCGTCGGCCACCAACCGCACCGCCTCGTCCTGGCCGATCACCCGCTCGTGCAGGATCTGGTCGAGCCGCAGGAGCTTCTCACGTTCGCCCTCGCGCAGCCGGCTCACCGGGATGCCCGTCCATCGGGAGACGATCATCGAGATCTCCTCGTCGGTGACGACCTCGCGCAGCAGGCGCGAGGCGCCCTGCTTGGAGTACAACCGCTCCTCCTCGGCCTCGAGCCGCCGCAGCAGCTCGGGCAACCTGCCGTGCCGCAGCTCCGCGGCGCGGTTGAGGTCGTAGTCGCGCTCGGCCCGCTCCGCCTCCGCGCGTACGTGCTCCAGTTCCTCGCGCAGGGCCTGGACGGCGCGCAGGGCGTGCCGCTCCGCCTCCCACTGTGCCCGCATCGCGTCGGCCTGGGCGCGCAGGTCGGCGAGTTCCCTGCGCAGCTCCTCCAGCCGGGTCCCGCTCGCGGAGTCCTCCTCCTTCGCGAGCGCGGCCTCCTCGATCTCCAGGCGCATCACCCTGCGGGTGAGCTCGTCGAGCTCGGCGGGCATCGAGTCGATCTCCGTACGCAGCATCGCGCACGCCTCGTCCACCAGGTCGATGGCCTTGTCGGGCAGGAAACGGTCGGAGATGTAACGGTGGCTCAGCACGACGGCCGCCACCAGCGCGCTGTCCTGGATCTTCACGCCGTGGAAGATCTCCAGGCGCTCGCGCAGGCCGCGCAGGATGGACACGGCGTCCTCGACCGAGGGCTCGTCGACCATCACCGGCTGGAACCGGCGCTCCAGGGCCGCGTCCTTCTCGACGTGCTTGCGGTACTCGGCGAGGGTCGTCGCCCCGATCATGTGCAGCTCACCACGGGCCAGCATGGGTTTGAGCATGTTGCCCGCGTCCATCGCGCCCTCGGCGGCTCCCGCGCCCACCACGGTGTGCATCTCGTCGACGAAGAGCAGGATCCGCCCTTCCGCGGCCTTGACCTCGTTGAGCACCGCCTTGAGCCGCTCCTCGAACTCGCCCCGGTACTTGGCCCCGGCCACCAGCGAACCCATGTCGAGGCTGAAGACCGTCTTGCCCTTGAGTCCCTCCGGCACGTCCCCGTGGCTGATCCGCAGGGCGAGGCCCTCCACGATGGCGGTCTTGCCCACACCGGGGTCGCCGACGAGGACCGGGTTGTTCTTCGTCTTGCGCGACAGGATCTGGATGACGCGGCGGATCTCGGCGTCACGCCCGACGACCGGGTCGAGTTTGCCGGACATGGCGTCGGCCACCAGGTCGCGCCCGTACTTCTCCAGCGCCTCGTACGCCACCTCGGGCATCGCGGAGGTCACCCGCTGGTTGCCGCGGATCGCGGTGAGCGCCTTGAGGAAACCGTCCCTGGTCAGGGCCTGCTCGTGCAGCAGCCGCCCCGAGGCCGTCGAGCCGCCCTCCTCAAGCAGGGCGACGAGCAGGTGCTCCACCGACACGTACTCGTCCCTGAGCCGGTCGGCCTCCCGCTTGGCCGTCTCCAGCAGGCGGGAGAGCCGCTGCGTCACGTAGACCTGGCCGGGCGAGGCGCCGGGACCGCTCACCTTGGGGCGACGGTCCAGCCCCGCCTCCAACTCGGTCCTGAGCCGGTCGGTGTCGACGTTCGCGTACGAGAGCAGGCGCGGGATCAGCCCGTCCGGCTGGTCGAGCAGCGCCAGCAGCAGGTGCTCGCCGTCCACCTCGGTGTGCCCGAAACGCAGGGCCTTGGTCTGCGCGTCGTGCAGCGCCTCCTGTGACTTCTGCGTCAGCTGGTTCATGTCCACGGCGGGCCTCCGGTGGGTCGGGAACGACCGCGCTGGGCGGCCTCGAGTTCTGCGATGCGGTCCAGCAGGTCCAGTACGAGGCCGAGCGCCGCGTAGTTGATCGAGAATCCGGCGCGCAGCCGCCGGATGCGCGCCATGGTGAGCAGCTGGGGAGGCGGGAACCACAGGTTCCCCTCGGCGTCGGTCCAGGCGTCGAGCAAACCCAGCACGACGAGGCGCCGCAGCAGGTCGGGGTGTGTCCCCGTCCGGTCGGCGAACGTCTCCAGATCCAGGCGCGCGGGCCTGGTCAGCTGGTAGGTCCTCCCTGCCTCTCGCGGGACCTCCCTTGGGGCCTCCCGCCGGTTCTCTCCCGGGCGGGAGACCGCGTTCGGGGCCGACGAGCGTCCGGCGCGCTCCGCCCGCTCCCGCGGGTGGGTGGGGCGCGGCTCCGGCCGGCGCGGTCCGCGTTCGGAAAACGGGTCGTTCATCACCGTCTCCTCGGGTCGAACGTGGAAACCGAGGAGAGCTGCTCGAACAACCGCCGCTCCTCCTCGGACAGCCGTTCCGGAACCATGATCCGCACCTCGGCGTACAGGTCGCCCGGCTTGTCGCGACGGCTGGGCATCCCCCGGCCGCGCAGCCGCAGCCGCCTGCCGCTGGACGTGCCCGGCGGCACCTTGACCTTGGTCTCGCCGCCGGGGGTGTCGACCGCGACGGAGGCTCCGAGCGCCGCCTCCCACGGGGCGACCGGGAGCAGGACGTGGATGTCGCGCCCCTCGGCCCGGTAGCGGGGGTGCGGGGCGATCCTGACGATCAGGTAGAGGTCGCCCGCGGGCGCCCCCTCACCGCCCTTGCCGCCCTGACCGGCCAGCCTGACGCGCTGGCCGTCGGTGACGCCCGGCGGGATGTCGACCCGCAGCCGACGCGAGCCGACGGTGATGGAGCGAGGCCCGCCACGGTAGGCGTCCTCGAAGGACAGCACGATCTCGGCCTCCTGGTCGGCACCGGGAATCGGCCCCCAGCTCGCGCCGGAGCGGCCCCTCCTGCCGGAGAACAGCCCTCCCAGGAGATCGTCGAGGTCGACGCCCTCCTCGAAGCCGCCGAAGCCGCCACCACGGGGACCCGCCCCGCCCCGGCCCGCGCCCGCCCCTCGCCGCCCTGCGCGCGCCCACGTCTCGGGGTCGACGTCCTCGGGCACCTGGCGGAAATCCGGCCCGAACGCGTCGTAGCGGCGCCGGGTCGCGGGGTCGGACAGCACGCTGTACGCCTCGGAGACCTCCTTGAAGCGGTCCTCGGCGGAGGGGTCCTTGTTCACGTCGGGGTGGTTGGCCCGCGCCAGCTTGCGGTAGGCGCGCTGGATGTCCTCCTGGCTCGCCCCTCTCCGCACGCCGAGGATCTCGTAGAAGTCCCGGTCGGGGGGCATCATGCCCCCTTGGCCACCACGACCAGCGCGGGCCGCAGCTGCTGTTCGCCGTCCCCGTAGCCCGGCCGCACCACCCGTACGACCGTGCCGTCGGGCACGCCCTCCTGCGAGAGCACACCCACCGCCTCGTGCCTGGCCGGGTCGAACACGGCCCCGGTATCGTCACGACGCGCGTACCCGAGGCGGGAGAGCACCTCCTGCGCCTGGTCGCGGATCACCCGCAACCCGTCGGCTATGGAGACGGGGTCGGTCTCGGCGTGCTCCAGCGCGCGGTCCAGGTTGTCCAGTACGGGCAGCCACTCCCCGGCGGCCCGGGCCCGCTCCTCCGACCGGGTCCGCGCGGCGTCCCTGCTGACGCGTTTGCGCAGGTTGTCGAGGTCGGCGAGGGCACGCCGCCACCTGTCCTGGAGATCGGTCACCAGTGCCTGGAGCTCCACGACGCGCTCCTGGAGCTCGTCCGGGGTCTCCAGGGCCTCCGGGGTCTCCAGGGCCTCCGGGGTCTCCGGGGACCCCGCGTGCTCCTCCCGGACCTCCGGATCTCGGTCCGGTGTCTCCTCCCGGCCATCGCGCCGTGTCTCGGGTTTCTCACTCATCGGTCGTGAACTCCGCGTCGATGACGTCGTCCCCGCCGCCCTGGGAGCCGGCCGGTCCCGCGGCTCCCGGACCGCCCGCCGCCCCGCCGGTCCCCGGGGCTCCGTCGCCCGAGACGCCGGCGCCCGCCGCGGCGAGGCCGTGGTAGGCCTGCTGGAGCTCGGAGGTGAGCGAGCGGATCCGGTCGAGCGGGGCCTCCTGCTTGATCGCGTCGCGGGCGTCGTTCACCAGCATCTCCCCGCGCGCCTTCTCGTGGACGGGTACCGAGTCGCCCAGCTCCGCCAGGCGGCGCTCCACCTGGTAGGCGGCACTGTCGAGCTCGTTGCGCGCGTCCACCACCTGCCGCATCCGCTGGTCCTCCTCGCGGTGCCGCTCGGAGTCGGCGACCATCCGCTCGACCTCGCTCTTGTCCAGGTTCGAGCTCTCGCTGATCGTGATGCGCTGCTCGGCGCCGGTGTCCTTGTCCTTGGCCGAGACGTTCAGGATGCCGTTGGCGTCGATGTCGAAGGTCACGTCGACCTGCGGCACACCGCGCGGCGCGGACCGGATGTTCTCCAGCCGGAACCGGCCGAGGGGGCGGTTGTCGGCGGCGCGCTCACGCTCGCCCTGCAGGATGACGACGTCCACGGCGGTCTGGTTGTCCTCCGCGGTGCTGAACGTCTCGGAGCGGCGGGCCGGGATGGTCGTGTTGCGCTCGATGACCTTCGTCATCACCCCGCCGAGCGTCTCGATGCCGAGAGAGAGCGGGGTCACGTCGAGCAGGACGACGTCCTTCAGCTCACCCTTGATGACGGCGGCCTGGATCGCGGCGCCCAGCGCCACGACCTCGTCCGGGTTGACCGTCATGTTCGGTTCCTTGCCACCGGTCATCCGGCGCACCAGGTTCTGCACGGCGGGCATCCTGGTCGACCCGCCCACCAGGATCACCTCGTCGATGTCGTCGGCGGTGAGCTTGGCGTCGGCCATCGCCTGCTGGACGGGCCCTTTGCACCGTTCGAGCAGGTCGGCGGTGATCTCCTCGAAGGTCGAGCGCCTGAGCGTGGCGTTCAGATGCTTGGGGCCGGAGGCGTCCGCGGTGATGAAGGGCAGGCTGACCTGCGTCTGGCTGACCGCCGACAGCTCGACCTTGGCCTTCTCGGCGGCCTCGAACAGCCGCTGCAGGGCCTGCGGGTCCTGACGCAGGTCGATGCCGTTGTCCCGCTGGAACTCGTCGGCGAGGTAGTCGACGATCCGCCGGTCGAAGTCGTCGCCGCCCAGATGGGTGTCGCCGGCGGTCGACCGCACCTCCACGACGCCGTCCCCGATGGCGAGGATGCTGACGTCGAAGGTTCCACCGCCCAGGTCGAAGACGAGCACGGTCTCGCTCTCCTTGCGGTCGAGCCCGTAGGCGAGGGCCGCCGCGGTCGGCTCGTTGATGATCCGCAGGACTTCCAGGCCGGCGATCTTCCCCGCGTCCTTGGTCGCCTGGCGCTGGGAGTCGTTGAAGTAGGCGGGTACGGTGATGACCGCCTCGGTGACCTTCTCCCCCAGGAACTTCGAGGCGTCGTCCACGAGCTTGCGCAGGACGGCCGCGGCGATCTCCTCGGGGGCGTACGACTTCTCGTGGATCTTGAAGCGGACGGCCCCCTCCGGGCCGGGGACGACGTCGAAAGAGACGGCGTTCAGCTCGCTGGAGACCTCCTCGTGGCGGCGGCCCATGAAGCGCTTGGCCGAGTAGATCGTCCCCTTGGGGTTCAGGATCGCCTGGCGGCGGGCCAGTTGCCCCACCAGGCGTTCGCCGTTGTCGGTGAACGCCACGACCGACGGCGTCGTCCGGGCACCCTCGGAGTTGGGAATCACCGTGGGCTTGTCGCCCTCCATGGTGGCGATCACCGAGTTGGTGGTGCCCAGGTCGATTCCGACTGCTTTAGCCATGCTGCCCTCCTATGCGCTGCGGCACCGGCACCCGCCGGACGGCGTCGTCGGTGCCCATCCGACAGCCCGGCGTCCCCCGGGCCCGGTGGTTCCGCGTCTCCACCGGAACCGCCCGGCGGATCGGGCCGGCCGGAGGGGCGGACATGGGACGGCGGCGCGAGCGACATCGCCCGCGCCGCCGTCAGTACGGGCTCCGGCCCGGGTGGCTCCGGCCGGTCAGATCTGCTGATGCATCTGCTGGGACGTACCGACGTTGAGCAGCCTGCGCGCCTCGGCGGCGTGCGCGGCCGCCGCCAGCACCTCGTAGCGGTCGGCGACGATCGCGCTCGACGACAGGAAGTCGCGTTTGCCGCCGGTGAGCGCGTGACCGACCAACCCGAAGATCACTCCGGCGATGGCACCCCAGATCAGGCCCCACAGCACCAGGATGAAGGGGAAGCGCCCGGGAGTGAAGATCGCGAAGAACAGGCCGATCAGCAGTCCGAACCAGGCTCCGGTCGCCGCGCCCATCCCCGCGGCGCGGAGATAGGTCAGCCGCCCGAGCACCCGCTCGATGAGCCGGAGACCGACTCCGACGATCATCGTGTGCTCCACCGGGAACTTCTGGTCCGACAGCTGGTCCACGGCACGCTGGGCCTCGGCGTAGTCGCCGAAACTCGCAACCGTCTCATAGCCGGTCAAATTGACGTCAGGTCGCATGGCACTTCCCTTCGACGGGCACCCGCGAGGTGAATCCGTACTCGACTCACCCTGACCCCGCGACGGCGTCCCCACATCCCCAGACCTGACAGTCATCGCCGTCGCCGTCACCCCGGCGCGGGTTCCCCCGCCGTCGGGCCACCGCCGGGGAGGGCTCCCGGCGCGTCCCTGCCGTCGGCCGGGAAGCCGCTGTCAGTCGGGGGCCAGGCCGTGCCGGAAGGCGTACGTCACCGCCTGGGCCCGGTCGCGCAGTCCCGCCTTGGCGAAGAGATTGTTGATGTGCGTCTTGACCGTCGCCTCGGAGATGAACAGCTCCCGGGCGATCTCCGCGTTGGAGCGGCCCGCCGCTATCAGCCGCAGCACCTCGCTCTCGCGGCGGGTCAGGCCGTCGGGCGGGTCAGGCGCGCGGCGGCTCCCGGCCACCGCCTCGGCGAGCCGCCGCTGGACACCGGGATCGAACTGGGCCTCCCCCTCGACCACGGTGGCGATGGCCGAGGCGAGGGACTCGGCGTCGGCGTCCTTGGTCAGGTAGCCCCGCGCCCCCGCGGCCAGCGCGGCGAAGACCGACTCGTCGTCGGAGTACGTCGTCAGGACCACCACCTGGATCTCCGGGTGGGCGGCCCTGATCCTGCGGGTCGCCTCCACCCCGCCCATCCGGGGCATCCGCAGGTCCATCAGGACCACGTCGGGCCGAAGAGAGCCGGCGAGCCCGACCGCCTCCCGTCCGTCGGCCGCCGCCCCCGCCACCTCGATGCCGGGCAGCAGCCCCAGGAGCAGCACCAGCCCCTCGCGCACCACCGTCTGGTCGTCGACCACCAGCACCCGCACGCTCACCCTGCCTCCCTGCCTCTCGAACGCCCGCCGAACCCCTTGAACGCCCCTCGAACGCGCCCGCGTGCGCCGATCACACTCCCCGGCGCGGTCGTACCGTACGGCACCGGCGTGACCCGTCCGCGGCGCGGCGCCCACCCCCGCGATGGCGCCGCGCCGCGGGCGGCTCACGCCGGGACCCGCAGCAGGACCTCGAAGCCCTCCTCACCCGGACGCACGGCGAGCGAACCACCGATCAGCTCGGCCCGCTCCCGCATGCCCACCAGCCCGTATCCGCCTCCCGACGGCGCCGCCGGGCCCGGCGGGCCGCCCGTGTCGCGTACCTCCAGCTCGCACCAGCGGCCGACGCGGCGCAACGCCACCGACGCCGCGGCGCCCGGCGCGTGCTTGCGCACGTTCGTCAGCGCCTCCTGCGCGGTCCTGGCCACCGCCAGCCGTGCCCCCGCCTCCAGGCCGTCGAGGTTCCCCGCGACCGATACCGCGCAGGGCGAGCCGGTCACGGAACGGAACTCCACCGCCAGCCGCTCCAGCCGCTCGGCCAGCGGAAGCTCCTCCCCGCGCAGCGCGTCGAGCGCCCTGCGGGTCTCCTCGAGCCCGGCGCGCGCCAGCCGCACGGCACGGTTCACCCGGTCGAGGGCCGCCGCCGTGTCCTCTCCGCGCCCGGGTCCCCGCCCAAGCCCACGCTCAAGCAGCAGCCGCGCGCCCTCCAGGTGGACGATCTGCGCCGACTGCGAGTGCGCCAGGATGTCGTGGACCTCCCTCGCCAGCCGGGCCCGCTCGGCCAGTACCGCCTCGCCCGCCCGCGCCTCGGCGAGCGCGGCGGCGTGATCCCTGGTCGCCTTCACGTGCCGCATCAGGAAGACGAAGACGGCGACATAGGTGAGGCCGAAGGTGTTGCCCAGCACCTCCGCGACCGGCAGCCCGAGCAGGAAGGACACGGCCGTCGTGGCGGCGACGTCCGCCGTGACCAGGAACGCCGCCGGCCAGAGGCGGGTTTTGAACGGCGCGGCGAAGATCACGATGTACATGAATCCCATGCCGCTGTAGGGGCTGATCCCGTGCAGGGCCAGTCCTCCGGCCAGGGTCGCCGCGAGCAGCGGGGCGTCTCGGCGCGGCTCCCGGCCGAGCAGCACCCACAGGCAGCAGCCGACGGTGGCGGCACCGAGCGGGACCACTCCGAGCAGACCGGGCCAGCCCGTCTCGACCGCGCCGATCACCGGACCGGAGAGCATGTAGCCCACCAGCACGACGGCGAGGAACCGGCGCACCGAGGGGCGGCGGAGAAACATCACGCCCACACGCTATCCACGCCCCCCTGCGGCGGGCCATGGGCCTCGGGGTGGAGATCGCCTCCACCCCCGGCGGCCCCGATCTCCTCCCGGGTGGACATCGCGAGATCCATCCCCGGGACCGTGCGCTCCCACCCGCCCGGGGGCCATCGTCGAGGTCATGTCAGCAATCAGCGTCACCCACCTCGGCAAGTCGTTCGGCGGGGTACGGGCCGTCGACGACCTGTCGTTCACGGTGGAACGGGGAACACTCACGGCCTTCGCAGGCCCCAACGGGGCGGGCAAGACCACCACCCTGCGCATGATCCTCGGCCTGGTCACGCCCACCGAGGGCAGCGCGACCATCGGCGGCGAGCCCTACCGCGACCTGAAGCGCCCCGTCCGCACGGTCGGCGCGGTGCTGGAGGCCACCGCCTTCCACCCGGCGCTGAGCGCCCGCACGCATCTGGAGGCTCTCCGTCTCGCCGCGGGCCTGGATCCCGGACGCGTGGAGCAGGTGCTGGAGCAGGTCGATCTCACCGCCGCGGCCGACCGCAGGGTGCGGGGCTTCTCCCTGGGCATGCGTCAGCGGCTCGCCCTCGCCTCCGCCCTCCTGGGCGACCCGGAGATCCTCGTCCTCGACGAGCCCTCAGGCGGCCTGGACCCGGCGGGCATGCGCTGGCTGCGGGGTTTCCTGCGGGCCTACACCCACCAGGGGCGCACGGTCCTGGTCTCCACCCACGTGCTCGCCGAGATCAGGCAGATCGCCGACCACGTGATCATCGTCAGGGCGGGGCGTCTGGCCTGGCAGGGCCCGCTCGCCCCGGAGACCGACCTGGAAGAGCTCTACATGGAGGTGACCTCGTGAACGGCCTGATCCGCGCCGAGTTGCTCAAGGCACGCGCGAGCCGCACCACCTGGATCCTCGCCGCCCTCGCGCCCCCGCTGTGCGTGGCCTGGGCGGGGCTGATGGTCTTCCTGATGGGCCTGGAAGGCGGGATGCCACTCGACGCGCAGATCGAGAACGTCTACAGCATGGCCCAGCAGGCCTACGTCGTCACCCTGCTGCTCGGCGTACTCGGCATGGCCGGGGAGAACCGCCACCAGACGATCACCTGGCAGTTCCTGGTCACCCCGGGGCGGAGCCGGGTGGTGACGGCCAAGCTGGCCGCGTACGGGATCGTCGGCCTGCTGGTCGCCACGGTCTCGGCGCTGGTCACGCTGGTGGCGGGCCTGGTCACCCTCACTCTGGCCGGCCACCCCGCCTGGAGTCCCGGCGTACCCGCCGTCCTGCTCGGCTCGGCGCTCGGGGTCGCCCTGTACGGCCTGCTCGGGGTGGCTCTGGGCGCTTTGATCCGCAACCAGGTCGCGGCGGTGGCGGTGGCGCTGGTGTGGTTCATGTACGCCGACTACCTGCTCGTCAGTTTCCTGCCGGACCTGGGCAGATGGCTGCCGACCGGGGCGGCCAGGGCCCTGAGCGGCATGCCCCTGCGTACCGGTGAGCTGCTGCCCGCCTGGGCCGGCGGGATGCTGTTCGCGGGCTACGTCGCGGTGATCGTGCTCGCCGCCCGCGCGCTGACCCTGCGTCGCGACATCACGTGATCTCGCGGCACCGCGGCACGGCCCCTGTCACGGCACCTTCATGACACTGTCACGAAGCGCGTCGGACCGGCCGCGCCGTGCCTCGGAGAGCACGCGGTGCGATGTGATCGGAGGAGGCGGTGTCACGCCATGGTGTCGCGGACGGCGGCGTGGGCCGCCTCACGCATCATGGAGTGCAGCACCGCGTTGGACTCCCGGTCCGTCCGCACCTCGATCATGCGCAACCCGTCGCCGCGCAGCGCCTTGACCAGCTGCCCCGGCTCGTCCACGAAGGTGTACGGCGTGCCGGTGGCGGCGGCCACGTAGCCCAGGTCCACCCCGTGCGAGGTGCCGAAGACCCGCTCGAAGGGGTCGCGCAGCGCGGCCTGGGGAAGGAGTGAGAAGATCCCGCCGCCGTCGTTGTTCACCACGACCAGGCAGAGATCCGGGCGGGGCTCGCGGGAGCCGAGGACCAGCCCGTTCTGGTCGTGCAGGAAGGTCAGGTCGCCCATCAGGGCGTAGGAGGGGCCGTTGTGCGCGAGGGCGGCGCCCATCGCGGACGACACCACACCGTCGATCCCCGCCGCCCCCCGGTTGGCCAGGATCCGCAGACCTCGCCGGGCACGCATCGCCTGGTCGAGGTCGCGGATCGGCATGGAGGAGCCGGAGAACAGCAGCGATCCGTTGGGCAGCGCCTCCGCCAGGTCGCGGGCCAGGCGCGGCTCGCTGAGCCCCGTACCGTCCAGCACCTCGTCGATCGCGGCCCTCGCCGCCGTCTCGGCACGGCGCCAGGAGTGCAGCCACGCGTCGTCGCCCGCGGTGACCGGGATCTCCACCACCTGGGCGACCTGGGTGGCCGAGCGGGTCGGGTCGGGCCAGCGGGTCATGTCGGCGGCGACCACGATGTGCTCGTCCGCGTGCCTCAGCCAGTTCAGCAGCGGCCGGGACAGGCCGGGACGGCCCAGGGTGACCACGACGTCGGGACGGTGCCGGTCGGCGAACTCCGGGGTGCCGAGGAGGAAGTGGTAGGTCGACATCGCGTGGTCGCCGTAGCGGGCGCCGCCGTTGGGCTCCGACAGGACCGGCCATCCGGCCATGCCCGCCGCCGCCACGTATCTGCGCGTGTTGGTCGCGCCGTCTCCGACGACCAGCACACCCCTCCTGGTCGGCGGCAGGTGCAGGGCCACCGGCGGGGAGGCCACCCTGGCGCGGATCCACGGCCCTTCGCTGTCACCCTCCAGGGACTCGCACCAGGACGGGTCGCCGTCCGGGACCAGCGGCTCGCGGAAGGGCACGTTGAGGTGAACCGGACCCGGGTCGTACGGGCCCAGCGCGCGCTGGTAGGCGCGGCAGGCCGTCGACCGCCAGTAGGCGACCTGGCCCGGGCGGTCCTCGGGCACGCCGATCTCGCCGAACCAGCGGACGGCCGTGCCGTACAGCTTGATCTGGTCGACGGTCTGGCTGGCGCCGGTGTCGCGCAGCTCCGGCGGGCGGTCGGCGGTGAGCACCAGCAGCGGAACCCCCGACTCGTGCGCCTCGATGACGGCGGGGTGGAAGTTGGCCGCCGCGGTGCCGGAGGTGCAGATCAGGACGACCGGGCGGCCGCTACGGCGGGCGAGGCCCACCGCCAGGTAGGAGGCCGAGCGCTCGTCCACCCGCACGTGCAGCCGGATACGGCTGTCGGCGTGCACGGCCAGGGCGAGCGGCGCCGACCGCGATCCGGGTGCGAGCACCACGTCCGTGAGACCGCAGCGGGCGAGCTCGTCGACCAGCACCGTCGCGAGCGCGGTCGCGGGATTCACCGCACCGCCTCCTTAACTCCGCAAACTCCGCACCCGGGGGGTGATTCCGTCCTGAGGCGCGCGAAGGCGACCTCGTCCATGCGGGGCGGCGCGCCTCGGGACCGAACCGCCTCGGACCCCCGCCATCCCCGGGGGCGGCGGGAGAACCTGTCCCCGCCACCCGGCCGTGAACTTCCGCCGCCGCTAGGGGCGGCGCGGGAACTTACCGAAGTCGGGGGCGCGCTTCTCCTTGAACGCGTCGCGGCCCTCCTGCGCCTCCTCGCTCATGTAGTAGAGCAGGGTGGCGTCACCGGCGAACTGCTGCATCCCCGCGGCGCCGTCGGTCACCGCGTTCAGCGCGCCCTTGAGCATACGCAGCGCGAGCGGCGACTTCTCCAGCATCTCCCTCGCCCACTTGACCGTCTCCGTCTCAAGCTCGGCGAGCGGCACGACCGCGTTGACCAGGCCCCAGTCGAGGGCGGTCTGCGCGTCGTACTGGCGGCAGAGGTACCAGATCTCACGGGCCCGCTTCAGGCCGACGGTCTCGGCCAGCAGCCAGGAGCCGTAGCCTCCGTCGAAGGAGCCGACCTTGGGGCCGGTCTGGCCGAAGACCGCGTTGTCGGCGGCGATGGACAGGTCGCAGCACACGTGCAGCACGTGGCCGCCGCCGATGGCGTAGCCGGCGATCATCGCGATGACCGGCTTGGGGCAGCGGCGGATCTGGACCTGCAGATCGAGCACGTTGAGCCGGCCGACGTGCGGGGTGGACTTGTCGACGTAGCCGTCGTCGCCGCGGATCTTCTGGTCACCGCCGGAGCAGAAGGCCCTGTCACCCGCGCCGGTGAAGATGATCACACCGACCTCGGCGTCCTCCTGGGCGACGTTGAAGGCGTCCTTGAGCTCGAAGAGCGTCGTCGGGCGGAACGCGTTGTGGCGCTCCGGGCGGTTGATCGTGATCTTGGCGATACCCTCGCCGGTCTCGTAGACGATGTCCTCGTACTGGCCGGACCTCTTCCAGTCGACCGCGCCGTCGCGCTCGGACGCCTTCTCCACCGCCCGCTCATCCACGCCCGGCTCGCCCCGCTCCGTGCCCACGATGGCTTCACCCTCTCCGCTGCGCCGGTACCCCCGGCCGTTGTCCGGCTTCCGGCACTAACCTTACGACCGTGATGACCGCTCCTGCGCACGAGGCGTGGCTTTCCGTAGAACGGGAATTGCACGCCGTGGTATCTCCGGCGACCTCGGAGTTGTTCCGGGCCGTCGGCGCGGCGCTGGACGGCGGCGGCCCGGCCGTGCTGCCCCTCTCCCCCGCACTGCCCGCCCCCGCACTGCGGGCGACGCTCGACGCGTTGCGCCCGACCCATGTGAACGGAGTACGCCGCGAGGGCGGCGTCGGCGTGCCCGCCGAGGTCGCGGTGGTCATCGCCACCAGCGGCTCGACCGGCGTCCCGAAGGGCGTCCAGCTGTCCGCCGAGGCGCTGCTCGCCTCCGCGTCGGCCTCGTTGCGGCGCCTGGACGCCGCAACGGGCGAGCGCTGGCTGTGCTGCCTGCCTCCCTCCCACGTCTCCGGCCTGCAGGTCCTGGTCAGGTCGCTGCTTGGCGGGACCGAGCCGATCGTGCACGACGGGTTCTCCCCCGAGGCCGTGCTCTCCAGCGGCGCGGAGCACGTCTCGCTGGTGCCGACCCAGCTGCGCCGGCTGCTCCAGGTGGATTCGACGCGTCTCCAGCGCCTGTCGAGGATCAGGACCATCCTGCTCGGCGGCGCCGCCGCTCCCCCCGGCCTGCTCGCCGCGGCCCGCGCGGCCGGCGCCCGGGTGGTCACCACGTACGGCATGAGCGAGACCTGCGGCGGGTGCGTCTACGACGGCGATCCCCTCGACGGGGTGGGGATCGCCGTCGTGGACGACGGCCGGATCCGTCTGAGCGGGCCCATGCTGTTCTCCGGCTATCGGCTCCGCCCCGACCTCACCGAGGCGGCCCGCGACGGCGACTGGTTCCTCACCTCGGACCTGGGCACCCTGGAGGGAGGGCGGCTACGCGTGCTGGGGCGGGCCGACGACGTCATCAACACCGGAGGTGAGAAGGTGGTCGCCGCGGCGGTGGCCGCCGTGCTGGCCGAGCATCCCGCGATCGTCGACGTCGCCGTGGTCGGCCGTCCCGACCCCGAGTGGGGCGAGCGGGTGGTGGCCGTCGTCGTCTCGCCCTCTCCGCCGTCCCTGGCCGAGCTGCGCGCCCTCGTCAAGGGGCGGATGCCCGCCTACGCGGCCCCTGCCGACCTGACCGTTGTGACCGAAATACCGCTTCTGGCCAATGGCAAGCCGGATCTCGCGGCTCTCCGTTATGGTCGTGATCGGGAACCGTGAAGGTGCCCCCGAACGTCCAATGAGGTAGCCGAAGCAGGAAGGACAAGCCCGATGAACGTCACCCGGAAGACATGGGTCTCGGCTGGAATCGTGAGCCTGGTCCTCGCCGGCGGCATTTCCGTCACGGCGGCCGCCGCGTCGGGCGGGATCGGGAGAGCGGAGAAACCATCGGACGAGCCGGTGCCCGCCGTGTCCCCGAACGAGCCGGGACCGCCCTCGTACGAGCCGTCACCGACCGCGTCCGCTCCTCCCGCCGAGGACTACGTGGTCTCCAAGGAGGTCAACCCCGACCCCGAGAAGGTCTTCGGTTACTGGAACGAGGACCGGCTGGAGCAGGCCGAGCCCTTCCCGATGCCCATGGTCGACGGCCCGCTCGAAGGCTCCTCGGAGTCGGCGAAAGAGGGCCCCGTGGTAGTGATCGAATAGGCCCTCTCGGGCACCCGAGCGCGGGTGGATCGCCGACACGGCGGTCCACCCATCATATTTTCCGAGTCAAGTCGGGAACAGAATGTTCTTGCCTGGGGTTATTGGTACTGGTGCGCCGAGCGGCTCCCAGACCGCCCCACCCCAAGACCAGCAAACCGTAAATTCAGACGACTCCGTGATGGAGGAGGTGTCCTCATGCCCCCAGCCGCCGTGGCGACCTCATCTGAGGCCCCGACGACCCTCGACCAGCTCCTTGACCGAGGACGAGTCCAGGGTCACCTTTCACTCGCGGAGCTGCGTCACGCCTTCGCCGAGGCGGGCGTCAGCCCCACCGAGGGCAGGTCGATTCTGCGCGAGCTCACCGAGGCGGGCGTCAGCCTGGCGGCCGAGAACGAGCCCACACTCTCGGCATCCACCGCCAAGAGCACCCGCAAGACCTCCGCACGCAAGACGAAGACCGCCTCCGCGAGGAAGGCCTCGACGAAGGCCGAGCCCGTGGCCGGCGCCCCCGACGCGACCAAGGTCCCGGTGGAGTCCTCCGGGGACCTCAAGACCACCAGGAGGACCAAGGCCGTGAAGGCCGCCGGGACCACCGCCAAGGGCGCCAAGGACGCCAAGGACGCCAAGGACACGGCGGCGGAGCCCGAGGACGAGTGGAACCCGGCGGAGGAGCCCGAGGTGGAGGTCGAGCCGACCCTCGACCTCGACGACCAGTCCTCCGTCATGGGCGACTCGGTGCACACCTACCTGAAGTCGATCGGCCGTCGCACCCTGCTCACCGCCGCACAGGAGGTCGAGCTGGCCAAGCGCATCGAGGCCGGCCTGTACGCCGAGTCCAAGCTGGAGGCCGACCCGGGCCTGTCCGCGGTCGTGCGTGACGACCTGGAGTGGATCGCCGAGGACGGCCGCCGGGCCAAGGACCACATGCTGGAGGCCAACCTCCGCCTGGTCGTCTCCGTGGCGAAGAAGTACACCGACCGGGGCATGGCCCTGCTCGACGTGGTCCAGGAGGGCAACCTCGGTCTGATCCGCGCGGTGGAGAAGTTCGACTACACCAAGGGCTACAAGTTCTCCACCTACGCCATGTGGTGGATCCGCCAGGCCATCCAGCGCGGCTTCGCGGACTCGGCCCGCACGATCAGGCTGCCGGTGCACGTGCTGGAGATGCTCTCCAAGCTGTCGCGCGTCGAGCGCGACATGCACCAGCGCCTGGGCCGCGAGCCCACGCCGGAGGAGCTGGGCGTCGAGCTCGACAAGAGCCCCGACCAGATCGAGGAGCTGCTGCGCACCAGCCGCCAGCCGATCAGCCTCAACGCCACCATCGGCGAGGACGGCGAGACCACCATCGGCGACCTCATCGAGGACGTCGACTCGCCCGAGGCCTCGGAGGTCGTCGACCGTCAGCTGCTCGGCGAGCAGCTGCGCGGCGTGCTGGGCAACCTCTCCCCCAGGGAGGCCAAGATCATGGCCCTGCGCTTCGGCCTCGTCGACGGAAAGCCCCACACCCTCGACGAGATCGGTAAGCACCTCGGCCTGACGCGCGAGCGCATCCGCCAGCTGGAGAAGGAGTCGCTCTCCAAGCTCCGCCACCCCAGCAACACCCGCCCGCTGCTCGACTGGGCCAGCTGACCCGGCCGCCCGTTTCGAAGGGCGCCACCGCGAGACCTCCCGTCCGCGGTGGCGCCCTTCCGCGTTTCCGGCCCCGCCCAAGGGGTGTCCCGACGGAATCGGCGCGATCGCCGAGCGTCCCTCCCGGAAGGTCGGCGCGGGGGCCAAGGTGGACCAAGGCGACGGTCACCCGTATCCGGCCTCGAAGGCCGGGAAGGCGCGGAAGGCTCAGCCGTCCATCTGGGTGATGAGGCTCCTTGGGCGCATGTCGGTCCAGGAGCTCTCGACGTAGGCGAGGCAACCGGCGCGGGAGTCCTCACCGTGGGCGATCTGCCAGCCCGCGGGGACGTCGGCGAACGCGGGCCACAACGAGTGCTGCCCCTCCACGTTCACCAGCACCAGGAAGGACGCGCCGTCGTCGTCGAAGGGGTTGATCATCGGTTACCTCCAGCAGGAACGGGCAAGGATCGGGGATTCGTCCGGTACCGGGAGCGGCGGTCGGCACGAGGTCCGCGTACGGGCGTCGGCGCACGGTTCTCCCGCCGACGCGCCCGGAGGCCGCCGAGCACCGATCTCCCGTCGCGTTCTCGGAGCCATCAGGCAGGGGTTGGGGCAGAGGAAAATGCGTGGCTGTGCACATCTCAGCGAAATACCTGGTCATAGCGTTAGGCGAGCAGTCGGGGGCTGTCGGAATGACAAGGCTTATTAGGTAAGCCTATCCTAAAATCCACCCCATCGGCGGCGATGTCAAGGCTTATGGGGGATGACGGCGTCCAAGCCCCCCGCAGGCCCCCCGCAGGCCCCCCGCAGGCCCGCCGTGGGCCGGGACCGCGAAGGGCTCCTCCCCGCGGTCTTCGGCCGCGGGGAGGAGCCCTCTCGAACGGGAGCCCTGGGTGCCCAGGGCGCTTGGGATGAAGGTCAGCGGGCGGAGGCGGCGACCGGGCGGGGAACCCGGGGGATGCCGGTCAGCCGGTTCTGCTCGCGAAGGGTGCGCAGGCGGTTGACCTCCGCGGTCCACTCGGCACCCCGGGGGGTCGCCCTGCCCTTGCGGCGGCGGATCCGGTCGTCGTACGCCTTGACCCCGAACGTCGCACGCTGGTTGGCCTCGGCCGCGCGCAGGGCCTCGGTGAGAGCCCTGTCGAACGCCAGCCCGGCGGCTCGCAACTCCTGCACCGGAGCCGCGGCGGCCTGCGCCCGGCGCACTTCGGCCTCGGCCTCGCGCGCCTTCTCAAGGAGCTCGGGAAAGCTCTTCCCGACCTCCTGGTCAGCGTGGTGACGAACCTCCGCCTCCCGGCTCACGCTCGGTCGGAAAAACGCCATCTTCTTCCCTCTCTCCCCGGTCGCCGGGCCTCCTCCGGCAGATCACCGCTCGTAGCCTACGCGCTCAGCCCTCACCCCACACACTCAGGGACCCGACCTCTCCCGGACGACCCCGTCCCGCCGCGCGACGGAGGTCCGTCCTGTTCGGCGCGCCACCCTTTACGCAGTAAGGCAGGCGGTGGCAGGATGCCTCCCATGCCCGCCAAGCGACCACCCGTCCCGCTCTCCAGGGAGCGCATCATCGACGCCGCCCTTCACATCGCAGACGGCCAAGGGCTCCGGCGTCTGACGATGCGACGGCTGGGCGACGCGCTCCAGGTGGAGGCGATGGCCATCTACCACCACCTGCCGCGCGGCAAGGACGCCCTCATGGACGCGCTGGCCGAGCACGTCACCACCGTGCACGCCGAGCCGGGCGAGAGCTGGCAGGAGAGCGCGAGGGCCTGGTGCCGGGCGAGCAGGGCAGCACTGAGGGAGCATCCCGGGGTGCTGGCCCTCGCCCTGACCAAACCGCCGAGAGGCAGGGCGGCGATCGCGATCAGGGAGCAGACCGAGCAACTGGCCGAGGCGGGCCTGGCCGACCCGGCGGGGGCGGTACGCGCCCTGCGGGCCTACGTCTTCGGCGCGGTGGCGGTGGAGGTGCAGCAGTCGGGCTGGGCCGAGCCCCCGGGCGACGAGGACGAGCCCTGGCGCCCTCCGTCGAGGGGAGGCGGCAGCCCGGCGGCGGACACCGACTTCGAGCACGGGCTGGACGCGCTCCTGGCCGGCCTGGGCACGCGGGAGGGCAGGAGCCGCTAAGGGCCAGGCCAGGGGCGCGAGGGCCGGCATCGGGGCACGTCAGCAACTTGTAACCGATCGTTTACCCGCCAGGCGGCGTGTCGGACTTGGTTGAATGTGCTCATATGAGGCATGCTGTGTTATAGGTCACATCCCCCGACAAAGCCCTGACGGACTGGCCCTCTAGCAGTCCCAAACAGTCCTAACGGGCTATGTCGCCGAGGTGCGATCGATCGCACACTTGATCTACTTGATGTGCGACCCTCGCTCTGTTAGGGGTCGCATGGCCATATGTCAACATTCAGATGCTCGTCCCCGTCATACGTGGGAACGGAGACCCATCGGTGACGGTGCCGCCGGATGTCCGATGCCCACCCCCGTGCCCGGTGTGACACGGGCGAGCCGACACGAGAGATCCGGAGGCACGCCGATGTGCCCGCACGAGCCGTCCTGTCCGTCCGCCGACGCGCTGGACCGCGAAGCCGCCCGCACCATGGCGGCCCACCCCGAGCAGGGCTGGAGCCTGCTCTGCAACGGTGTTGTGCTGTTCGAGGACACCGGCGAGCTCCTCCCCGACGGTGCCGTCATCGAGCCGCACCGGCCACTGGCCGGCGTCGTCTGAAGACCCGTCACCCCCGACCGGTCACGCTGAGCGGGTCCACCGAGCCCGGCCGCATCCTCGTGTCGAGCCACTCGGCGACCACCTCGCCCACCCTGGTGGGACTCCTCCCGAGGTCGTGACCCTCTCCCGGCAGCACCACCAGGCGCGCGGCGTCCGCCGCCTCGGGCACGCCGAACGGGTCACGGTCTCCGCTCACCACCAGCACGTCCACACCCGCCGCACGCAGCTCCCCCGCGCGGGAGCGCTCCGGCTTCCTCGGCGGGTGCAGGGGGAAGGCCAGCGCGACGACCGCGTGGGCACCGACCCGCTCGGCCGTACGGCACGCGACCCTCGCCCCGTTGCTCCGCCCACCCTGCGCCAGCGGCAGCCCCGGATAGCGCCCGCGCAACCCCGCCACCAGCCTCTCCCACGCCTCGTCCTGCTTGACCGCCGACCCCGGCGCCCGGGCCCCGCGCACACGGAACGGCTGCAGCACCCGCGCGACCGTCCCGCCGATCGCCGTCACGGCGTCCCGCACGGCCAGCAGGTCCGGGGCGTCCACTCCCCCGGCCGAGCCGTGGGTGAGCACCAGCAGGAAGCGCGGGGCGGCCACCTCGTCGATCTCCACGAGGGCCGGGCCGTGCGGGGTCACGATCTCCAGAGGCCCGGCCGTGCCCGCCGGAAGCCTGGATTCCGCGGTGGTCCGCGGGGCGGACGCCTTCGCGAGGGGGGTGGAGTCGAAGGTGGACACGAATCTCGTCCTAACGGCTGATGCCCGGCGGCCGGGGGCGAGGGAACAATCGAAGCGTGCAGGACTACCAAGATATCCGCCAGGACATGCGCGCCACCATCGAGGCCCGGCGCGACCTCGGCCCGGAGTACGAGGCCGCGCTCGTCGACTCGTTCGTGTCACGTCTCGACGCGACCATCGCCCACCGGGTGCGCGCCGAGTTGCACGCCACCGGGGCGCCGGCGGCCAGGCCGCGCAGGAGCACGAACTCCTCGATCCCGATCGCCCTCGGTTCCATGGGCATCGGGATCCCGCTCACCGCCATCGCCGCGCAGAACGCCGGCACCGCCGGACTGCTGCTCGCCTGGGGCGGAATCGTCGCGATCAACTTCGCCCACGCCCTGAGCCGCTGGCGGGAGCGCGACTGACGGCGAGGGCGCCGCGGGAACGGGGAGACACCTCCCCTGTGGTCCCCTGTGGATCCGCCACTCCCGGACAGTGTCCGGCCCGGCCCCATCGGCCCGGCGTCCGCCCGACGTCCGCCCACAGGGCGACCGCCGCTCCGCGCACGGCCCCCGAAGTCGCCGGACCTCAGAGATCCCGGTCGAGGCGCAGGCGGACCTCACCGGCGAGGTCCTCGTCGGCGCTGTCCAGACCGTAGCGCCACACCCGCTCGGCGTCCTCGTCGCGCCCCCTGAGCGGGAGGGTGCGCGCCAGGAGCTCGATGGCCAGCGCACCGGTCTCCACGTCTCCGCCCTCCTCGATCGCGCCGGAGAACTCGGCGCAGGCCATCTCCAGATGAGCGATGCCGAGCATCACCCTCAGTCTCGGCACCTCGGCCGCCTCCGGCACCGAGAGCGCCTCCAGGAGCACCTGCGCGGCCTCGGCCAGCTCGCCCTCCTCAAGGAACACCTCCGCCAGCCGCTGAGCGGCCCGAGGAGCGATCTCCGGGTCACGGGTGGCGAGCGCCTCGCGAAGCGACCGCTCGGCCTCCTCCTCGCCCGTGGCGAGCCGCGCGAGGGCCATGTGCGCCAGCGGGACATAGGCGGGATGGCCGACACCCAGCGCGGCCTGCCAGGCGGCGCGGGCCTGCTCCGCCAGGTCCTCCCTTTCGAAGCTCCCCGCGAGCAGGCAGGCGGCCTGGGCGGCGAACTCCGGGTGCCCGGTCGCCAGCGCGGTGCGCGCGGCCGCGCGGGAGCCCGGCACGTCTCCGCTCTCCTCGAGCACCACCGCGAGCCCCACCGCCGCCTGGGCCCTGTCGGGTTCGTCGGGATCGGCGACCAGCTCAGCGAAGATCGTGGCGGCGCCGTCGAGATCGCCCGACTCGGCCAGTCTTCGCGCGGCGTCCAAGGGACGGGTGTCCACCTCAGGCATGCATGATCCTTCCGGATACGGAGACGCCCCGAGCCTAACGACTCGGGGCCTCGTCCGTCCCCCCGCATTCCCGGCGGATATCACGGTTCGCGTGGGTTTCCCGGCTCTCGCGCGATGTCCACGAGGCCGGCGGGATCAGTCCTCGTACGCCTCCAGGGGAGGGCAGGAGCAGACCAGGTTGCGGTCGCCGTAGGCCTGGTCGATACGGCGGACCGGCGACCAGTACTTGCCCTCGCGCACCGACGGCAGCGGGTAGGCCGCCTCGGTGCGGCTGTAGGGGTGGGCCCACTCGTCGACGACGAGGCTGTCGGCCGTGTGCGGGGCGTTGCGCAGCGGGTTGTCGGTCCTGTCGTACGCGCCGGAGGCGACCTTCGCGATCTCCTCGCGGATCGAGATCATCGCCTCGCAGAACCGGTCGAGTTCGGCCAGGTCCTCGCTCTCGGTCGGCTCGATCATCAGCGTTCCCGCCACGGGGAAGGACATGGTCGGGGCGTGGAAGCCGTAGTCGATGAGGCGCTTGGCCACGTCGTCGACCGTCACCCCGGTCTCCTTGGTGATCTGGCGCAGGTCGACGATGCACTCGTGGGCGACGAGGCCGCCGCGGCCGGTGTAGAGGACCGGGTAGTGGGGGCTGAGCCTGCGGGCCAGGTAGTTGGCCGACAGGATGGCCTGCTCGGTCGCCGCCTTCAGGCCGTCGGCGCCCATCATCCGGATGTAGGCCCAGGAGATGGGCAGGATGCCCGCCGAGCCGTACGGCGCGGCCGAGACCGGGCCGACCGCCGTACCCTCACGCAGCGGATGGCCGGGCAGATAGTCGGCCAGGTGGGCGCGGACCGCGACCGGGCCGACGCCGGGGCCACCGCCGCCGTGCGGGATGCAGAAGGTCTTGTGCAGGTTGAGGTGGGAGACGTCCGCCCCGAACTCCCCCGGCCTGGCCAGGCCGACCAGCGCGTTGAGGTTGGCGCCGTCGACGTAGACCTGCCCGCCGGCCTCGTGCACCAGCTCGCAGATCCGGACGATCGTCTCCTCGTACACGCCGTGCGTGGACGGGTAGGTCACCATGATCGCGGCAAGCTGCTCGCGGTGCTTGTCGATCTTCGCGACGAGGTCGTCGAGGTCGACGTTGCCCTTGTCGTCGCAGGCGACCACGGCCACGCGCATGCCGGCCATGACGGCGCTCGCGGCGTTGGTGCCGTGCGCGGACGAGGGGATCAGGCAGACGTCGCGGCCCGACTCTCCGCGCGCGGTGTGGTAGGCGCGGATCGCCAGCAGCCCGGCGAACTCCCCCTGCGAGCCGGCGTTCGGCTGAAGCGACACGGCGTCGTAGCCGGTGACCTCGGCGAGCCAGCGCTCCAGCTCCCCGATCAGCTCGATGTGGCCCGCGGCCTGGTCCTCGGGCGCGTAGGGGTGCAGCCCGGCGAACTCCGGCCAGGTGATCGGCTCCATCTCGGTGGTCGCGTTGAGCTTCATGGTGCAGGAGCCCAGCGGGATCATCGACCGGTCGAGCGCGATGTCCTTGTCCTGGAGCCTTCGCAGGTAGCGCAGCATGGCCGTCTCGGAACGGTGGCTGTGGAAGACCGGGTGGGTCAGGTAGTCGCTGACCCGCGCCAGCGCGGCGGGCAGCGCGTCGTGGGCGGCGGCGTCGAGGTCGGCCAGCACGGCGCCGCTGATCTCGAAGGCGGCCAGGACCTGCTCCAGGTGGAGCGGCTCGGTCTTCTCGTCGCAGGTGACGCCCACGTGGTCGGCGTCGACCAGGCGCAGGTTGACGCCGTTCTCGCGTGCCGTGGCGACGATCTCCTCGGCGCGGCCGGGCACCCTGGCGAGCACGGTGTCGAAGAAGGTGTCGTGCACGACCTCGACACCGCCCTGGCGCAGGCCCTCGGCGAGCACGACGGCGTGCCTGTGGGTGCGCCGTCCGATCCTGCGCAGGCCCTCGGGGCCGTGGTAGACGGCGTACATGCCGGCGATCACGGCGAGCAGCACCTGCGCGGTGCAGATGTTGCTGGTGGCCTTCTCGCGGCGGATGTGCTGCTCACGGGTCTGGAGGGCGAGCCGGTACGCGGGGCGTTTGTCGGCGTCCTGGGAGACGCCCACCAGGCGGCCCGGCAGCTGGCGCTGGAGACCGTCGCGGACCGCCATGTAGGCGGCGTGGGGGCCGCCGAAGCCGAGGGGGACGCCGAAGCGTTGCGAGGACCCGACGGCGATGTCGGCGCCGAGCTCGCCCGGCGCGGCCAGCAGGGTGAGGGCGAGCAGGTCGGCGGCGGCGACCACCTGGGCGCCGCGCGCGTGGGCGGCGTCGGCGACGGCGCGGAAGTCGCGGATCCTGCCGCTGGCGCCGGGATACTGCACGAGCACCCCGAAGCACTCGGGAAGCTCGGCGGTGAAGTCGCTCTCGACCAGCTCGATGCCGAGCGGCTCGGCGCGGGTGCGCAGCACCGCCTTGGTCTGCGGCAGCGCGTCGGCGTCGACCACGAACACCTTCGAGGGGCCGCGGCCGGCGCGGCGGGCCAGGGTCATCGCCTCGGCGGCGGCGGTGGCCTCGTCGAGCAGGGAGGCACCGGCGACGTCGAGGGCGGTCAGGTCGGAGACGACGGTCTGGAAGTTGATCAGGGCCTCCAGACGGCCCTGGGAGATCTCCGGCTGGTAGGGCGTGTACGCGGTGTACCAGCCGGGGTTCTCCAGGAGGTTGCGGCGGATGACGCCCGGAGTGATCGTGTCGTGGTAGCCCAGGCCGATCATCGAGGTGAGCACGGTGTTGCGCCCGGCGAGGACTCGAAGCTCCGCGAGGGCCTCGGACTCCCCGGCCGCCGGGGGCAGGCTCAGCCGCCCCGCGGAGCGGATCGCCTCGGGCACGGCCACCGCGACCAGGTCGGCCACGGAGGCGAATCCGACCGCCTCCAGCATGCGGGTCTGGCCGGCGTCGTCCGGCCCTATGTGGCGGGTGGAGAACGGCAGGGAGCCGAGTTCGCTGAGCGATGACAGGTCGGTCATTGTGAAGCCTCCCGGGACGGGGTGGAGACCGGCGCTGGGCGCGGGCGTATGCCTGGTCTCCCCCTCTGTCATCACGACCGTCTCACGCGTCGTGACCTGAGAGCTTCACCTACCCGTGACGGGAGGCTTGCACCGTCGGTGAGTCGCGCCTGGCCGGCGCGCCTGCTTTCCAGAGTTGCCTCGTCCGTGCGGTACCGGGTGCCTGAGAGATTCCGGGGAGGTTGCTCCTTCGGCGCCCCGCTCGCTGTCGGGGTCTCTCCCGCACAGGGTCAGCAGCGAGTCCGAGTTTACCCGGTTCGTCGTGCTCTGCGACGGCGGGCCAGCTCATCGGCCTGATGATCGCCTAAAGGGCCCTCGCTCGACTCCGCACGTTCGCCGGGCAGATCCGCGAGGGAGCCCTCCACCTCCTGCCACACCCGTCCCAGTGCTATGCCGAAGACTCCCTGGCCGCCCTGGAGGAGGTCGATCACCTCGTCGGGCGAGGTGCACTCGTAGACGCTCACCCCGTCGCTCATCAGGGTGATCCCGGCCAGGTCGTTGACGCCCCGGTCGCGCAGGTGCTGCACGGCGATGCGGATCTGCTGGAGGGAGACGCCGGTGTCGAGGAGCCGTTTGACGACCTTGAGCACCAGGATGTCGCGAAAGCCGTAAAGGCGCTGGGAGCCGGATCCGTGGGCGGCTCTCACGGTGGGCTCGACGAGGCCGGTGCGCGCCCAGTAGTCGAGTTGCCGGTAGGTGATGCCGGCCGCGGAACAGGCCGTCGGGCCCCGGTAGCCGATGTCGGCGGGCACCTTCACCGGTTGCCCGTCGAACAGCAGACCCTCTTCACCCGCGCGCTGACGTGCCGACTGGCGCCGTTTCGGGTCATCCTGATCGGCGTTTCTACCCTCGCCGCTGCTGACCGCCACGCGGACCTCCGGCTTTCTCTCATCCCACGGCCTGATCTGGGGGTTTACGCACGGCCGCAGGGTTCACATGCACCGTAGGACTGGGGCCAAGTCCAGTCAACGACCCCACTCGGCGCGTCGTGAAGCGTAAATGCACCGAAATTCCTACCCCGCGCGGCCGAAGTCCTCGGGCGTGATCGTGTCAAGGAACTCCCTGAACTTCTCCACCTCGTCCTCCTGGTCGTCGGGGATGATCACCCCCGCCTCCCGGACCACGTCCTCACTCGCGAAGATACGTGCGCCGGTGCGAAGTGCCAAGGCGATCGAGTCCGAGGGACGCGCGCTCACCTCCACCCCGTTGGAGAACACGAGATCGGCGAAGAAGATGCCGTCGCGCAGGGCGACGATGTTGACCGTGCTCAGCCGGACTCCGAGCCCTTCGAGCACGTCACGGAACAGGTCATGAGTGAGCGGCCGGGGTGGTGGTTCCTCGGCCTGGGCCATGGCGATCGCCGTGGCTTCCGTCATGCCGATCCAGATAGGCAGGTAACGCTCCCCATGCGTCTCTTTCAACAAGACGATCGGCTGGTTGGAGGGCATTTCAACTCGAACGCCCACGACCTCCATCTGCAACACGGGCTGCTCCGTCTTCGCTGGATTCCGACCGGTTTGTTCAACGTAACACTCGTGGGGGTACGAGTGCCTGGTCAGGCTCTCACCGACCCAGAGCCCCACGCACGCCGGAACGCAGCAGCGAGGCGTGCAATTCCAGCAGCAGGCCGGAAATCTCCCTCGCCGTCTCGTCGGCCTGGTCGATCGCGCCCGGCCCGCGACGGCGCAGCAGCGGGGCGACGGCCTGCTCCACCAGGCCCGCCTCGCGCTCGGCCGCGGCCTTGACCGCCCTCAGGTGGCGGGCGCGCAGGCCGAAGGCGGCGAGGGCTCCGACGCTGCGGGCCACGGCCAGCGCCTCGGCGTCGTAGTAGCGGGCCACCGCGGCCAGCAGGCCGTAGTCCTCAAGCTCGGCGAGGGTCTCCTCGTCGAGCTCGGCGGCGGCGATCAGCTCCTCGCGGGTGAGCCTGAGCTCGGGAGGCGCCTCGTCGGGGACGGCGCGCGGCCGGGCGGCCGGGCGCTCCTCGCGATCGGCCGCCTCCAGATGATCCTTGATCACTCGCAGCGGCAGGTAGCGGTCACGCTGCTCGCTGAGGATGTAACGGAGCCGCTCGACGTCGGCGTAGCTGAACTTGCGGTAACCGGAGGGACTGCGCTCCGGCTCGATCAACCCCTCGCCCTCCAGGAAACGAATCTTGGAGATGCTGACGTCGGGGAACTCGCCCTGCAGGAGGGCGAGCACCTCCCCGATGCTCATGTGCGCACGAGCGGCCTGCGAGCTCATCATCCTCCAGCGGCACCGCGGGTGAGGAAGACGAGGCGGAACTTGCCGATCTGCACCTCGTCCCCGCCGTACAGCGGGACCTCCTCGATGCGCTCGCGGTTCACGTACGTACCGTTGAGGCTGCCGACGTCACGGACGGTGAAGACCCCGCCGCCGCGCCGGTAGAACTCCACATGACGGCGCGAGACCGTGATGTCGTCGAGGAAGATGTCGCTCTCCGGATGGCGGCCCACGGTGGTGAGATCGCTGTCGAGCAGGAACCGGCTGCCGGCGTTGGGGCCGCGCATCGCGACCAGCAACGCGGTGCCCGGGGGCAACTGCTCGACGGCCTGCCGTTCGGCGAGAAGCGTCTCACCTGTCTCCGCCTCATATGCCTCGATCCCGGAGAGGGAGATCGTCGATGTGCTGTCTCCGGCGGTCTCGGCTTTGGTAAGCGGCGACCCGCATCGTGAACAGAAACGGGCATCCTCAGGGTTGGCATGACCGCACTGCGTGCAGTAGACGCTCGGCATCGATCGGCTCGGCCTCCTACCGCGAAGACGCGGCAACGGTGCTCAGTGATGCGCGCCTCGCTTCTTCGCTTCTCAAGTGTTTTCTCGGACTGCGAATGCCGCAACATACAGTGATGAGGCGCGAAGGTCAAGGTTGACGCTGAACCGCGGGTACGGTCGGTGACAAAGTTACAGTGGGGCACTGTCTCCGGTCCATGGCGCCGCGCTGTGTTTTGTCGCGACCCCTCGCCCCGAGCGCTCATCCTCCTCCCTGCCCGCCCGGCTTTCCCGCTCCGCTCGGCTCACGGTCCTCGCTCACGACCTGCTCCTCTCCCCCGGTGCCCGGCTGGGCCCACCTGCGCCCGTCTGTGCCCGTCTGTGCCCGTCTGTGCCCGGCTGTGCCCTTCAGCCGCCCGCGGCGTCCTCGACCACCCGCGCCCAGTGCTCGATCAGGGTCTGCGCGGAGTCGACGTCGAAGCCCTCGGCCCACAGGTGGGTGACCGCCTCCGTCGGGTCGGGCAGCACCAGGGCCCAGCTGCCGTCCTCGGCGACGACCCGGACCCCGTCGGTGGTGTCGATGCGGTAGTGCTCGGCGGCCTCGATGACCGAGCGCATCACCGCGCCCTTGGCGGCCCACGGGGTCGGCACGGTCCGGCGCAGCAGCTTGGCCTCGGGGATCCTGGCGTCGATCTGGCTGAGCGAGAGCCTGGTCCTGGCGACCAGGCCCAGCAGGCGCAGGAACACCGCCAGGCCGTCCACCGTGGGCCCGAACTCGGGCACGATGAAACCGCCGCGCCCGTCGGCCGCGAAGATCGTCTCCGGCCCTCTGGCCGCGGTGGTCAGCGCGTCGATCGCGGTGGAGGTCCACTCGGCCTGCACGCCGTGGAACCTGCAGACCTGCTCCGCCACCCGGGTGGTGGTGACCGGCAGCGCCACCCTGCCGCCGCGCCGCTCGGCGGCGACCAGGTCGAGCACGACCAGCAGGGCGCGCTCCTCGCTGATCAGCTGGCCCATCTCGTCCACCAGCGCGACCCGCTCCCCCACCGGGTCGAAGCGCACCCCGAAGGCCGCCCTGGAGGAGCTGACGAGCTCTGAGAGGCGCTGCAGATCACGGCGGCGCTCGGCGAGGGTCTCGGTGGGCGAGGCGTCGTCCAGCCGGTTGTTGACGGTCAGCACGTCCACCCCGACCCGGCCCAGCAGGCTGGGCAGCACCAGCGAGGAGGTGCCTCCCGCGCAGTCGACCACGACCTTCATGTCGACGTCGCGCACCCCGCTGATGTCGACCAGGCGCAGCAGCTCGTGCGTGTAGTCCTCCACCGCCCTGGCCGGAAAGCTCAGCTCGGCGATCTCTCCGGGGAAGGCGCGGCGGAACTCCTGCCGGGAGAAGACCCGGTCCAGCTTGCGCTGGGCCGCCGGGGACAGGTCCGCGCCGTGCTCGTCCATGAAGACGATGTCGACGCTCTGCGGGTCGCCGGGGGTGGTGCGCAGCGCGATGCCGCCGACGGCGTTCTCCCTGGCGGTGTGGAAGCGGGCCACCGGGAGCGGGGACGCCTCCAGGTCGAGCACGTTGATCGCGCTCGCGTTCAGGGCGCTGATCACCGCCCGCTTCAGTGCCCGCGCGGCACGGGAGGAGTCGCGGGAGGTGATGACCGAGGCGCCCTTCTTCAGGGTGGTGGCGTACGCGCTGGCCAGCCGTACGCACAACTCGGGGGTGATCTCAACGTTCACCAGCCCCGACACCCCCCGGGGGCCGAACAGGTTGCGCTGGGCGCGCGGCTCCCAGATGACGCTGTTGTTGATCACCGCCCCGGCCTCGATGGTCTTGAACGGGTAGATCTTGACGCCGGAGGAGATGTACGCCTCGGCCTCGATGATGCACTCGTCTCCGACGACGGCGCCCTCCTCGACCCTGGCCGCGGTCATCAGGTCGGTGTTCTTGCCGATCACGCAACCGCGCAGGTGGGCGCTGGGCCCGACGTAGACGTTGTCGTGGACGACCGCGCGGTGCAGGAAGGCTCCCTCCCTGACCACCGCGTTGCTGCCGAGCACGGTGTACTCGCGCAGCTCGGCCCCCGCCTCGACCTTGGCGTAGTCGCCGATGTAGAGGGGGCCCTTGAGGACGGCGTCGGCGTCGACCGAGGCCCCCTCGGCCACCCAGACGCCCGGCGAGACCTCGAAGGCGTCGATGTCGACCTTGACCCGCCCCGACAGGACGTCGGCCTGGGCCTTGAGGTAGCTCTCGTGGGTGCCCACGTCCTCCCAGTAGCCGTCGGCCACGTAGCCGTACAGCGGGGCGCCGCGCTCCAGCAGCCTGGGGAACACGTCGCCCGACCAGTCGACGGACTCCCCGGCCGCGATCTCGTCGAGGACCTCGGGCTCCATCACGTAGATGCCGGTGTTGGCGGTGTCGGAGAAGACCTGGCCCCAGGTCGGCTTCTCCAGGAAGCGCTCCACCCTGCCCTGGTCGTCGACGATGACGATGCCGAACTCCAGCGGGTTGGGGACGCGCTTGAGCCCGATCGTGACCATCGCGCCGTTCTCGCGGTGGAAGCGGATCATGTCACTCAGGTCGATGTCGGTCAGCGCGTCGCCGGAGATGACCAGGAAGCGGTCGTCACGGAGCCGGTCGGCGGCGTTCTTGACGCTGCCCGCGGTGCCGAGCGGCGTGTCCTCGGTGGCGTAGTGCAGGCTCATGCCGAGCTCGTCGCCGTCGCCGAAGTAGTTTCTGACCAGAGCCGCCAGGAACTGCACGGTGACCACCGTCTCGGTGAAACCGTGCCGTTTCAGCAGGCGGAGCACATGCTCCATGATCGGCCGATTGATCACGGGCAGGAGAGGCTTGGGCTGGTTCGCGGTCATCGGCCGGAGCCGTGTCCCTTCCCCGCCCGCCATGACGACGGCCTTCACAGATCACCTCTTAAGGCGTTTGGCCTCGCTGGTCAGCTGACGCACCTGTACCCAATACAGCACTCCGGACCACCAGTACAGACCTGTGCCCCAGATGGCGAGGGACCAGCCGACGATCCCCGCCGCCTCGGCGTACCAGGAGGGGTGATGGGCCAGGAAGAGCAGGGGGAAGGCGTAGAGCAGGTTCGCGGTGGCGGCCTTGCCGAGGAAGTGCACGGGCAGTGCCGGACCGTATCCGAGACGGCGCAGGATGAGCGGGATGCCCAGCAGCATCACGTCGCGCAGCGGGATGGCGAGCGCCAGCCACCAGGGGATGATCTCGCGCATGGCGAGGCCGAACAGGGTGGCCAGGATGTAGAGCCGGTCGGCCAGCGGGTCGAGCAGGCGGCCGAGCCTGCTGGTCTGGTTCCAGGCACGGGCGATCTTGCCGTCGAGCCAGTCGGAGAATCCGGCCAGCATGAGCAGGGCGACGGCCCAGCCGTCGGCCTTCGGCCCCAGCACGAGCCAGAGGAAGACCGGCACCCCCAGGAGCCTGGCCAGGCTCAGCGCGTTGGGAACCGTCCAAATTCGATCTTCAGCCCCCGATTCTTCCGGACCCACCGGCTGAACTCCCTCCCCGCACCTGATGGTGACACTACTGTGTCCGGCGCCACCGAGGGGATGCGGGGAGGGCGCACGTCTCAGGACCGGCGCTCGGCGGCGCGGGGCGACCACGCCCAGATGAGCACCGCCACGGTCAGTCCGAACAGGGCGAGACCGCTGGGCACGTGGGTGCCGAGCGCGTCCCAGCTGAAGTGCTGGCCCATGCCGATCAGGAACAGGCCGAGACTGGCCAGCGCGGGCCAGCCCGCCCCCCGTCCCGGACGCCAGACCAGCACGGCCGCGACGATCTGCAGCAGGGCGATCAGGTGCACCACCATCCCGGCCATGACGTGGGTCTCGCCGAGTTCTCCCCCGCCCTGTACGGCCTGGCCCGCGAACGAGGCGGCGACGACGAGTCCGGCGGCCTGGGCGACGACGAGGACGCGGACGCCGTACAGCAGGCCCGTGGATACCTGACGGCCCCGCGTCGGATCGGGCTGGGTGACGACCTCCTGCATGAGATGTGTCCTTCCTCAGATGAAAGATGAAAAGCGAGTGGTTCGAAGCACATCGTGACCGCGGAGGCACGGCCGGGTCGTCAGCCTGGGGAATGACCTACGGATCCACCGCCTGGCGGATTCCCCTACGCTTCAGACCATGACCAATGACACCGCGCTCTTTCTGGGACAGTGGCTCCGCTCGCCGGGCACCGTCGGAGCGGTGGCGCCGAGCTCGCGGCGGCTCGCCGAGGCGGTGGCCTCGCCCGTTCCCCTCCGGGGAGATCCGGTGATCGTCGAGCTCGGTCCCGGCACCGGCGCGTTCACGGCGGAGATCCAGCGCCGGCTGGGCGGCCGGGGACACCACATGGCCGTCGAGATCAACCCGAGGCTGGCCGAGTTCCTCGCCGCGGGAAACCCCGGGGTGGACGTCGTGGTCGACGACGCGGCGCGGCTGCCGCAGCTGCTCCAGGAGCGCGGCCTGTCCAAGGCCGACGCGATCGTGAGCGGGCTGCCGTGGGCCGCCTTCTCCGCGGACACACAGGCCCGCCTGCTGGAGGCGGTCACCGCGATCATGGGCCCGCACACGGCCTTCACCACCTTCGCGTACAGCTTCGCCAAGCGCCTTCCCCCCGCGCGGCGCTTCAGGAAGCGTCTCGCCGACACCTTCGAGGAGGTCGTCGTGGGCCGGACGGTGTGGGGGAACGTGCCGCCGGCCTTCGTCTACCACGCGCGCAGGCCGCGCCTTCCCGCCTCGGAATCCTGAGCCAGCGGAGCCGACGGAGCCGCAGACTCACACTTCCGCGGCAGTCCCCCGCCGAGAACGATGGAGTTGATCATCGTGGACTTCACCCTCCCCGAGAGCGCCCTCGCCGTGCAGCGCGGCATCGGCGACATCTGCGCCCGCTACGACCTGGACTACTGGCAGCGGTGCGAGAGCGAGAAGCGCTGGCCGGAGGAGGTCTGGCAGGATCTGGCGAAGGGCGGTTGGCTCGGCCTGGCCGTGCCCGAGGAGTACGGCGGCGGCGGGCAGGGCCTGCTGGAGCTGGCCGTGGCCACCGAGACCCTGTCGGCCTCCGGCTCGGCGGGCGGCTCGGCGTTCACCTACGTGCTCACCCCGGGGTTCGGCGCCATGACCCTCGCCAGGCACGGCAGCGGCCGGCAGCGTGAGGAGCTGCTGCCCAGGCTGGCCACCGGCGAGCTGGAGACCTGCTTCGCCCTGACCGAGCCCGACGCCGGGTCCAACGCCCTTGGCATCTCCACCTTCGCCCGCCGCGACGGTGCGGAGTTCGTCGTCCAGGGCCAGAAGATCTGGATCACCGGGGTGCAGCGGGCGACCTGGATGCTCCTCGTGACCCGGACCATCCCGGCCGCCGAGGCCAGTCCTCGCTCCAACGGCCTGACCGTCCTGCTGGTGAACGTCCCCGAGGCGGTCGCCGCCGGGCAGCTGTCCTTCCGGCCGATCCCGAAGATGGGCGCGAACACCACCCCGTCCAACATGGTCTTCATCGACGATCTGCGGGTCCCCGAGAGAAACGTCGTCGGCGAGGTCGACCAGGGCGCGCTGGTGCTGTGGGACATCCTCAACCCCGAGCGCGTCCTGCTGGCCGCCTCCGCCCTCGGCGGCGCCGAGGTGGCGCTGGGGGTGGCCGTGCGGTACGCCAGGGAGCGCGAGGTCTTCGGCCGCCCGATCGGCGCCAACCAGGCCATCGCCTTCCCCCTCGCCCAGGTCAAGGCCAAGATCGAGCTGGCCAGGCTGATGCTCTACAAGGCCGCGTGGCTGTTCGACAGGCAGCTGCCCTGCGGCACCGAGGCCAACATCGCCAAACTGACCGCCTCACAGGCCGCGTGGGAGGCGGCCGACCACGCCTTCCAGACGCACGGCGGCATGGCCTACTCGCTGGAGTATCCGGTGGCCCGCCTGCTGGCCGACGCCCGCATCGGCAGGGTGGCCCCCGTCACCGAGGAGCTCCTGCTCAACTATCTGGCCACCCAGGTGCTCGGGCTGCCCAGGAGTTTCTGACCGGGTCGCGGACGCTCCCACCGCATGGGGGCAGGGGCGGCGCCGCTCACCGGAATGCCTCCGCGAGACGGGCCGCGGCGTACTCGCGCGCCTCGGTCGCCTGGTCGAAGAAGCCCGGCAGGCCGAAGAAACCGTGGATGGCCCCCTCGTACCTCCTCACCTCGACCGGCACTCCGGCCTCGGCGAGCTGGGCGGCGTACTCCTCGCCCTCGTCGCAGAGCGGGTCGCACTCGGCGACGATCACCGTCGCCGGGGCCAGGCCGGACTTGTCGGCCAGCCGGGCCGGGGCGAGCCGGGGGTCGGCCGGGTCGCCTCCGTACTGCGTGACGAACCAGGCCATCTCATCGGCCCCGAGCCCGAATCCGGTGGCGTAGGTGCGGTAGCTCTCGGTGTCCATGGCCACGTCGGTCACCGGGTAGACGAGCAGCTGGTGGGCGAGCCCGAGCCCGGCGTCCCTGGCCCGCCAGGCGGCGACGGCCGCGACGTTGCCCCCGGCGCTGTCGCCGCAGACCGCGATGCGCCCGGGGTCGGCCCCGTAGGCGCCGGGACGGGCGAAGAGGTCCTGGACGACGCTCCACGCGTCGTCGGCCGCCGCGGGAAAGGGATGGTGGGGCGCGAGCCGGTAGTCGACCGAGATCACGACCGCCCCGTTGCGTACCGCGAGGTCGCGGCCGAGCGCGTCGTTGCGCTCGACGCTTCCGAAGACCCAGCCTCCGCCGTGGAAGTAGACGAGCGCGGGGAGGGGGTCGTCGCCCTCCCGGGGCCGGTAGACGCGGACCGGCACCCCCGCGGCGACGTCGTCCCTCACCATCGGCAGGGGAATGATCGGACCGCGCTGCTCGGCGAAGGCGTCGAGGGTCCGCAGCTCGGCGATCGTTTCGGGGGTGAGAGTGGAGAGAGGGGCACCGAGGTCTGTCTGGAAGAGCTTCAGGTAGGCCTCGGCCTGCGGGTGCAACGGCATGATCGGCACCCTACCCGCGTCGTCCCCGGCACGGCGGGACCCGGGCGCGGCGGCGGCGCGCGTCAGCGGCGCGTCGCATCGCCCGTTCTCGCGGGTGACGTCCGCGCGACGGCGTCGGGAACGACCGGCGCACCGGGGCGATCACGCGGGACGTCACGTCCGCGCGACGGTGTCAGGATCCGGCGGCCTCGACCAGGGCCTCGACGAGCCGGTTGTCCCCGGCTCGCGCGAGGTCCCACTGCACACCGATGCCGAACCTGTGCCCCTCCAGCTCGACGCCCTCGACGATCTGGTCGTCGGCCCACGCCACGGCGAGCAGGCCGGTGCCCAGCCGCTTGACGGCCTGGTGATGGGAGGCGGTCACCTCGGCCTTGTCGCCCAGCGTCTTGCCGAGTTTGCTGGAGACGCTGATCTGGACGCGGTGCGCCGTGGAGGCGGCGTGACGGTCGTGGTCGACCACCTCGGGGAGCCAGGGGATCAGGTTCCCGCCCTGGGCGACGTTCAGGACATGCATGCCCCGCCCCGAGGCGAGCAGCGGCAGGTCGGCCTTGACTGCGGCGCGGGCCAGCGCCAACTCGAAGCGGTCGCGGTGCGGCTGCGGGTCACCGACGCGCTCCTCGCGGGCGGCCCCGTACAGGGAGGGATCGAGCTCGCCCCCTCCGGCGAGGATCACACCGGACAGGCCGCGGACGTAGTCGTCGATCCCGCCGAGGTTGAGCGGGGGCAGCAGCACCGGGGCGCCCCCCGCCTTCTCGACGGCCCGCGCGTAGGAGGTCGGCGACAGGACGGCCTCCCTGACCCAGTCGCCCCAGCGGGCGGCCTCAAGGTAGGTGGTGATACCGATCAAGGGTTGGGGCATGCGTTCTCCAGGGGGGCGTGCACGAGGTGGCGCCACCTGTTTCGGACAGCACCGATCCCATCTTCAACAGCTTCCCTATCATGGCGCACTCTATTTCGGTCATGTCACACATCCGAGGTATCAGTGTCGTCTCGCCGGGCCTCCCCACCCCTCACCGCCGGAGGGCTTCCCGCCGCCCAACCCCTCGGAACCCCGCCGTGATGAGAAATCGTACGAATAGTAAATTTCACCTTCAAAACGAATGTGATTATTATTCGTTTATCCAGCTCTCCACAGATTAACCAGTCACCCAAAATAACTCTCCAATTACCGATAGTTAGATTTCCCGCTATATTGCCGGGAAACGGTTGTGAGGCCCACTAGGTGATGGAAGACTCGAATTCGAGTGACCGGGCGAGCCGGGGCTCCAGGTCACTCTTCACCCGGAGCCGTCAGGGAGGTGGATCTGCGTGATCGGACTTTGAGCCGGTCAATTAGGGTGGGTTCTTTAAATGTCTTTGAATCCGCGTCTTGTCAAGGAAAGCTTCGCCGTCGTCGAACCCGTCGCGGACAAGGCCGCGGCATACTTCTACGGGCGCCTGTTCGCCGAGAACCCGCACCTGCGGGCGATGTTCCCCCCGGCGATGGACATCCAGCGCGACCGGTTGTTCAGCGCGCTGACCAGGATCGTCTGGAGCCTGGACAGCCCCGGCGGCATGGCGTCGTTCCTCGGCCAGCTCGGCCGCGACCACCGCAAGTACGGGGTGGTCCCCGAGCACTACACCGCGGTCGGCAACGCGCTCCTCGCCACGATCCGGCGCTTCGCCGCCGAGGTCTGGAACACCGAGATCGAGGCGGCGTGGGTGGCCGCGTACGCCGCCGCCGCCGATCTCATGATCGAGTCAGCCCAGTCGGACGCGGGAGTGTCGCCCGCCTGGTGGCCGGCCGAGGTGATCGACCACGAGCTCCGCACCCCGGACATCGCGGTGATCACCCTGCGGCCCGGCCAGGAGCTGCCTTATGTGCCCGGCCAGTACGTCAACGTGCAGACCGCGCGCTGGCCACGCGTCTGGCGCGCGTTCTCCATCGCGAACGCACCCCGGGACGACAACACCGTCCGTCTGCACGTCCGCGCGATCACCGGTGGCTGGGTCTCCACCACGCTGGTCAGGCACACCCGGATCGGTGACACCGTGACGCTGGGCCCCGCGATCGGCACCATGGTGCCCTCCGGCTCCGGACGCGACATCCTGTGCGTGGCGAGCGGCACCGGCCTGGCCCCGATCAAGGCGATCCTGGAGCACCTGATCGACTCCGGGCGCCGCCCCAACATCCACCTGCTGTACGGAGCCCGCACGGCCGCCGAACTCTACGACCTGACCGACCTGCGGCGGATGGAGTCGGCCTTCCCGTGGCTGCGGGTGCTGCCCGTGGTCTCCGAGGAGCGGGGGTACGCCGGCATGCGGGGCCGTCTTTCCGAGGTGATGGAGCGGTTCCACTCGTGGGCCGACCACGAGGCCTATGTCTGCGGCCCGGTCGCCATGGTCAACGAGACCGTCCGCAGGCTCCAGCGGGGCGGAATGCCTCCGGCCCATATCCACCGGGACACCGTGGAGGGGGATCCTTGAGCGACATTCGCGACTAACACCCCAAATTGATCACGCAAATTTCATAGAGCACGGCGGGACGCGGCGTGACATGGCAGCATGAGGCCCGATCCGAAAGGAGATGGTCATGCACGAGGGCCCCCCTCCCAGCCCGTGCCCCCCTCTCGACCGCCACCCGCACGGACCCGTCCGCCGTCATCGTCACTCGCCCGGCAGCCCGGCCGGCCCCGTCCGCCACCGTCGCCGTCCGTCCGGCCCTCCGGCCGGGACCGCCCGTCCGCACGCCCTCGTCCCCGGTCCCCTCCACCGGCGGCGGCCCTCCGCGGACCGGGGTGAGCTCCCCCCTCGGCCCCCGGCCGTGCCCGCCTCGCACGTCACGGTGCTCTGAGCCGATGGCCAGACCCGTCACCCTCGTGACCTTCATGCTTCCCGCCACACTGCGCCACTGGGCGGGCGAGACCACCGAGATCCGCGTCTTCGCGATCGCCGACCGCGACGACGGACACCCCACGCTGGGCTCCGCCCTCGACATGCTCCGCCGCACGCACCCGTTCCTGGAGCAGCGGCTCCGCGACGACTACGGGGGCATCCGCCGCCATATCAGCATGTTCGTCTGCGGGGAGAACGCCCGGCACCATGGCGGCCTCGACTGCGCGCTGCCTCCCGGTGCCGAGATCTTCGTCCTGCCCGTCCTCTCCCGCTCCCCGGAGACGACGGGCTGAGGCGGGCTAGGGAGCGACCCTGCCCGCTGCCACGAAGGCCGCATGCGTGAGGGGCATCAGCTCCGCCCAGGCCGCCTCCATCTTCTCCGCCACCATCTCGATCTCGCGCTGCGGGAACGAGGGCACCCTGGCCTGCTCGTTCTTGGTACGCAGGGACAGGAAGTGCATGAGCGAGCGCGCGTTGCAGGTGGCGTACATCGACGAGAAGAGACCGACGGGCAGCACCGCCCTGGCCACCTCCCTCGCGATCCCGGCCTCCAGCATCTCCTGGTAGGCGGCATAAGAGTTCCGGTACGACGACTCCATCACCTCGGTGACGAGCTTGTGCTGCCCGGCGTCACCGTCGGCGAAGACGTACTGCCCCGGCTTGCCCTTCTGCACCAGCTTCCGGTCGTGGCCCGGCACGTAGAAGACCGGACGAAGCTCGCGATATCTCCCGCTCTCCTCGTTGAACGACCATCCCGCCCTGTGCCGGTGGAACTCACGGAAGACGAAGATCGGAGCGCTGACGAGGAAGGTCATCGAGTTGTGCTCGAACGGACTGCCGTGCCGGTCGCGCATCAGGAAATTGATCAGCCCCTTCGAACGCTCGGGGTCCTTGCCGATCTCCTCCAGGGACTGCTCCCCGGCGGTCGACACCCGCGCGGCCCAGAGCACGTCGGTGTCGGAGGCGCTGTGCTTGACCAGCTCCACGGTCACGTTGTCAAGAAAGCGTGCCTCTGCCCCATCGCCCGTCAACTGGCTCCCCCTCGTCGCACCAACAGTCGCCCCATTATTCCAGGGGCCCATCCGCCCCTGGGCCGGGCACCCGTCACAACCGGTATATCCGGCGCGCGTTGCCGGAGCCGATCATCTGGGCCACCCGGGCCGCGTCGGCGACGCTCCACTCGCCGTCGGCCAGTCTCGCGGCGAGCGCCCCCGCCAGGCCGCGCCGGTAGTGCAGGGCGCCGAGGTGACAGGTCTCCGCCACGCCGTGGCCACCGGAACCGAACAGCTGCTTGTGGAACGGCACGAGCTCCAGCAGTTCCGCCATGACCGCCGCCGAGCCCGTGGCACTGCGGGTCAGGGCCGCCCCCACGTCGACGTAGACGTGCGGAAGGACCCCCGCCAGCCCGGCCGCCTGGCGGTGGAACGGGTGGCAGTGCAGCAGGACGACGGGGACGCCCACCGGCTGCACGGCCATGATGAAGCCGGCCACCGGCGCCGGACCCGCGTCGTGCGGGCCGGGGACACCTCCGGCGTGACCGCCGGAGGTACCGAAACCACCGTGGGCCTCGTGACCGCCGGAGGTGATCCGGCCACCGCGTCCCAGGTGAGTGTCGCGGCGCGCACCGCCGCCGGGGCGAGCGAGACCGGTGTGAAACTGCAGCGGCCGCCCGTACTCCCTGGCCACGTCGACGGCCGTCCAGAGCAGGTGGCGCAGCAGCACCTGGTCGGTGAGCCTCTCCCCGGGGCAGGCCAGCCGCCGGGTGGCCGCCGCGATCACCGCTCCCCGGCTCGGCCTGGCCGGATCGAGACGCCTGCCTGACCGGTGGGCCGTGACCGACTTCAGGGCGACCGCGCGGACGGCCCGTCCCGCGAGGTTCTGGGCGAGGGCGGAGATGTAGGAGACTCCCGAGACGGCGCTTCCCGCGACCTCCGCCTCGACCCGTTCGATGGGAACGACCCACGCGGTCTCCGCGCCGCCCGCGTGGCCCATCTCGGCAGGTGGCAACACCTCGGGCACACCGAAACGGTTCCGACGATCCGGGCCACCGGGGCCCTTCGGTCCGCCCGAGTCGCCGGAACCGTCGAAAGTGTCGGAGCCGTCGAAGCCGTCGAACAGGAAGGTGGCGATTCCCGCGGCGCCCAGCAGCCGCCGGTTCACCTCATCGGCGCCGAGTTCCATCCGGCGGGCCAGGTAGACGGCGGGCGGCACGTGCGGGGCGAGACCGAGGACGGGGGCGCACCAGCGGCGGACCGCGGCGCCCGCGGGGGTGTCGAAGTGGGTGGTGCCCGGCGGCGCCGGGGTTCCCGCTTCGGTGAGCAGCGTCTCGAACCGGGCCCGGGTCAGGTCGTCGCGGCGCACGCCGTGGCAGTTGTGGTCGACCAGCGGCGCCAGCAGCGCCTCCCGCACGGCGTCGGGCAACTCGACGGGCAGCACACCGTCCGACCTCATGCCCGCTCCTCCCCGCCACAGGCGTACCGGCCGAGACCGGCCCCGGTACGCCCGCGATCTCCACGACGAGGGGAACTCTAGGGTCACCCGGCGTGCTCGCCGGGCGCGAAGCACGGGTTCTTTACCCGCTCTTGCGGCAGAGCCGAAGAACGTTGGCGATGACCTTCGCTCCCGCGCCTCCCCCCGCGGTGAGGATCGACTCGGGGTGGAACTGCACCGCGAAGCGGCGTCGCTCGACGTCCTCGATCGCCATCACCGCGCCGTCCGGAGTGAACGCGGTGGCGGTGAACCCGGCGACGCCCGGCTGCTTGGCGTGGACCGAATGGTAGCGGGCGGCGGTGAACTCCTCGGGGAGCCCGTCGAGCAGGGCGCTCGCGCCCACCCTCCGTACCTGACCGCGCTTGCCGTGCTCGGGGTAGGACAGCAGTTCGAGGGTGCCACCCGCGTGCTCCACCATGCCCTGCAGGCCGAGGCAGACGCCGAACACCGGTAGATCACGCTCGTAGAGGGCGCCGACCAGGGCGGGCAGGCCGAAGTCGGAGGGCCAGCCGGGGCCGGGCGACAGCACCACCAGAGAGGGGTCCAGCTCGTCGATCATCGTGACGGGGAAGCCGTGCCTGAGTGTGACGACCTCGGCCCCCTGCTGACGGAAGTAGTCGGCGAGGGTGTTGACGAAGGAGTCCTCGTAGTCGACGAGGAGCACCTTCATGCCGCTTCCCGGCAGCTCCGCGGCCGCCTTCGTCTCGGTCCGCTCCTGCGGGACCGCGCCGACCGCCGCCAGGGCGCCCAGCAGGGCGCTGGCCTTGAGTTCGGTCTCCCGCTCCTCGGCCTCGGGGTCGGAGTCGAACAGCAGTGTGGCCCCGGCCCGCACGGTGGCCACGCCGCCGCGGATCTGCGCGGTGCGCAGGGTCAGGCCGGTGTTCATCGAGCCGTCGAAGCCGATGTAGCCGACCGCCCCGCCGTACCAGCGTCGCGTGGTCTCCTCGTGGTCCTCGATGAACTGCATCGCCCAGTTCTTGGGGGCTCCCGTGACGGTGACGGCCCACATGTGGGTGAGGAAGGCGTCCAGGGCGTCGAACTCGGGACGCAGCCGGCCCTCGATGTGATCGACGGTGTGGATGAGCCGGGAGTACATCTCGATCTGACGCCGGCCGATCACCTGGACCGTCCCCGGCACGCAGATGCGGGACTTGTCGTTGCGGTCCACATCGGTGCACATGGTCAGCTCCGACTCCTCCTTCACGCTGGACAGGAGGGTCCGGATCGCGTCGGCGTCCTCGATGGGATTGCCGCCTCGGGCGATGGTGCCGGAGATGGGACAGGTCTCGACGCGGTCGCCGCTGACCCGGACGTACATCTCCGGTGAGGCACCGACCAGGTGCTCGCCCTCGCCGAGGTTGAACAGGAACTCGTACGGCGCCGGGTTCACCGTGCGCAGTCCCCGGTAGAAGGCGGCCGGGTCGGTGCAGGGGGCGTGGAAGACCTGGCCGGGGACGACCTCGAACAGGTCACCGCGGACGAACTTCTCCTTGGCCGCGGCCACGACCTTGGCGTAGGAGCCCTTCTCCGGGTCGGCGGGAAGCTCGGACGGGAGCGCGGGCAGCGGCACGACCTCCCCCTCGCGCTCGAGCCCGTGGGTGGATACGCCGTCCACGGTGAACTCGTAGCGGAACTCCTTGCTGGTCTCCCTCTTGCGGTCGATCACCATCACCCGGTCGGGCAGGTGGAGCACGAGGTCACGCTGGTCGGCGGCCCGGGTCAGGACCTGCCTGATCGGCTCGAACTGGAAGGCCAGGTCGTAGCCGAAGGAGCCGTACAGGCCCAGATGCTCGTTCTCTCCCTTGAAAACGGCGATGACCTCGCGGATCGCGGTGAAAACGGTGGGACGGCGGCTGCGCATCTCCTCGGGGAGGATGTCCTCCGACTCCGCCACGTAGACCTCGACGAGATCGGCCGTCGGCTCCTCGACGGGCTTGCCGGCCGCCAGCAGGCAGGACACGACGGCGGGCAGGACCACCCTGCCCCGGGCGTTCAGCGCGCGGGCGGAGATCCTGCGTCCCCTGGCCACGATCTCCAGGCAGGGGTCGACATAGGCGAGGTGCCATCGGCTGTAGCGGCCCGGATACTCCATCCCGGAAGAGAGCACTCCGCCACGGCGCTCGCCGAGCGTCGTGACGACGTCCTCAAGCACCGTCTCGGGCACGTCGGACGCGGTGACCTCGACCCCTATGCCGCCGGCGGTGGTATATCGGCTCGTCTCCACTGCGGTATCGCCCCTCTTGTTTCCCTGATGCCCTGAGGGGGCGGACACAGAAAAGGCCACCTCCCCGGGCGGCCGTTTGTCTGCTCGCGAATGCGAAACCTGCGCCGCCTAGAAGCGGCGCCACCACTGAAGGGTAATCGGGTGTCGCATGTGGCCAGAGTACCGGCGGCAACCGCGATCATGCAACGTGACACGGTGGCGGGTCCTCGACGCTCCGCAGGAGCCAAAAACCCCATGAAACCTATGCAAAAGACTCGCGGCTCGACACCGAGCCGGATTCCGGATTGCCGGATTGTCCGCCGGGTCGTCGCCCGGTCCGGTCCACCCGCCACCCGCTCCCCTTCCGGCCGTCACCGTCACCGTCACCGTCACCGTCACCGTCACCGTCACCGTCACCGTCACCGGGGCTAGGGTCGGAGGGTGCGTGCGGCCAGGTTGATGTCGTTGGTCCTGTTGCTCCAGGGCCGGGGCGGGATGACCGCGGCGGAGCTCTCCCGGGAACTGGAGGTCTCCGAGCGGACCGTCCACCGTGACGTGCTGGCCCTTTCCGAGGCCGGCGTGCCGGTGTACGCCGACCGCGGGCGAGGTGGCGGCTACCGGCTGCTTGACGGATACCGCACCCGTCTCACCGGCCTTGACCGGGCCGAGGCGGAGGCACTGTTCCTGTCGGGGGTTCCCCAGGCCCTGCGGGAGATGGGGCTGAGCGAGGTGGCGGCCACGGCGCGGCTGAAAGCCGCGGCCGCGCTCTCTCCCGGCCTCCGCGACGCCCCCGCGACCGCGGCCCAGCGCTTCCACCTGGACGCCCCCGGCTGGTTCGCGAGCGAGCGGCCTCCGCCGCAGGCGCTGGCGCCCCTGGCCAGGGCGGTGTGGGGCGATCACCCGGTCACCGCCCTCTACCGGCGTGCCGCGCGCCACCGCCCTGGCGAACAGACAGGGCCATCGGGCGAGACCATGAAGACCGGGCGGATCGGGCGCCCCGAAGACACCGGGCGGAGTGAACGTGACAGGCCGAGCGGAGGGACCGCGCGGTCCGGAGACCACGGGTGGACCGAGCGCGACGGACAGGCCGGGGACGCAGAGCAGACCGCGGACACCCGGCAGGCCGGCACCGCCCGGCGCCTGGAGCCGTACGGGCTCGTGTTGAAGGCGGGAGTCTGGTACCTGGCGACCCGGTTCGCCATCTACCGGGTCGACCGCTTCGACGAGGTCCAGATCCACTCGGACCTGCGCTTCGAGCGGGACGGCGCCTTCGACCTCGCCGCCTTCTGGACGGAGCGGGTGGCGCGGTTCGCCGGGTCCCTGCTCACCACGCACGTCACCGTACGGCTCAGTCCCGCCGGCCTCCGCGCGCTCCCCTCCGTCGCCGATCCCGCCGCCCTCGACGCCGCCCTGGCCTCCGCCGGCGAGCCCGACGAGCAGGGGTGGGTCACGTTCCGCCTGCCCGTCGAGTCGCCGGAGGTCGCCTACGCCCAGATCCTCGGTTTCGGCCCGGAGGCCGAGGTCGTCGACCCACCCGGCCTCCGGGCCCGCCTCGCCGAGGCCGCCGTCCGCCTGCACGGCCTGTACTCCGCTCCCCGCTCCTCCGATGACACCGGCACGCCGGGCCGTTGACCTCTCACGACGATTCCAACCATGGGGGCACTGCCCCCTCGCGACGGGCCCGGCCTTCGAACCGCTGACCTCTTACGGCCCCACCCTGGGGTCGCTGATCCCTCACGGCGAGCCGAACCGGCGCTCGCGGCGCCGGTCAGCGGTAGCCGGTGGCGTCGGCGGGTTTCCCCTTGCTCTCGACCTCCTCGATGTAGCGCCAGGCGTCCGGCCTGCTGCCGTCGACGTCGGTGAAGCCGTACACCTGGGCGAGTTGCCCGCTGGACACCGACTGCCCCGACCAGCGCATCCGGTCCTCGTCGGCGGCGAGGGCGACGACCGCGCGACCGGTGTAGGCGGGTGTCTCGGAGATCACGAAATGCGGCTGTTTGGCAGTGGCGTCCCGCCAGTTCTCCTCGGTGACGCCGAAGAGTTCCAGCATGTTCTCCGACCTGAGCCAGCCGGGGGTGAGCGAGATCGCGGCGCAGCCGTGCGGGCGCAACTCGTGACCCTGGATGAACGCCAGGCGGTTCACCGAGATCTTGGCCAGGTCGTAGAAGGCCGAGAGCCGGTAGTTGGAAATGTTGTACTCCAGGGTGCCGTCGGTCACCTCGATCACCATGCCCCCGGGATTCTCGATCAGCAGGGGCAGGGCGTGGTGGCTGGTGATGAGGTGAGTGTCCACCGCCAGCCGGAGGATGCGCAGACCGTCGTCGAGAGAGTGTTTCCAGACGGGGACGTGCCACTCGGTGAGCGAGTCGGAGCCCCAGACGTCGTTGACCAGGATGTCGAGTTTGCCCTGCTCGTTGCTGATCTGTTCCACCAGGAGGCGCACCTGCTCCGACTCCAGGTGATCCACCTGGACCGCGACGCCCCGCCCACCGGCACGGGTCACCAGCTCGGCCGTCTCCTCGATGGTCTCCGGGCGGCCCATTTCCGAGCGTCGTGCCCGCGTGCTCCTCCCGGTGCAGTAGACCGTGGCACCGGCCGCGCCCAGCTCCACCGCGATGCCCCGCCCGGTCCCCCTCGTCGCCCCCGCGACCAGGGCGACCTTCCCTTCCAGCGTTCTTGTCATGAGATCAGCGTGGCGCGAAAACAGGACATCCTCTGTCATGTTTTCGCGCCACGCCTGCCGAAGAACGCGACGACCGAAACGGCCGGGATCAGCCGGTCGCCAGCGCCTCCTCCAGTGCACGGAGGACGTGCGAGCGCCACCCCCCATCGAGGATGGCGCGCGTGCGCCGCTGGACGGGATCGTCGGGGTCGAACCCGGCGTGCTCCAGGAACAGCCGGGTGCCGCGCCCTTCGGGTTCCAGCCTCCAGACCACCGTGGTGTCCAGCCTCCCGCCCCTCCAGGACAGGCGCAGCAGGCGTTCCGGCTCCAGGTCGAGGACCTCGCAGTGCACGACGCCGTCGAAGCCGTGTTTCGGTTTCGGCTCGGTCCTGAAGGTGAACCGGTGACCGACGACCGGCTTGAAGTCGTTGGGCATCAGCCAGCGCGCCAGCAGGTCGGTGTCGGTGAGCGCCCGCCAGACCCGCGCGGGCGGGTGGGCGAGATACTGATCGGTCTGGATCAGGGTCGGGTCAGTCATCGTCCTCGGCGTCCAGAAGGTCACGAAGGCTGGAGAGTCTCTCCCGCCAGAACCGCTCGTACGGCGTGAGCCACTCCGACATCTCTCGCAGCGGCTCGGAGTTCAACGAGTACAGCCGCTGCCGACCGGCCCTGCGCTCGACCACCAGGCCGGCGTCCTTGAGTACCTTGAGATGCTCCGACAGACTCGGCCGGCGCATGTCGAAGTGGCCGGCCAGTTCCTGGACCGGCTGCGGGCCACCGTCCAGGAGCAGGCCGAGCAACCGGCGCCTGGTGGGGTTGGCCACCGCGGCGAACACATCCGTCTCAGCCACCGGCGGACACGTTCACCGCGGTGGTCTGCAACACGATCCCGTTGCCGTCGGGGTCGTCGAAGGTGACGTACCGCCCCCACGGCGACTGCTGGATGCCCCCCTCGATCGCCACCCCGCGGCCGCTCAGCTCCGCCACGTCACCGTCGAGGTCGTCGGTCTCGAGCACCAGGCCCTTGAGCGAGCCTGGCGGCATGGTGTCGAACCAGGTGACGAGCGTGATGGCGGTGTCGGCGCCCTTGGGAGCCACCTGCACCCATCGCCGATCGGGCCCCATCGGATTGTCGGAGACGAGATCGAAGCCGAGCGTGCCGACGTAGAAGTTCTTCGCCCGCTCCTGGTCGGCGACGGGCAGGGAGAGCAACTGGATGTGCGTGATGGTCATGCCCCAAGAATAGGTAGGAGATTTCCTACCAGTCAAACGATGACCGGTAACCGCCGCGGCGCCCACGACAGGAAGGACCCATTCGCGGCACACGCCACACGGGAGGCGGGAGGCGGGAGGCGGGAGGCGGCCAATCCTGCCTGTGCGCCTTTACGAAATGCACTCCGCATTGTCAAGGAAGCCGCGCCGAGAGGTCGGCGATCGGTGGGATACCGGCGGTGAAGCGAAGGACTCGGAGACGCACGACGCCCGCGACCTGGCCTGGAACCTCGGCGGCGAGGCCGAGCCGCCGTTCGTCGCGCCACACATGCCACTCGGCGCTCGGTGACCCGAATGGAACGGCGGCGTAATTACGCTGCCGGTCAGCCGAAGGGGATATCCCTGCCCGGGCGTCCATTCTCCAGCTCAAGGAGACCGCGTTGACCACTCCAAACGGGGACCGGAGCGATCGCAGCCCATGGAACTGGCTGCTTATCGCGCCGATCATCCTACCTTTGCTCCCGCTTCTCTACAATTCCGATGAACCCCGGCTTTTCGGTTTCCCGATGTTCTACTGGCTCCAGCTCGCCTTCATCGCGATCGGTGTCACGTGCACCTCGATCGTGTACCGGATGACGAAGCGGCGGCGGTGACCCGATGGAAGCCCACCTGACAGAGATCATCATCTTCTCCGTGCTGTTCCTGGTGGTCAGCGGCATGGGATTCGTGGCCGCGCGCTGGCGCCGCCCGGAGAACCTGGCCAGCCTCGACGAGTGGGGACTCGGCGGCCGCAACTTCGGCTCGTGGGTCACCTGGTTCCTGGTCGGCGGCGACCTCTACACCGCCTACACCTTCGTGGCCGTACCCGCCCTGCTCTGGGGGGCGGGCGCGATGGGCTTCTTCGCGGTGCCGTACACCATCGTGGTCTACCCGATCGTGTTCCTGGTGCTGATCCGCCTCTGGTCGGTCTCGCACGTGCACGGCTTCGTCACCCCGGCCGACTTCGTCCGGGCCAGGTTCGGCTCCCCCACCCTCGCGCTGCTGGTCGCGATCACCGGCATCGTCGCGACGATGCCCTACATCGCGCTCCAGCTCGTCGGTATCGAGGCCGTGCTGAAGTCGATGGGGGTGACCGGTCATCTGCCGATCATCATCGCGTTCGCGATCCTGGCCGCGTACACCTACCAGTCGGGCCTGCGCGCGCCCGCGCTGATCGCGTTCGTCAAGGACACGCTGATCTACATCGTGATCCTGGTCGCGATCTTCGCGATCCCCGCCCAGATCGAGGGCGGCTGGTCGGGCATCTTCGACGCCGCCCAGGCCAAGTTCGACGCCAGCGCCGCACCCGGCGACGGGATCCTACTCAACGCGAACAACCAGCTGCAGTACGTCACGCTCGCCCTGGGCTCGGCGCTCGCGCTGTTCCTCTATCCGCACAGCGTCACCGGCATCCTCGCCTCCAGGAACCGTGACGTGATCAAGCGGAACATGTCGGCGCTCCCCGCCTACAGCCTGCTGCTCGGCCTGATCGCCCTGCTGGGCTTCATGGCCATCGCGGCCGGGATCCAGCCCATCGGCACCGACAACAACACGATCGTGCCCCAGCTGTTCGACAGGATGTTCCCCGACTGGTTCACCGGCGTCGCCTACGCCGCGATCGGCATCGGCGCGCTGGTCCCCGCGGCCATCATGTCCATCGCCGCGGCGAACCTGTTCACCCGCAACATCTACAAGGAGTATCTGAGCCGGGACGCGAGCGACGCCGACGAGGCCCGCGTCTCCAAGATCACCTCGCTGCTCGTCAAGGTCGGCGCGGTGCTGTGCATCCTGTTCCTGGACACCGGCTTCTCCATCGACCTGCAGCTCATCGGCGGTGTCATCATCCTGCAGACGCTCCCGTCGGTGGCGCTCGGCCTCTACACCCGCTGGTTCCACCGGGGCGGCCTGATCGCCGGCTGGGTGGCCGGCATGGGGGCCGGGATGCTCCTGCTCTACAACATCGGCAACCCGGCCACCGGCAAGCTGCACTTCGCGGGGTCGGCGTTCCCGCTGGAGAAACTGGGACTGGACACCAAGATGACGATCTACGCGGGCATCCTCGCCCTCGCGGTCAACCTCGCCGTCGCCGCGCTCGGCACCGTCATCGCGCGTTCCGCCAGAATGGCCGAGGGCGACGACTCCACCAAGCCCGACCACTACTTCGCCGACGAGGGCGACCCCAGGATCAAGGATCTCGACCTCGCCCCCCACGGAGCCCACCGGACGGATCCGGACCCGGCCCCCGAACCCTAGGCTCCGGGATCCACCGGCACTCGGACGTGGCCCGGCTCCGGGACCCCGGTCCCGGACGACGCGGCCGCGAGCCTCCCGTCACCCACCGGGACCCGGAAACGAGCGCGGGGGGAGAGCCTGTCAGGCTTTCCCCCCGCGTCGTCAGCGCGTCGCCGTCAACGTGTCGGCATCAGCGCGTCGGCGTTATCCGGCGGCCGGATCGCGATACTGCGCGATCAGGGCGTTGGCGTCACGCAGGAGCGTGGCCTTCACCACCGGGTTAGAGACGATCTTCGGATCGTTGACCTCCTCGATGAAGCGCTCAAGCTTCTTGATGATCTTCTTCTTGTCGCGCTCGCGCCCCTTGTCCTCGGACACCATGACCTTGGAGAGCTTGTCCTGGAGCTTCTCGGCGCCCTTGGCCGACAGCTGCCCGGCCGCCTTGAAGCGGTCGATGAGCTTCTGCATGTCGGCGACGGAGGTCGTGACCTCGAACTCGACGGTCCGCTTCGTGACGTGCCCCGCCTTGTCCTTCGCGGTGACGGTCAGCGTGTGCGCACCGAGCGCCAGCTCCCACAGGGCGATCGCCTTGCCGGAGACCACCTCCAGGTCACCGATGGCCGCCGTCACGCTCGCCACTCCCGACGTCGCGTCGGTCGCCGAGAAGACGGGTGTGACGGACGCGGAGTCGCCGTACTTGCCGGGCTCCACCCCGCTCACGGTCAGGACCGGGGCGGTCTTGTCGATCTTCGCCGTGACGGTGCCGATCTGCGAGACGTTGCCCGCGTTGTCGGTCGCCCGGTAGCGCACCTCGATGGCACCCTCCGCGCTCAGGGTGACCGGGTTGTTGGCGTTCAGCCACGTCGTGCCGCCGTTGAGCGAGTACTGCCTGCTCGCCACCGTGCCGTTGTCGGTCGCGGTGACCGCCAGCGTGACGTTGCCGGTGTACCAGCCGTTCTCCCCGCCCGGCTGGGCCGGGGTGAGCGTGGCCGACACGGTCGGAGGCGTCTTGTCGGCGACACCGTCGCCCTGGAAGGTGAACCCGTCGACCTCAACACCACCGGTCGAGGTGATGAAGAGCTCGCCGCTGCCGGTCGGGGCGCCGGTGAGCGCGGTCTCCACGCTCTGCCAGCCCGATCCGGCGGGCACGGTGACGGTGGCGAACGGCTCCGCCGTCTCCGAACCCCATCGCAGGGAGAGCGTTCCCGCACCGGAGGCACGGGTCTTCACACTGGTGATACCGGCGAAGTTCACCGGCTCGTACGCGATCCAGTCACCGGCGTCGAACGACGTGATCTTCGCCAGGCCGGACGCACTCGCGTCCTCCACCTTGGTGACGCCGCTGCTCGTGTCGGCGTGCTCGGCCTGCAGCTCCTTGGGGTTGAGGATGAGCGTGGCGTCACCGACCGCCCCGGGGATGTCACCGGCGCCGTTGTCCCGGTAGCTCACGACGACGACGCCGAAGATGTTCTCGGTCTCGCCGTGCTCGGGGGCGTCGGCCGGTGTCGGCCACGCGCCCGAGCATCCGGAACCGAGGGTCTCCGGGTGCGCGTGCGTGTCGTGACCGAGGCCGAAGGTCCACTGCACCCGGCTGCACACCGGGTTGTCGCCGTCCTCCTTGTCGGAGACCTTGATCTGGAACGGCACCGCGTCGCCCCAGTTGAAGAAGGAGCCGTTGCCCGGCGACTGGATGGTCACCTCGGGCGCGGTGTTGCCCACGGTGATCTCGGTGGAGGTGAGCCCGAACTTGCCCTGCGCGTCGGTCACGCGGAGCCTGGCGACGTACTGCCCGAGCGCGGGGTAGGTGTGCGAGGCCGTCACGCCGGTGGCGTCGAAGGTCCCGTCGCCGTCGAAGTCCCACTCGTAGGTCAGCGGGCCCGGCTCGGCGTCGGTCGACGAGGCCGCGCTGAAGTCGACGGCGAGAGGCGCGGTGCTGCCCGACGACGGCTTGGCGACGATCTTCGCCTGCGGGGTCTTGTTCCCCTCGGCGTAGTCGATGCGGTACAGACCCGAGTCGGGGTTGGCGCGGAAGAAGCCGTCACCGTAGTCGAGCACGTACAGCGACCCGTCGGGGCCGAACTCGATGTCTATCGGGCTGTCGGTGATCGGCATCACCGCGGCCGTCAGCGCGCTGTTGGGCAGGAAGTGTTCGATCTTGGTCACCGGCCCGCCAGGCGCCGTCACGGTGAACGCCGCGAGATAGTCCTGCGAGAACTCGGCGAAGAAGAACTTCTTGTCCCAGTACGCGGGGAACTTCGTCGTCGAGGGGTTCGCCGCGTCGTAGTGGTAGACGGGACCGCCCATCGGTCCCTGGCCGCCCGCGGGCTCGAAGTCGGTGAGCCCGGCCCACTCAGCGGGCTGGTGGGTGTTGTTGTCACCGTAGTAGAGGGTGGCCGGGGTCGCGGGCGGCAGCTTGTCCACACCGGTGTTCCAGCGGGAGGTGTTCACCGGTCCCCCCGCGCAGTCGAACCACTCGCGCGGTGTCGCGGTCGCGAAGTTCCAGTCGTTGTAGTTGAACTGGTTCCCCGTGCAGTAGGGCCAGCCGCCGTTCATCGGCTTGTCGATGGGGGTGACGTCCCACTCGACGTAGCCCAGGGGTCCCCGGGCGGGGTCGGGCGCCCCGGCGTCGGGACCGTAGTCGCCCCAGGAGACCGTGCCGGTCACGTCGTCGACGTCCATGCGGAAGGGGTTCCGCAGCCCCGTCACGAAGATCTCGGGACGGGTCTTGGCCGTTCCCGGCGGGAAGAGGTTGCCCGCCGGGACGGTGTAGGAGCCGTCCTCCTTCACCGTGATCCGCAGGATCTTGCCGCGCAGGTCGTTGCTGTTGCCCGCACCACGCCGCGAGTCCAGCCCGGGGTTCATCCCCGGGGCGTCGTTGTTGGGCGCCATACCGTTGGCGCCGGGCGTGCCCGCGGGGGTGTTGTCGCCGGTGGCGAGGTAGAGGTTGCCCTCGGCGTCCCAGTCCATGTCGCCCGCGACGTGGCAGCACTGCCCGCGCTGCACCTCGACCTTGATGATCACCTGCTCGGTGGACAGGTCCAGCGCGTCACCGGTCCACTTGAACCGTGACAGCTGGTTGTAGCCCTTCCACTGGTTCCAGTACGACTCGTCCGCGCCCGCGGGCAGCGAGTTGGGCGCGGAGCCGGTGGGGGTCGTCTCCGGGTACGGCGCCGTCATCGTCTTCGGCGCGTAGTAGACGTAGACCCACTTGTTCTCGGCGAACTTGGGATCGATCGCGATCGTCTGGAGGCCGTCCTCGGAGTTCGCGTAGACGGGGATCGTGTTAATGATCTTGGTGATACCGGTGGCGCCGTCGGTCAGGCGGATGTCACCGTTGCGGGCGGTGTGCAGGACTCTCCTGTCCGGCAGGACCGCCATGTCGATCGGCTCGCCGACGTTCTTGGTCAGCGTGATCTTCTCGTAGTTCGACCAGTTCGTGGCCGCGTCCTGGAGCTGGGCCTGTGCGGGGGCGGCGCTGGGCACCGCCAGGGGAAACAGCAGGGCGGCCAGTGCTCCGCCGAGCATGGCGCGGGTAAGCTTCAACTTCCTGAGCCTCTTCTTCAGGGGAGTGTCAGGACATGGCGGGCCGCCACGCGTGCCGCGGCAACGGCTTCGATCACGTGGCGGTCCGCCGAACCCTTCGGATCCTCCGGATCCTTCCTCGGGTTCTTCCTCGGATTCTTCTTCGAGGTGTGTGCTCTGAGGTGTGGTTAAGGTGCGCCGAGCTCTCAGTGACGGCGCAGGGCGGAGAGGTTCTGGTAGCTCAGGTCGGCGTACTGGAGCGAGCGACCCGGGTCGGCGGTCCCTCCGGGCGCGTTGTCCTGCTCGTACATCGGGTTGTGGCGCTTCTCGATGTCCAGCTTGGAGAAGAAGGCCTTGTAGTCGATGTCACCGGTTCCGAACGGCACCATGTCGTAGCCGTTGGCGGTGGCGCTGGACTTCCCGTCCTTGGCGTGGAACAGCGGGAACCGCTTGTCGTTCTGCTTCACGAGCTTCAGGGGGTCGAAGATGTCGGTCCGGGTCTTGCCGTTGTGCGCGACGTACTCGCGGTGCTTGTACTGCGCCACGTGCGCCCAGTAGATGTCCAGCTCGAGATAGACGTCCCTGCGGTTGGTGATCTCCAGGAAGTACTCCAGCTTCCGGACGCCCGACGAGCGGGTGGGCCGACCCAGTTCGTCGAGCGGGCCCTCGTCGAGAAGGAAGCTGTAGGCCGCGTCGTGGTTGTGCGTGTACAGCTTGAGACCGGCGGCCGAGGCGAGCGCACCGAGGCCGTTCCACTTCTGGGCGGCGAGGTCCCAGTCCGCCTTGTAGGCGCTGTTGGTCGGGTCGCTGCCGGTGCCCACGTGCTCCATGCCGAGGATGTTGGCGATCTCCAACGTCCTCTTGAAGCGGTCGAGATCGGCCTGGGTGAGCGGCCAGGAGCTGGGAATGAAGCCGTGGTTGCCCTGGGCCTTGAGTCCGTTGTCGTCGAGCCAGCGGCGCAGCAGCCGGGCACCCTCGACGGTCTCCAGGTCGGCTCCGCCCTCCGCGTTCGCGTGCTGGCGGTAGCCGGCGAACTCCACCTGCTTGTAGCCGATCCGCGAGAGTTCCTCGAACACGCGCCGGAAGCCCGCCGGCAGGTTCATCGCCGGGTCGCGGGAGATGACGTCACGGACCGTGTAGAGGATGATGCCCCGCTTCGCCTCCGGCACCAGGGCCTCCTGATGGCCGTGGCCGTGGCCCTTGCCGCGCTCCTGGTCGTCGCCGGGGGACGCGTACGCGGCCGACGCGAGCGGACCCACCGCCGACATGGCGGCCACCGCGGTGACCCCCGTCGTGGCGGCGAGGAACTGGCGACGGTTCAGCCCGAGCCTGCGGCGCAGCGCGCCCGCGATCTCGTCGGTCTCTTCTTCGTGTGCACTCATGTTTTCCTACCTTCGTGTGGGTGGATGGAGCCCCACGGTCCCCGATGCCTCAGCCGGGTGACCGCCGACTCCCTTCCGCCGCAGGCCGCGGTCCCACACGGCGGGTCACCTCTTCGAGGGGATCCGCCTGCGGACGCCGTCGGCCGACTCACTTCGTCCTCTCGGTGGTGTGCAGAGAACTTGGCGTGGAAGTTACGCGTCTTCTGCACCTTTTGGAAGAACTTTTGCCATGATCACTTGAACTTTCTACGACGAACGACCAAAGTCCCTCCGGGGTGGAGCCGTACCGGACACGCTCCCACACACCCCCAATCGAGAGATCTTGCCTGATCAGGCGGGGTGGCCACTCGCGGAACGTCGCAATAGACTCGGTTTGTAACAATATGGGCAAACAGCCCTGCGAGGCATCCCGGAGGCGCCCCTCCCCTAGAGCCGTCACGCGACTCGACCTGTGTCTCGCCGGTCACTCCCGCCCTCACCCCGACACAGGTGATCACAGAACGTATTGAGCGGTGACTTCGGTCGGCCAAGCTGGAACTTCTGTCAAATTTGACAAAAGTAGCTGACCATAGGGTCTCGAGGCCGAGGGGAACCGATCATCCCGGCGAGGAGAACGAAGAAAAGGAGAACACCACCCCGCCGCGCGCCTCAGCGTAGGTCGAGCATCGCTTCCCGATCATGGGCATCGCCGCGACGATCACGCTTCGGCCGGTGCACGAACAGCGGCCGGCTCTCCGTGACACGCTCGGCGAGCTCCACGCCCAGGGACGTACGTCGAGGGTTTCGTCGTACCCAGGCGGGCCCGGTGCCGACCGTCAGAACGTGACGCCCGTGAAGCGAAAGCGGCTTCCGTCTCACAGTGAACCCCTTCGCCTCGCAGAGGCCCAGGAGCTCCCCTGGAGCCCTTGCCTCCGCCGGCCTGGAACGTGGAGGCTCGGAGCCCCGGCCTTCGACGTCTGGAGGCTCGGAACACCGCTTGAGCGCCGCTGGACCGCCCTCGGGACCCCGCCGGGCATCACCGGACATCGCTTGAAAAAGGCCCTGGAAAGCACGAAAGGCCCCCACCAACGGTGAGGGCCCTACGTGAAAGATTGTCCGGCGGTGACCTACTCTCCCACACCGTCCCCGGTGCAG
>NZ_JBEPDA010000010.1:203819-255332 GCF_040299985.1 Streptosporangium sp. NPDC000563 | reverse complement strand
CACCACCAACCGCGAACCCCCACACCGCTCATCGGCCAACCACCCCTGCACCAACCCCAGAACACCAACCGCCAAAGCACGCACCGCCCCCACCATCGCGCCCGCCTGATCCGAGACCGCCTCGGTCACCACCGCGTCCGGCACCGGCCCCGCCACCAGCGAGGACAGATCCTCATGAGCCGGAATCGCCTGCCCGGCCACCCGCCATGCCTCGGCGAAACCCAGCACGTCCGGGCCGAGCACCGCCACCGGTGACACCTCACCCGAAGAGGGCTCCGCCACCGGCGTCCACTCCACCCCGAACAGCGCCTCCCGCTCGACTCCCCCGCTCTGGAAGGCCGAGCCAAGCCGGTCGGACGGGATCGGGCGCAGCACCAGTGAGCGCACCGACAGCACCGGCTCCCCGACCGCGTCCACCGCGCTCAACGACACCTCGTCCTCACCCGTCCACGCCAACCGCACCCGCAGCACCGACGCCCCACCCGCGTGCAGACACACCCCACCCCACGAGAACGGCAACCGCACACCCTCCGGATCTCCCGCCCCCGCGAAAGCCACCGCGTGCAACGCCGCGTCCAGCAACGCCGGATGCACCCCGTAGCCACCCGCATCGGCGACCCGATCAGGCAACACCACCTCGGCGAACAGCGCACCGTCCACCCCCCGCCACGCCGCCCGCACCCCCTGGAACACCGGCCCGTAATTCAACCCGCTGCCGGCCAGCCGCTCGTACAACCCACCCAACTCGACCACCGACGCACCCCTCGGCGGCCACACCCCACCCTCGAAAGCCTCGAACTCCTCCCCGGCCCGGCCACCGGCCGCCGCACCGTTACTTCCCGCGCCGATCCCCCCACCGGCCAGCACACCACTCGCGTGCCGTACCCAGGCGTCGTGTTCACCGGCCCCCGCAGGCCGAGCATGAACACTCACCTCACGCCGACCCACCCCGTCCGCAGCCCCCACCCGCACCTGCACCGCCACCGCATCGTCCTCACCCAGCACCAACGGCGCCACCAACGTCAACTCCTCGACCAGGTCACACCCGACCTCATCCCCCGCCCGCACCACCAACTCCAAAAACCCCGTACCCGGAAAAATCACCATCCCGCCCACCACATGATCCGCCAACCACGGATGCGACCCCAACGAGACACGACCCGTCAACAACGCCTCATCACTGTCGGCCAACCCCATGACCGCACCCAGCAGCGGATGCCGGGCAGCCGTCAGGCCGAGCCCTCGGGCATCCCCGGTCGAGGTCGGGTTCGGCCAGTACCGCTCGCGCTGGAAGGCGTACGTCGGCACCTCCACCCGGCGGGCGCCGGGGAAAACCGCCTGCCAGTCCACCGGCACCCCACGCACGTGCAGGGCCGTCAGCGCCGACATGACCGCCGTTCGCTCGTCGCGCCCCCCGCGCAGTACCGGCACCAGCACCGCGTCCGTCTCCCCTTCGGGGTCCGTGGCGCGCAGGGGCGAATCCGGCGTCGAGTCGGTGTCACGCGGGTCCGGACTCGCTGCGAGGGTGTCGGAGGCCATCGCGGTGAGCACCCCGTCGGGGCCCAGCTCCAGATACGCCCGCACACCCTGGCCGTGCAGGGTGCGCACGCCGTCGGCGAAGCGAACCGCGCCACGCACCTGCTCCACCCAGTACTCCGGCGAGCACAACCGCTCCGCCGTCGCCGACTCCCCCGTCAACGTCGACACGATCGGGATCTCCGGCGGGCTGAAGGAGAGCGACCCGGCCACCGCCCGGAACTCCTCCAGCATCGGATCCATCAACGGCGAATGGAACGCGTGCGACACCCGCAACCGCCTCGTCCGCACCCCCCGCTCCTCCAAGGCGGCGGCCACCTCAAGCACCGCCTCCTCCACCCCGGAGACCACCACCGAGGACGGACCGTTCACCGCCGCGACCGACACCTCACCCTCACGCCCGGCCAGCAGCTCGGCCACCTCCCCCTCGGAGGCCCGCACCGACACCATCGCCCCACCGGCAGGCAGCGCCTGCATCAACCGCGCCCGACCCGCCACCAACGCACACGCATCGGCCAGCGACAACACCCCCGCCACATGAGCCGCCACGATCTCCCCGACCGAGTGCCCGGCCAGCACGTTCGGCCGCACCCCCCACGAGGACACCAGCCGGAACAACGCGGTCTCCACCGCGAACAACGCCGGCTGCGCCCACCCCGTCCGATCCAGCAACCCCGCCTCCACCGACCCCGGCTCGGCGAACACCACCTCACGCAACGAGCCCTCAAGCAGCGGGTCCAGCTCCGCGACCACCTCGTCCAACGCCGCCGCGAACACCGGGAACCGGTCGTACAGCTCCCTGCCCATCCCGGCCCGCTGACTGCCCTGACCGGTGAACAACACCGCCAGCTTGGCCTGCCTGCCATGGCCCTTGATCACACCGGCGGCGCCGCCGTCCGCGAGCGACGTCAGCCCCGCTCGCAGTTCGGCGTGATCGGCGGCGAGGACCCCCGCTCGATGCTCGAACGCCGACCGCGTCGTGGCCAGCGAGAACGCCAGGTCGTCCAGCGACGTCTCGGGCGCACCGTCCACATGGGCGAGCAGGCGCGCGGCCTGGGCCCGCAGCGCCTCGTCGGTCCGGCCCGACAGCAGCACGGGCACCGCGCCCGCGGGTGTCCTGTCGGCCGCGGGCGCGTCCGTTTCAGACTCCGGCGCCTCCTCCAGCACCACGTGGGCGTTGGTGCCGCTCACCCCGAAGGAGGACACCCCCGCCCGGTGCGGCTGCCCGGTCTCGGGCCAGGACCGCTGCTCGGTCAGCAGTTCCAGCGTGCCCGCGGACCAGTCCACCCGCGACGAGGGGGCGTCGACGTGCAGTGTCTTCGGCAGCACCCCGTGCCGCATCGCGAGCACCATCTTGATCACACCGGCCACACCGGCGGCGGCCTGCGTGTGACCGATGTTCGACTTCACCGACCCCAGCAGCAGGGGTCGTTCCCTGTCCTCGCCGAACGTGGAGATCAACGCCTCGGTCTCGATCGGGTCGCCCAGCGTCGTACCGGTCCCGTGTCCCTCCACCACGTCGATGTCCGCCGCCGACAGCCGCGCGTTCGCCAGGGCATCACGGATCACCCGCTGCTGTGAGGGGCCGTTCGGCGCGGTCAGGCCGTTGGAGGCGCCGTCCTGGTTCACCGCGGAACCACGGATGACCGCGAGCACCCCGTGCCCGTTGCGCCGGGCGTCCGACAGCAGTTCCAGCACCAGCACGCCCACGCCCTCGGACCAGCCCGTGCCGTCGGCGCTGTCGGCGTACGCCCTGCACCGCCCGCTGGGCGACAGGCCGCCCTGGCGGTTGAACTCGATGAAGGTGCTGGGCGTCGACATGACCGTCACACCGCCCGCGAGCGCGAGGGTGCACTCGCCCGTCCGCAGCGAGTGCGCGGCCCAGTGCAACGCGACCAGCGAGGACGAGCAGGCCGTGTCCACCGTCACCGCCGGGCCGACCAGACCGAGCGTGTACGACAACCTGCCGGACATCACGCTGTTCGCCGTACCGGTGAGCCCGAAGGCGTCGATGTCGTGCGGCAGGGTGTCGCGGTAGTCGGGGGACATCGCGCCGATGAAGGCGCCCGTCTGGCTGCCCCGCAGCGCGATCGGGTCGATGCCCGCTCTCTCGACGGCCTCCCAGGTGGCTTCGAGCAGCAGCCTCTGCTGCGGATCCATGCCCAGCGCCTCCCGGGGGGAGATGCCGAAGAAGCCGGCGTCGAACTCCGCCGCGTCGCGCAGGAAACCACCGGACAGCGACGGCGGTACGGCGTCGCCGTACTCGTCGCGGAGCCGGTCGAGGTCCCAGCCGCGGTCGGCGGGCGGCTCGGATATCGGGTCGCCGCCCTCGGAGAGCAGCCGCCACAGGTCCTCGGGCGAGGCCACACCGCCCGGGTAGCGGCAGGTCATCCCGATGATCGCGATCGGCTGCTGGTTCTGTTCCTCAAGATCGTGGACGCGTTGACGGGTGCGCCGGAGATCGGTGGTCGCCCGCTTGAGGTATTCCCGGAGTTTCGCTTCGTTGTCCACAGCTCAACCCTTTTCAACGACCAGCACGAACTCGTCAACTCGCCGGGACCCGGATGCCTCGCAACCGAGTTCGGCGATCACAACACCACCGGACGGACCACACCGGCCGCGGTCGAGCCCACAGGCTCCGCCAACATCGGATCAGTCTCGGCTCCGCGCTCCCCGAAAATCATTAGTAACTCCGGCGCCGAGAGTGGGAAAAAGACCAGCGAGCCGGGCCGTACACTCGCGCAATGGCCGGTCAGCTGCACGTCACAGCAGAGTTGTCGGAGTACGTTCGGCGGATGTCGCTGCGGGAGGACGAGATCCTGCGTTCCCTGCGCGAGGAGACCGCCGCCCTGCCCGCGGGCAGGGCGATGCAGGTGATGGCCGAGGAGGGGCAGCTGTTGACGCTGCTCGCCCGGCTCGTCGGCGCGCGGACCGTGCTGGAGGTCGGCACCTTCACCGGTTACAGCACGTTGTGCCTGGCCCGCGCGGTCGCTCCCGAGGGGCGCGTCATCACCTGCGACATCACCGAGCGGTGGCCCCGTGTCGGAATGCCCCACTGGCGCCGGGCCGGTGTGCTCGACCGGATCGACCTGCGGATCGGCGACGCCTCGGACACCCTCGCCGCGCTCCTGCTCGACGAGGGGCCGGGCTCGGTGGACCTCGTGTTCATCGACGCGGACAAGCCCGGCTACCCGAAGTACTACGAGGCCGCCCTGCCACTGCTCAGGGAGAACGGGCTGATCGTGGTGGACAACACCCTGTTCTTCGGCAAGGTCGTCGACCCCGAGGCGCGGGACGCGGACACCGAGGCCATCCGCGGGTTCAACGCCCTCCTCGCGGAGGACCGCCGGGTGGACATCTCACTGCTGCCGATGGCGGACGGCATCACCCTGGTGCGCAAGCGGGGAGCGGCCGAACCGCCCTGCTAGACGACGGGTGAGGGGCTGCGCAGATCGAAGGGCCGGGTGCCTGACGAGTTCCCGAGGGTCCCGAGGGTCCCGAGGTCGCACGCGACGAGGGTCATGGTGGTGGGCGCGCCCTGCGGTGCCGGGACGAGGTGGAGTCGCTCCAGGCCGCTCACCCCGGAGGCGGGCAGCCTCCCGACGCACGGGCACCTCCCTTCGGTGAATCCGCTGAACCGGTAGGCGATCTCCATCATCCGGTTGCGGTCGGTGCGGCGGAAGTCGGCCACCAGGTGCGCGTCCGCGCGGGCGGCCTGGTCGATCAGCCAGCGCAGGATCACCGTGCCCGCGCCGAAGGACACGACCCGGCAGGAGGTGGCGAGCAGCTTCAGATGCCAGGTCTTGCGGCCCAGCTCCAGCAGGATGACCCCGACCGCCCCGTGCGGCCCGAAACGGTCGCTCAACGAGGTGACCAGGACGCGGTGCCCGGGGTCGTCGAGCAGCCGCTCCAGCGTCTCCCGCGAGTAGTGCACGCCGGTGGCGTTCATCTGGCTGGTGCGCAGGGTCAGCTCCTCGACGCGGGCGAGGTGTTCGGCCGTGGCGTGCTCGATGTGCATCACCAGGCCGAGCGAGCGGATGAACTCCTCGTCGGGACCGGTGAAGCCGGACTTCGCGGCCTGCCGGCGGAACCCCGCCTGGTACATCAGCCGTCGGCTTCTGGCGTCCTCGGTCACCGTCTCCGGGCTGAACTCCGGCAGACCGGCCAGCTCGGCGACGTGTTCGGCGGAGTAGCACCGTACGTCGGGAAGGTGGAACGTCACCTCGGCCCGTTCGGCGGCCTGGTCGTCGATGAACGCGATCGTGTCGAGGGCGAACCGCAGTTCCTCCGCGATCTGCCGGATCGAGTCGGACTTGGGCGACCAGCCGATGTGGGGCAGCACGAAGTACTCGGCGACGCCGAGCGCCTCGAGCTTCGCCCAGGCGTGGTCGTGGTCGTTCTTGCTCGCGACGGACTGCAGGATGCCCCGGGAGTCGAGCACCCGGATGAGTTCACGGATGGAGTCGGGCAGGCGGATCTCGTCGTTCTCCAGCAGGGTTCCCTGCCACAGCGTGTTGTCCAGGTCCCATACCAGGCATTTCACCACCGAGGTCTTGTCGGGCACCTGTCCTCCTCGTCTTGGTCAGTGTGACTGTGCGACGGCGTGCTGGGCGAGAATGAGCTGGCAGATCTCGCTGCTGCCCTCGATGAGCTCCATGAGCTTCGCGTCCCGGTAGGCCCGCGCCACCACATGGCCGTCCTGCGCCCCCGCCGACGCCAGCACCTGCACGGCCGCCGCCGCACCGCGTGCGGCCTCGGTCGAGCCGATGTACTTGGCCAGGACCGTGGCGATCACCATCTCCGGCGATCTCTCGTCCCAGCAGCGGCTCGCGTGCTCGCAGACCCGGGTCGCCGCCTGCTCCGCCGCCATGAGCTCGGCGAGGTGGCGGGCGACGAGCTGGTGTTCGGCGAGGGGCCGACCGAACTGCCTGCGGGTTCCCGCGTGCGAGCCCGCCGCCAGGAGACAGGCCCGCAGGATCCCGACACAGCCCCAGGCCACCGATATCCGGCCGTAGGACAGGGCCGTGGTTACCAGCAGCTGGAGCTGCTGGCCGCCGCCCCCGAGCACCGCGCTCGCCGGAAGGCGTACGGCGTCGAGGTCGACGTCGGCGTGCCCGGCGGCCCGGCAGCCGCTGGGGTTGGGCACCGGGCGTACGGTGACCCCCGGGGTCTCGGCGGGGACGACGACGGCGGCGCCCTCGTCCCCGTACCGTCCGAAGACGACGATCAGGTCGGCGTAGCGTGCGACGGTGGTCCACGTCTTTCGCCCGTCGACCACCACCGTGTCACCGTCGGCACGTATCCGGGTGGTCAGCGCCGTCACATCGCTGCCGGCCTCACGCTCGCTGAAGGCGACGGCGGCCAGCTCGCCGCCGGTCAGCCTCGGGAGGTACTCCTGGCGCTGGCGGGCGTCACCGAGCCGCTGGATCGTCCACGCCGCCATGCCCTGCGACGTCATCACGCTGCGCAGGGAACTGCACAGGCTGCCCACGTGCGCGGTGAGGGCCCCGTTCTCCGAGCTGTTCGCGCCGACGCCGCCGTACGCGGGCGACACCTCGGCGCAGAGCAGGCCCAGCTTGCCGAGGGTCCGCAGCGTCTCGGTGGGAAGGAGACCTGCGAGGTCCCATTCCGCCGCCTGGTCGCCGACCAGGTCGGTGACTCCTTGGCGCGCCTGGGCGAGCCATTCAGGCATGGTCCGCCACCGGTGTGTCCAGCAGCCGCAGGACGAGGGAGGCCATCCGCTCGACGGTGCGGAAGTTGTCCAGCTTCAGGTCCTCGCCGAGGATGGCGATGCCGTACCTCTGCTCCAGGTGGACGACCAACTCCATGGCGAACATCGAGTTGACGAGCCCGGAGGCGAACAGGTCTCTGTCGACGGCGACCTCCGTTTTGATCCGCTCCTGGAGGAAGTCGAGGATCTGCCTCCGGATGGTGTCGGGGGTCGGCTGAAGCGTCTCTTCTGGGTGCGTGTTCACGAAAGCACCTTCTCGTAGTCGTAGAAGCCCTTACCGGATTTACGCCCAAGGTGGCCCATCGTCACCTTCTCCAGCAGGAGTTCACAGGGCTGGAAGTTCGCGTCGCCGGTGCGCTCCCACAGGGCTCGCAGCGCGTCGACCAGGTTGTCCAGCCCGATCAGGTCGGCCGTGCGCAGGGGCCCCGTGGGGTGTCCGAGGCAGCCTCGCATCAGGTCGTCCACCGACTCGGCGCTGGTCACGCCGGCCGCGACGATCCGTGCCGCCTCGTTGATCATCGGGTGGAGCAGCCTGCTCGTGACGAATCCCGGAGCGTCCCGCACGACGATCCCGCGGCGCCCCATCCGGGCCAGCAGTCCGGTGACCGCGGTCATCGTCTCGTCGCTCGTCAGGTCGCCCCTGATCACCTCCACCATCGTGATCAGGTAGGCGGGGTTCATGAAGTGGACGCCGACCAGCTCGTCCGGGCGGGCGGTGAACCTGCCCAGCTCCCCGATCGGGATGCCGGAGGTGTTGGAGATCAGCGGGGTGCCGGCCCCGAGCAGCTGTGACGTCTCGCCCAGCACCTTCGCCTTGATCTCGGCGTCCTCGACGACGGCCTCGACGACCGCGGTGGCGCCGGCGACGGCCGCGGGGTCCGTGGTCGTCGTCAGGTCGGCCACCTGGCCCTTCGCCGGTACCGAGCCCATCAGCCGCGCGTGCCGGAGCTGGAGGTCGACGCGGTGCCGGGCGTCGGCGAGCTTGTCCTCCGACACGTCGACGAGCACGACCGGAATACCGTGGCCGATCGCCACGACCGCGATCCCCGTGCCCATCACCCCGGCCCCCAGGACCCCCAGCCGGGCATCTTCCACTTCGTTCATCCCTGAGCCTCACATAGCGGTTCGAGTTTGCCTTTCCCGTGCCTCACGGACCGCCTCTCTCCGATGCGCCGGGCTTGAGAGGCGGCCGTGAACTCACCAGCTCGACGCGAGGATGAGGTCTCCGAAGTCCCGCTCGCGCGAGGCGTGCTGAAGATCGGACTCCACCATCATGTGCATCAGCTGCTCGAAGCTCACGGTGGGTTCCCAGCCGAGCTCGATCCGGGCGCGGCTCGGGTCGGCGCAGAGGGTCTCCACCTCCGCGGGACGCACCAGCGCCGGGTCGACGACGACGTGGTCGCGCCAGTCCAGTCCCACGTACTCGAAGGCCATCTGTACGGCGTCGCGCACCGAGTGCATGTGCCCGGTGCCCACCACGTAGTCGGTGGGCTCGTCCTGCTGCAGCATGAGGTGCATCGCCCTGACGTAGTCGCCGGCGAAGCCCCAGTCGCGGACCGCGTCGAGGTTTCCGAGATACAGCTTCTCCTGCAGGCCGAGTTTGATCTGGGCGACCCCCAGCGAGATCTTCCTGGTCACGAACTCCGTGCCCCGGCGGGGCGACTCGTGGTTGAACAGGATCCCGGAGACGCCGTACATGTCGAACGACTCGCGATAGTTCCGGGTGATGAAATGGCCATATGTCTTCGCGACCCCGTAGGGGCTGCGCGGATGAAAGATCGTCGTCTCGTGCTGCGGGCTCTCCGCGACCTTGCCGAACATCTCCGAGGACGACGCCTGGTAGAAGCGGATCTGGCCGCTGCTGCCGTCACGTGACTTGTCCAGCCCGCATACCAGGCGGATCGCCTCCAGCATCCGGAGCACGCCCATGCCGTTGACCTCGGTGGTCAGCTCGGCCTGGTCCCAGGACATCGGGACGAAGGAGATCGCCGCGAGATTGTACACCTCGTCGGGCTGTACCTTGTCCACCGCGCTCACCAGGCTCCCCTCGTCCAGCAGATCGCCGTTGACGAATGACAGATCGCTGACAAGACGGCTGACACGGGATTTCCGGGGATTCGCCTGGCCTCTGATCAACCCCCAGACCTGGTATCCCAGGGACAGTAGATGCTCAGCCAGATAAGAACCGTCTTGACCGGTGATACCGGTGATCAGCGCGCGCCTGGACATGCACTTTCCTTTCAGCACCGCGAACAGATTCCGACCGGACACCGTCGCGACCGCGAAGACGCCGACGGCGTGCCCACAGCGGGAATCGAGTCCGTCGGGCCGGCGGATCGCCGGCCCGTGACCGAGGGAGTTCTTCCGGGTGTCAGGTGATCGGCGGTGACAGTGGCCTGCCACCAGAGTCGAGAAGTCCGGGAAACGCCGCAGAATTACCGGACTCCAGGGATTCCTGGGACTTCTGGGACTTTAGAGACTGGAGGGCTCACCGCGAACTCCCACGGAACCGTCGGCGAGAGCGTGATCGGGCACCAGGGCCATCCGGTCGGCGAGATCGGCGGCCCGGTGCCGGAGGCGCTACTCCTCGACCCAGCCGTGTGTCTGGGCGAGGCCGACGAGGCATCGGCGGACGCCCAGCAGCTGTTCCGCCGTCATCGTCGGCACGGCCACGAGCAGGGCTTCCGTGATCTCCTGCGTCATTTCCCCGACGGAGAGCACGTCACAGAAACCGGCGTCGTTGCCCTGGCGGTCGGCGGCGGAGACAGCCGGTGCCGGTGCCGCCGACCCGATCGACGCGGGCGTCGGCGCGGGTCTCGGCACGGCGGGCGGAGCCGACGGAGACGGTGAGGACGACAGGGACGGCGAGGGCGGCGAGGACAGGGCGGCCTTCGGTGCGGCAGGCCTGTCGAGTACGCGGACCTGGGACGCCTTCAGTCCCTTTCCGCCGTTCTCGACCCTGAATTCGACCCTCGTGTCGATCGAGAGGAGACGCTTGTCGCTGTTCAGGTCGTTGACGTGCATGAAAACGTCTTCGCCACCCGAGTCGGGGGCGATGAAACCGAATCCGCGAAATTCATCGAAGCTGACGAGCTTACCCGTTACCACCACACCGCACCTCACCAGAGCCACGTTTTCCCGAAATGGGTACCTCTTGCTCGGAGAATCGTTTTCGGTAACCACGGAAACCCATTCCCGGTTCGGATGGGAGCGCGACCACGGTTATCCCGCACACGATTTACCGCTCACTTCCAAAATTGTCGAGTATGTTTACTCGGCTATCTTGGTACGCTCGGACCACTGGAAGACCGGAAGGTTCTCCCCGTCGACCGTAAGAAATTCACCGTTGTGCACGAAGTGCTCGTATCCCGCACCGGAGAGAATCTTCACCTTCTCCTCCGGGGCGACCATGGTTCGAACGGGGCTTCGACCGGAAAGTCGCTCCGGCCCACCGGATAGCACAATTTTCGCACTGGTCACGATGAAACCTCCCTTGCCGTTCCGGCGGCGCGATCGTCTCGACGACCACGCGACCGCAGGCCGATTACATGGACTTACTTCACGAATTCGGGCAGAATCCGGGGCGGCCAGGAGCCGAGCCGGAAAATGCCCATGGAGTACGCCTTGGAGACCAGAGCCGGGCGGTTGGTGGCCTTCAGCTTCCGCAGCAGCGTCGTCACGTGATACTCCACGCCGCCGCGGCTGAGGTACAGCATCGACGCGAGCTGCACGGTCGACACCCCGGCGGCGACACCTTCGAGTACCCGCGCCTCCATGCTGCTGAGCAGCCTCTTTTTCCCGGTCAGCAGGTCGTCACGCTGCTCTCGGTCGGGTCGCACCACCACCATGACGCTCTCGACGTGGCCGGCCTCGCCGTGCAGCGCGATCCCGGTGAGCTCGCCGCCGAGCACGGTCTGGTCCGGCCGCACGGCGATCACCCGCTCCTCGAAGCGGGCGCGCCGATTGTCCGTCAGATGGGTGAACTGCTGTCCCAGCTTGTCGCGGACGCTCAGATGGAGCAACTCGCAGAACGCCAGTCCTCGAATGTCCGCCAGGGAACGCCCGAATTGCCGGGTGAATTCGAGATTCGCCTCGATAACCCTGGTCGCGTGGTCGAGATTCGCCACGCAGATTCCCGACTGGTCGAAAAAGGAACGATACTGGTCTATCCCGTCGGCGGGTGGGCCGACTAACCGAAGCCGCCGTTCCTCATCAACCGGAGCGATGCCGATATCAATACTCATCTGATTACCATTCCTCTCCTCCAGCAGACGAGACGATGACCCGATAACTATGGGGTAACGACCAAATCCACTTATTAACATGATATTAATCGGTGCGAAAGCAGGTCAACATAAGCCCACGACAAACAGTAAAAGACTGTGGTGCGTGAGGCGTCCGGTTCGGACCTTGCGGTGCGGTGGGGCGGTCTCGTTCGGTACCGAACTTCCGGGCGCCCACCCGGGGAAATAGTTCACGTTCCGCACTAAATATCGCGCGTACGGCCGGGGCCCTCGAACCGGCGACGGCGGCACACCGCCCGCCGGAAATTACCCGTCACGACGCGGATCATGCCGGGCACGCGAACCGTGATGCGGATCATGCCGGACCGGCGAACCGTGATGTCCGTCGCCGGCCGGGGTCCTCGGCGCGGATTTCCGCCGACCGGCCCGAAGCGGCGACTTCGCGGGCTCCCCGCTCTTCAGCCCTCGGCCAGGTGATCGCTCAGGCATCCGGCCGGCGGATCACCCGGCCGTCCGGTCGCGGAGACCGCGCCGGGCGGCGGCGGGAATCGGGGGCCACGCCTCGGAGACCTGCGAGAAGGTGACAGGCGGCGATTCGCCTGGCGGGATCCGGCGGAGCGGCCGTCACACCGCCTATTCGTCCGCGTTCCGCGCGCCCAGTTCCTCGACGAGCGCCGCCCTGCCGCTCACCCCGAGCTTGCGATAGGTGCTCGTCAGGCTTTTTTCGACGGCACGCCGGGTCACCCCGAGCGAGTCGGCGATCCGCTGGTTCGTCCATCCCCGCAGCACGAAGGCGACGACCGTCTCCTCGGTCTTGGTCAGCTCGCCACGCTCGGGTGCGGACAGTCGCAGCGCCGGGCCGTTCAGCTCCGAGTCCCTGTCGCCCTCGGCCCAGGAGACGCCACGTTCCCTCGCGACCCGCGTGCCTTCGGAAACGAACTCCTCCGCGTCGTCGGCACCCAGCTCCGCGAGTCTTCTGCCGAGAAGCGTGAGCGTCCTGGACAGCTCGATCCGATCCTCGGAACGGCGAAGCGTCTCGACGGCCCGCTTGAGGAGATCGACGCCCTCCTCACCCGGAGTGATCATTCCACGCAGCCGCAGCGCGCGGCCGTACGTCGCGGGAGCGCCCCACGCCCACGCGAAGGCGTACTCCTCGTCGGCCAGCTCGGTCGCCGCCTGCACTCTTCCGAGCCGGTGGTTCACCGCCGCGGCCCATACCCGCCAGGGGTACAGTGCCGCGTTCGTCCACCCGCAGCGCGACAGCTGCCTGCCGCTGTCGAGGAACCTGTGCAGCGCGGCCGGCAGATCGCCCCGCACCGCGTCCAGCATCCCCCGCACCATGCGATGCGCGACGACCACCCGCAGGTCACCGCTCTCCGGACTGGTACGGATCACCCGCTCGCCCAGTTCGACGTCCTGCGTCTCAAGCGCGATCATGGCGAGCGTCCAGATGGACAGCGTCCTCGCCTCCGGCCAGGACGAACCGGCGTTGTCGGCCACGCTCAGCGCGGTACTCCTGGCCTGGACCACATGCCCCGACGCGCGAAGGATCATGCTCCGCTCCGCGTTGACCAGCGCGATGACCCCTTCGAGCTCCTGGCGCTGAGCCTGTTCTCGCATCGCCTCCAGCCACGGGGTCACCGAGGCCGCCGTGTCGGCGAGGACCAGCGCCTGGACCAGCAGCGGGAGAGCGGTGTAGGCGTGCCCCGCGCGCGGCGGCTCCCGCTCCAGGATCCGGCCGGCGAGGGCGGAGATCTCGGCGGCCGTGACCTCGCCGGTCATCGTCGCCGCGTAGGCGAGCACGGCCAGCAGTTCCCGCCCGGAACCCGTGGAGACCGGCACCTCCGCGCCGAACCCCCGCAGCCGGTCGGCCGCCGCGCCGAGATGCGCGGCGTCCTGCATCCCGAGGCAGCGGGTGCGGGCCTCCAGCCGCAGGCCGAGGTCTCCCTGCGCGTACGAAGGACCCCGCTCATGGAGCTGCCGCGCCACATCCTGGACGAGCGCGCCCGATGACGGGTTGACCGTGCCGATCGCGGGCGGGATCCACAGCACCGCCTCCGCCCGCTCCGTCACCGAGGTGAGCATCGGCACGGCCTGCGAGATGTGGGTGACCGAGGACGCGAGGTCGAATCCCCGCTCGGCGGCGGCCAGGTCGACCAGGAGCCGGCCCCGGGCCTCGCTGTCCGGCGGCCTGTCCAGCAGCGCGTGCCGGATGTAACGGGCCGCCTTCCTTCCGGCGCCGCGTTCGAGCGCGGCGCCGGCGGCCGCGCGCAGGACGCCGATCTCCCATGCCTCGTACCCTGCGGTGACCTGCAGGAGCTGGTCGGCGACGTGCTCGGCCGGGTGGCCGACGGTGTGCAGCAGCGACGCGGCCCGGCGGTGCATCGAGGCGCGCGTGTCGGTGCTCATTCCCGATTCGATGCCGTACCGCACGCTCTGGTGGACGAATCGCGGCGACTCGCCGCCGGCGAGCAGGCCCAGGCGGTCGAGGGTCTGCATCGCGGACTTGTAGTCGATGCTGTCCAGACCGGCGAGCTCGCTGATCAGCTCCGGCTCCGCCAGGTCTCCGAGCACGACCATCGCCTGCGCGAGATCCCGGACGACCACGGGCTGGATGCCGAGGCAGAACATCCGGCGGTCGCGGAGGAACGGTTGGCTCGCGGCGTGAACCTCACCGGCACGTGCCGCGACCGGCTGGAAGCCGGCCGTGCGCAACCTGTGCAGCATCGCGGCCAGCGAAGCGGGGTTCCCACCGGACACCTCGTGACAGGCTCGGGCGAATTCGAGGTCGCAGGACTCCCCGAACTCCTCGCCGATCAACCGGCGCACCCCTCCGACGGAGAGCGGCCTCGGGTGCAGCGTACGGGCGCCCGAGGCGACGATCTCCCTGAGCAGCATCGGGTCGGAGGCCGCGCACTCCTCGGAGAAGGCGGCGGCGACCAGAACCCGCGTGCCGTCAAGCCGCCTGGCGAGGTACGCCAGCCAGCGAAGGGACGGCGCGTCCGCCCACTGCAGGTCGTCGACCACCACCACCAGTGCCCTGCCTTCGCCGCCCTCGCCGCCCTCGCTGAGGTTGGCGATCAGCGAGTTCAGCCCCTGCAGGACCGACTCCTGCCTGAGCGACCGGTTCGGTCCGATCGCGTGCGACTCACCGAAGAACATCCCCTGCACCAGGCTCGCCGTGCCCTGGAACCAGGTATCCCAGCGGTCCTTCTCCGCCCCGGCCAGGATCGGCTCGAACAACTGCTGGACGACGCCGAACGCGAAGTCCTGTTCGAGGAGCGTGCCGCCGGCGCGCAGGACCCGCGCGTGCGGGGTGGCCGCGTCGGCCAAAGTGCGCAACAGCGCCGACTTGCCGACGCCGGGCGGGCCGATGACCGCCATCATGGACCCGTTGCCCGCCAGGGCCGCCTGAACCGCCTGCTCCGCCCGCGCCAGCTCCTTCTCCCGCTCCAGCAGCATGGATTCACTCACCCATGTTCCGCGGTGCCGGGATCGAGGCGAGAAGCGAGGCGAGCTCGTTGCGGTTGGTGACCGCGAGCTTGCGATAGATCGTGGTCAGCCGCAGCTCCACCGTCCGGAGGCTCACCGACAGGACGCTCGCGATGTAGGCGTTCGAGTGACCCGCGGCGGCCAGCCCCGCGACCCGTTCCTCGTTGGCGGTCAGTGGGTACCTCGTTTCGTTCGGCGCCGACGGTCCTTCCGCGACAACCTCCACGGCAGGGCGCTCGGACCGTCCGGTGAGTCTAGCGTCAGGTGTGTCGATTCTCACCGTCGCCTTCTGCCGACTCTGAGTCGCGGCGTATCTCCTCGCCGCCGACGACGCCGCGGCGGGCTCGGCCGGCACCGTCGCGGGGCGGTCGTACGGCGCCGGCTTCCGCGGGATTCGCGCGTCGTGCCCGAGGTCGCTCGCCGCCTCCACACCGTCCAGCACCTGTGACGCGCACCGTCGCGCGACATCCAGCGCGCTGGGGGCACCCCACTCCCTCGCCCGCTCCAACCCCTCCAGCGCCAGCCGCCTGGCGGTCTCGACGTTGCCGCACGCGCTGTTCGCCACGGCGGCCACCGATCGCCATGACAGCACCGCGGGATTCGTCCAGCCCCTGGACAGAAGCACGCGCCCGCACTCGTTGATGTCGCGCAGCGCGGCCTCGGGGTCCGCCAGCTCCATGTGCACCCTGGCACGGGCGTACAGCAGTGCCGCCCAGGCCACGCCCTGGTCCGCCCCCGGAGGGAACTCGAAGGCCAGCGACTGCTCGGCCTTCTCCACGGACCGGCCGGCGAGATGCAGGTAGGCCTCCGTCGCGACGAGGAAGGGGACCATCCGCGGATGCCACGAGGTGAGCGGCAACTCCGCCAGTGCCGCCTCGAAGTCGTACACCGCCTGCCCGAGGTTTCCCCGCCGCATCTCGCATCGGCCGCGGTGGATCAGCGCCAGTGCGGCCGGTGCCCGTGCGCCGCAGCGCCTGGCGTCGGCCAGGACCTCGTCCAGCCCGATCACCGCCTCGGCGACCTCGTCGGCCAGGAGCAGCGCCCTCGCCGCGTGGATCCTGGGGCCGAACGGCTGCTCCTCACCCCTCACCTGGAAGGCCGTCCTGGCCAGTTCCCGCGCCTGCGGCAGACGTTCCCCCCTGGCGGCGAGCATCCAGGCCGCGACACCCGCCCGCACGGGGTCTCCCGGCTCGTCGGACGGTTCGGGGAACGAGTGCACGGGCAGCGCGGAATCACCGATCGCGCAGTCGTTCTCCGCGAGCCAGCCGATGGCCGCCAGCGATTCGAGGCCGGCTCCACCCGCCTCTCTGCGCGTGTAGGCCGTCGCGACGGCACGGTACGTGGCGGACGCGTCGCCCCGCGAGCCGAGCAGATCGGCCGCCCGGACGAGTGTGCCGACCGACACCTCGGTACCGCTGTTCAGCAGCACCTGCTGCAGCCGCCTGTCGCTCGTCTCCGAGTCGCGGTCCGCCTCCATCATCGCGAGCTCGATGAGCAGCCGTTGCCGCTGTTCGTCCCCCACCGGTTCCCTGAGCGCCCGGCCGAGCAGTGCCGCGGCGCCCTCGTGGTCCCCGTCGAGACGACGCTGCGTGGCCACCCGGCTCAGCAGGCTCACCACCCATTCCGCGCCGACCGGCCGCGTGTTGAGCAGCAACCGGGCGAGCCGTTCCTCCGGGATCGCCGCCCGGTACCCGAGCTCGACGGCGCGCATCGCGAGTGCCTGCCGCTCCCCGATCTCCATCCGGGCCAGCGCCCTGTCGGCGATGAGAGGGCTCGCCGGCGACGGAGTCCTCCCCTCGGTCACCAGCCCCAGGCGCACCAGGACGGACAGTGCCTGCTCGGAGGACATCGTCCTCGGTGGCGCCAGCGAGGCGAGCAGGTCGGCGTCGAGGCCGCCCTCGCAGACGGCTATCGCGAGCAGCAGCGCGAGCGCGTCCGCGGGCAGGCGGGAGATGCCCCTCGTCACCCGGTCGCCGCTCACCTCGGCGGCCCGCTCCAGCAGAGCCGGAACATACCGCGCGACGGGCGGCAGGGCGGCGCGCACGAAATGGTCGAGCACGGCGAGCAGGGCCGCCGGGCTGCCGCCCGTGGCCTCGGTGGCCGCGGTCACGAACGCCCCGTCGACGGGCCCCGCGTACCGGGAGACGATCACCTCCCGGACCCCGTGCTCGCGCAGCGGCGGCACGTGGATCACGCTGCCGGCAACCGGTCCGGACTCGGTGACCGGTTCGACGGCACAGTCTTCGCCGGGAGCTCCGGCCTGCACCAGGAGAATCGGCGCATACCGCAGCCGGTGGGTCATGGCCGCCAGCCATGCCTTCGATTCCTCGTCCGCCCACCGGGCGTCGTCCAGGGCGATCAGCAACGGACGGTTGCCCGCGAGGGCCACGAACTCCCCGCACAGCGCGGGAATCAAGGTCGTGGCAGGCTGCTCCTCCGCCCACAGGCGCCGCGCGAAGGCCGGATATCCGGCGCCGGCCAGTCCGGCGGCGATCTGCGAGACCACGCTGTAGCGGAGATCGGCCTCGGTGGGCGAGCAGCCGGCGAGAACGGCGAGCAGTCCGGCCTTCCTGGCGTGGGCGACGACCGCCCTGAGCAGCGCGCTCCTTCCCGTGCCGGGCGCACCGAGCACGGTCACCACTCCTGGACGGCCGCGCAGGAGCATCGCCACCTGCTCGCCCAGCAGGCGTGTCTGCCCTTCCCTCTCGGCCAGGAACTCCGGTGCGGCGTCCCTCCACCGAGCGCCCCGCTCGGTGACACTCACCGGCCACGTGCGTGCCGGCCCGTGCGTCGCGGCTTTCCCCTCCGCTAGCGCCATGCGTACGACACCGGCTCGTCGCTGACGGTCGGCGAGACCCTCTCGGACTCCCCGCCGGGGCCTGCCGTGGCACGAGGGGGGGCCGAAACCCTCCGGAGCAGGCTCGGAGCCCCGACCACGGTCGCATCAGTGCCACGGACGGGCGCGGGAACCTCGCCGTTCAGCCCGAGCGATCCGTCCGTGACCTTGGCTTCGACTCTGTGTCGAGTATCGCTGCACATTTCGCACCTCGAATCGACGACGCATGCGCCTGATCTCAAGCACTCCGATCGCCTACTGAGGAGACCTTAATCACAGCAATGTTGGTTTACAAGCATTTGCCTTGGATTTACCTGTGATTGCCTTTATTTATCTGTGTTCGACGGCCTGACCACCTCTCCTTCGAATGACCGGAGACACCGGGCCGGCGTCTCGGAGAAGCGGATCCCCTCCGCAGGAGGAGCAGGTGGGCCGGGGCACGACGGCGACGGACGGCCGCACACCTCACCGGCACCTCACCGGCACCGCAGCGCGCCCGCCACCTGACGTCTACAGGGGGATGTTGGTGTGGCGGCCCCGGCGCGCCGGGGCGGCGGCCAGGGCCTCGCCGAGCCGCAGCCGGGTGTACGCCGGGTCGATCACCTCGTCGACGACGCCGATGCTCACCGCCCTGGCCACGCCCCCCGCGATCCTCTCGTGCTCCGCGGCCAGGCCCGCCAGCAGCTCCTCACGCTCGTCCTGTGCCACCGCGGCGAGCTTCTTGCGGTGCAGGATCTCCACCGCCGCCTTCGCGCCCATGATCGCCACCTCGGCCTCCGGCCACGCGAACACGGCGGTGGCACCGAGCGACCGGGAGTTCATCGCGATGTAGGCGCCGCCGTAGGACTTGCGCGTGACCAACGTGACCCGCGGAACGCTCGCCTCGGCGAACGCGTGCAGCAGCTTCGCTCCCCGGCGGACCACCCCCTCCCACTCCTGCCCGACGCCGGGCAGGTAGCCGGGGACGTCGACCAGCACGAGCAGGGGCACGCCGAACGAGTCACACATCCGGACGAACCTTGATGTCTTGTCCGAGGACAGCGAGTCGAGGCAACCGCCCTTGCGCAGCGGATTGTTCGCGATCACCCCTACCGTCCGCCCGGCGAGCCGGCCGAACCCGATCACCATGTTCGGCGCCCATCTGGGCTGCAGCTCGACGAAACCCGGCTCCCCGTTCTCTGCGTCCCCGCCGTCCAGGACCGCCCTGACCAGCGGGCGCACGTCGTACGCGCGCCGGGGTGAGTCGGGGAGCAGGTCGCGCAGCGGCCTCGCCTCGCGCACCGAGTCCACGTCGACGAATCCCGGCTTCGCCAGCAGCGCGACGAGCCGGCGGGCCTGGGCGAAGGCCTCCTCCTCCGACCCTGTGGCGATGTGGGCCACCCCGGACTTCCTGCTGTGCGCGTCCGGCCCGCCCAGGCTCTCCATGTCGATCTGCTCGCCGGTGACCGACCTGACGACGTCCGGGCCTGTGACGAAGACGCGGGCGGCGTCAGACATGATCACGATGTCGGTCAGGGCAGGACCGTAGGCCGCGCCGCCCGCCGCGGGACCGAGCACGACGGACAGTTGCGGGACCTCGCCCGAGGCCCGGACCATCGCGGCGAACATCTCCCCGATCTCGTGCATCGCCGACACGCCTTCGTTGAGCTTCGCGCCGCCGGAGTGCCACACGCCGATCACCGGGCAGCGTTCGCGCACCGCGAGGTCGATGGCGTCGGCGATCAGCGGGCACTCGTCGATCCCGATCGCACCGCCCTTCACGGTGGCGTCGGTGCAGTAGATCACTACTCGCACGCCGTCGACCCGGCCGTAGGCGACCACCACTCCCACGCCTTCGCGCCGGTGGATGATCTCCAGGGAGCCCGGATCCGACAGCCGTGACATCCGAACCGCCGGGTCGCGGTGGTCAAGGGACGGCTCGTCTCGGTCCACCACAGCCACTGAGGGAAATGTCATCGCTCACCTCTGCGAATCGCCCGTCGTCCGAGCCGTAAGTGAACCAGCGGCGGCGCCGGGAAAACCCCTAGTCTTGCCGCCCGGTCCACAGACGTCCCGCGTCAGGGCAGCCGGAGCAGCCCATCGCGCACGCGCGTGATGATGTTGAGCGACGGCTGGTTGTCGACCTCGGCGAGCGGATGCACTCTGAGGAGGTTCCAACCGATCGCGTCACCGATCAGGACGATGGCCACCCCGATCGGCATCCTGAGGCGCCCCGCGATCTCGACCACCGCCATGGGCTCCCGGCACATGTCGCAGATCCAGCGATATTCCGGGGACAGCGCGGGATCGTCGGCGCTCATCGTGCCCTGCGGCGTCACCGAGATCAGCGAGTCCATCCGCAGCGGGGCGTCGCCGTGCGTACGCCCTCCGGAGATCACGTACGGTCGCGGTCCGACCGGCCGCGAGTTCTCGTGCTCGTACCTCGTCGAGGACGAAGGCGCCCAGTCCGGGTCCGTTGCCGGCGCGGGGGCGACCCGAGGCATCGCGTCCGGGAAGCTTTCGGCGTAGTGGTGCTCGTCGGCGTCCGCCCACGACCTCTCCGGGACGTCGTACCTCTCCGGAGCGTCGTACCTCTCCGGGACGTCGTACCCCTCCGGGACGTCGTACCTCTCCGGAGCGCCGTACCCCTCCGGAGCGTCGTGCGTCCCTTCCTCACCGGCGACGGCCACCTCGGCATCCCACACACCGTCGTCCGCTTCGACGTCCCGCGCGCCGTCGTGCGCCTCGATCTCCCGCGCGCCGTCCTCCACCTCGACGTCCCGCGCGTCCTCCGCCGCCTCTTCCGCGGGTTTGGGCAGGAACTGGTGCTCGGCCCAGGTCCTGTAGTCGCCCCAGCCGCCGAAAGCGGACGCATGGTAGCTGGGCTTGTCAGCGAATCGCCGTCGTCGCCTCCTGCCGTTGGACATCGCCGGGATCTCACCTGCTCTCCAAAGATCATTTGCCTCAAGATCACACGATGATGGGATATGATCATCCCATCGAGATCATCGCGATCCGTCACCCCGCGATTTCGCCGCGTGTTCGCTGCTCTCCGCGGAGGTCTGCTGATTGTCCTCGGCGATACCTAGGTGTTTGCATAGTATTCCGCGAATCCGCTGGCGGATTCGGCGAGGGGGTGGGAAGCGTTTCCAGCGCCCATCCCAGATCCGCACGGCCACTCACGTCCAGCTTGCGAAAGACGCTGGTGAGATGGCTTTCGACGGTGCGCAACGTGATGCGCAGGGCCTGGGCGATCTCCTGATTGGTCGCACCGGTCGCCGCGAGTTCCGCCACGCGCCCCTCTCCCGTGGTCAGCACGTTCTTGACCCCACCGGCTCCCTGGTACATCCGGCCGCCCGCGGCGACGAGCCGGCCACGGGCCTGCTCGGCCAGCCTGCGAAATCCGCACCGCACCGACAGGTGCACGGCGCGACGGAAATGTCCGCGGGCGCCCTCGCGGTCGTCCATCCGCAGCAGCGCCTCGCCCAGCAGACTCTCGGCCCTGACCAGATACCAGCGCGCCTGGGTCCCGGTCAGCGTCTCCACCGCCTCGGTGAGCGTCTCCACCCCGTCGACTCCCTCCGCGACCGCCCCCCTCGCCAGCAGGGCGAGTCCTCGGGCAGGCGCGTTCCCCCAGGCCTCGGCGAGTTCCTCGCCGTGCTCGACGAACTCTCCCGCCTCGTTCCCACGCCCCAGTTCGGCGAGGAGACAGGCCGCCTCCAGCCACCACGGCACGAACATCGGATGCCTGACGACGGCCTCGGCGAGCAGCGCACCGCACTCGGTCAGGGACGACAGCGCGCTCGCGTGGTCACCTCGCGACGCCGCCAGATACGACTTCGTCATCAGCACCCGTGGATAGTCGAGAAGGTAGTCCTCCACGTCCGGCGTGCCCAGCTGGCCGAGTACGGCAGCGGCCTGGCCGAGGTCCCCCCGCCAGGCGAGCACCGCGCCCAGGGCCGTCCGCGGTGCCGTCACACTTCTCGACCACGGCTGCTCGTCCGCCAGTTTCATGGCTCTGATCGCGTCCACCAGCGCCCCGTCGAGGTTGCCCGCCTCCCCCAGGATCCACGACCGCCTGGACAGGGCCATCACCTGCCCCCAGGTGTCCCCCTGCTCCGCGCCGTGCGAGATCACCCGGCCCATGGCTCGCACCGCCTCCTCGACCTCGTCGGCGAGTGAGAGCACGTACGCGGCGGCACCGACCGCCTGGCTCCAGGAGACCTCGTCCGGGCCGCTGAGCGCCTTACGGGCCAGCGGCAGGCAGGTCCGGGACGAGAAACCCGACATGGCGAAGACCAGGGACCGCCCGGCGAGCAGTTCGCGTCCGCCTCCGGCGGACACCCCGGGGGTCCGCGACATCACCGCCCATTCCGAGACGGTCTTCGCGGTGGACCTGCGGTTCCACCCGATCAGCAACAGCGCGGACTCCACCAGCATCCGCGACTCGTGATCCCCGGTGGCCGCTCCGTCGAGTTCCGCCAGGACGGCGTTCAGCGTCGAGACCACCTCCGGTTCCCTGCCCAGCGGCGGTGCGACCCGCGACATCTGGATCGCCAGACGTGCTCTTCCCCGCACGTCGCCCGTCTCCCGCAGCCCGTCGCAGAGCATCGCGTACGCTCTCGCCGGATCGTCGTGTCCGATCAGCCGCGCGAGGTCGGCCCGCGCGCCGACGTCGGCGGGATCGGCCATCACCATCCGGCCCAGGTAGTGCGCCGCCACCTCCGCGTCCCCGTTCGACTCGGCACGGCGTGCTCCCTCCCCGAGCACGCCCCGCATCCAGGTCTCGGGAAGTGCGGGCAGCAGCGCCAGTTGCGCGCTGACCTCCTCGGCCGGACGGCCTCCGTCGTTGAGCAGCCTGGCGGCCAGTTCCCGCCGTCGGTCGAGCGCGGCGGTCGGCATGTCGTTCAGCACCGCGGTCCGCACATGGTGCTCGTTCAACTCGGCCAGGCCGACGTCGATGATCTCCTCGTCGCGCAGGATCTCGATCGCGGCGGTCACCAGCGGCTCGGGGACCCCGGCCAGCATGCCCACCAGTTCCGCGTCGGAGTGCCCCAGCACCGCGAAGGCCTCCACGACCCCACGCACGTATGCCGGCCGGCGGTCGAGCGTCGCGAGCAGATGTCCGGCGTGGAGTTCGGCGCCGAGTTCGGCGGCCCTGGACTCGCCTCGGGCGTCAGGTGGCACGCCCTCCTCGCTCAGGCGCTTGAACAGCCGCGCGAGCAGTGCCAGGTTGCCCCGGCAAACACTGGTGCACAGGCGGACGAACAACTCTTTCGGCACAGTCTCCCAGCACCGCCGGGCCAGCTTCCCCGCGTCCTCCTCGGAGAGCGGCCCGAGGTCGACGACGCGGTGCCCGCGCGCGGCGACCCCGGGAACCGCCCGCCCGTTCGACGGGCCGGAGCGGTGCTGAGCGAGCAGGACGAACAGCGGCAGATGATGCCCACGGTTCACCAGGAAGTCCAGCCATGCCAACGACTCCTCGTCGCACCACTGCGTGTCGTCGAGCATGAGGGCCACCGGTCCCGACGCGGCCGCCTCGCCGACACGCCGGAACAACAGGTGTGACAGCGGCACGGTGCCGCCTCGGGTCGGAAGCGGCGCTCCGCCGAACAGGCTTTCCGCACCGCTCCATGGCAGGCGGGCCCCCGCGGGCGAGCAGGAGCCGCGCAGGATCGTCACTCCGACACTGCGGGCATATCGCTCAAGCGCCTCCAGCAGGGCGGTCTTCCCCGATCCCGTGGGTCCTCGCAACAGCGTCAGAGACGCCTCGCCCTCCGCGGCCCCCTCCAGCCAGGACACCAGTGTGCGGAACTCCGCTTCCCGGCCCACCGGCCTGGCCTCGCCGTGGAAGATCCGTCCCGACATGGTCACCATCTCGCTCCATCAGGTCACCGAATCTCGCCAAGAGGGGGTCGAGCCATGCGCTCTTCTTGTGCGTGGCGTGCGGGCACCGGGCCGACACCGACGTCAACGTGGCCGGGAACATTCGAGACGCCGTCGCAGGGCGTGCGGGGATCGCGCGGGCATCGACATGCCACCTCCGGACGGGCACCCGGTCATCCACTGATCCGGTACAGCCGTGTTTCCGATGTTTTTCCGACGTTAGCTTCTAGAATCTCGCTCGGCAAAGACCTCTTTGCCGCGAGTTCATCCGAACCCCGCCTTCGCCGGGGGCGGCGCCCCTCCGGCGGGCCGCTCATCAGGGGCGGGCGTGCCTTCCGTACCCACCGTCGCCCGCGACGGCCGCACACCGTCTCACACCCGTCTTCTCGGGCCTGTCTCAGGCCCGTCTCAGGCCTGGAGCCTGGTGTAGAACCGGCTGCACTCCTCGTAGGCGGGGAGCAGACCCTGCCGCCGAGCCTCGGAGAGGGTCGGGGCCGTCGCGTCCTTGTCCGACAGCAGCGGCGTCACCCCGGCGGGCCAGTCGATCCCCAGCTCGGGGTCGAGAGGATCGATCCCGTGCTCACGCCTCGGCGCGTACCCCTCCGAGCAGAGGTACACCACGGTCGCGTCGTCGGTCAGTGCCATGAAGGCGTGACCGAGCCCCTCGGAGACGTACACGGCCCGGTGGTCCCTGTCGTCCAGGATCACCGACTCCCACCGCCCGAAGGTGGGCGATCCAACGCGGATGTCGACGACTACATCGAAAACCGCACCCTTGACACACTTGAGGTATTTGGCCTGACTCGGCGGGACGTCGGCGAAGTGCACGCCGCGCAGCGTCCCCCGGCGCGAGACCGAGTAGTTCGCCTGCGAGAGGGCGAGGGGCCGGCCGGTGGCCTCGCGGAAGCTCTCCGCGCGGAACCACTCGTGGAAGCTGCCCCGATCGTCGGGGAACACCTCCGGTTCGAACACCCACGCACCCTCGATGCCGAGTGAACGCATGCCCACCTCTCCTTCCGTGACCCCGCCTCATCCGGGGAGGGGGCCCCGGACGGCACGCGCGACGGGCGCTCCCAGCGGAGTCTCCTCCGACCATCGCCCCCTTGTGAACCCGTCGTGGCACCCCGAGGAGGCGCGTACGGTCCTTCGCGGGACCGTTCCAGTGCCGCACGGGCGGATCGTCCCAGGTGGGCGCCCATCAGGCCGGTGACCGGCCGATCTGGCCACTTCCGGCCATCACGAGCCTCGTCCCCCCGCCCAGGGGGAGCGGCCGGGAAACCGTGTTCACGATCGGCACGACGTCCCGTCCCCGAGGCGGTCCTCCCCTCCCCACGGGCGCGGCACCGGGTCCCGCCGACGCCCCGACGGCCACCCGGCACAGGGACGCGTAGCATCGACGTTCTGCGACATTCATTCGATTTCCGCTCACGAACACAGACGGACACAGAGGATCATGAACGACTCCTTCATCCCCGCCGCCCGCGCGGCAGGCGGGACCGGCCCTGGCGGCACGCCCGCACGGCGTTCCCCCCGGCCGGAGAACGACGGCGGGCGACCCGGCAGCACCGCGTCCGCTCCGGTGGAGGCGTCATGATCGACCTCCTCCGCAACCCCGTGAAGAACTACGACTGGGGTTCGCGCACGGCCATCGCCGCACTCACCGGGCGCCCCTCCCCCACCGAGCTGCCCGAGGCGGAGATGTGGTTCGGCACCCACCCGTCCGGCTCCTCGTCGGTGCTTCGCCAGGGGACGTGGCACTCCCTCGCCGAGGTGGTGGCCGCCGCCCCCGAGACAGAGCTGGGCGAAAAGACCGTCGAGCGGTTCGGTTCGCGGTTGCCGTACCTGCTGAAGCTGATCGCCGTGGACCTGCCGCTCTCGCTCCAGGTTCACCCCTCCCAGGAGCAGGCCAGGGAAGGGCACGCCCGGGGCACCTACGTCGACCCGTTCCCCAAGCCCGAGCTGATCTGCGCGCTGACCCCGTTCACCGCGCTGGCCGGGTTCCGTCCTCCCGAGGAGGCCGCGGTCCTCATCGGCGGGCTGGGCGTACCGGAGCTGGAGCCCGTCGTCGCGCCGCTGGCGGCCGGAGACGCCTCCGCCGCGCTCCGCGTCCTGGTGGAGTGGCCGAAAGACGGCAGAGCCGATCTCGTGGCCGACATCGCGCGGGCCGCCTCCTTCGCCGGAGGTCCCGAGAACGAGCTGGTCGTACGCCTGACGGAAATCCACCCGGAAGACCCCGCCTGCCTGGCCCCGCTGTTCCTGCGGCGCCACGAGCTGCGGCCCGGTGAGGCGCTCTTCCTGGGCGCCGGGGTCCTGCACTGCTACCTGAGCGGGTTCGGCGTGGAGATCATGGGCGGCTCCGACAACGTGCTGCGCGCCGGGCTGACCGGCAAGCCGATGGACGTGGAGGAGCTGCTGCGGGTCACCGACCCCTCGCTTCCGGCCCTCCAGGTCGAGCCGGTCGGCGATCTCTACCGCACCCCCGCCCCCGAGTTCCGCCTCGGTACGGCCGTCCCCGGTTCCGGCCTCACCCTGCAGGGCGGCGTGCCGCGCATCCTGTTGTGCACCGAGGGCGAGGTCGAGACCGGCGGGCACCCCCTGCGGGCCGGCGAGTCGGTCTTCGTCTCCGCCGCCCGGGGCCCCGTCGAGGTGCGCGGGCCGGGAACGGTCTTCTGGGCGGAACCGGGGATCGACCAGGCGCCCTGACCAGCGGCTCACGCCCGCCCGCCCCTCCCTCGTGAGGCCGCGGGCGGGCGCGATCCACGGCGGGCGGGCGCCCTCACGTCCATACCGGCCTGCTATGGCGGATAACCCCCGGGGTGGTCGGGGCGTCCCCACCGGCGAGGCTGGAGGTATCCGATGACACCGTCCGACGACCTCACGGATCCAGACCTCCGTCTGGAGCTGATCCTGGTCGAGGTACTGCACCACGAAGCCGAGCACCTCGCGACCGGCTGACGCGTCCCGGTCCCGGCTCCAACGGGGGGAGCCGGGACGGGACGCGTCGAAGGACAGGGGCCAAGTCGTCCTCAGGTTTCCCGGTCGTGTGATGTCGTGGACTCCAGCACCCTTTTCGCCTTCGCCATCAGGGTGAGCGCCACCACCGCGAAGGCGAGCGCGAGCAGGGTGAAGAGGGTGAGCGACAGTTCGTCCGTCCGTTCCAGCAGCCGGGGCGACGCGGTCGAGACGGCGAACAGCGCGAAGAACAGCAGTGACCACGCGTACGGCCTCACCCGCAGGACCCCGCCCCGCCTGGAGACCATCAGTGGAACCCGGCCCTTCAGCAGCACGCGAACGCCGTGCGCGGCCAGCACGCATCCGATCCCCAGCAGGGCCCAGCTGAACGCGACCGACAGTGTGTGCGCGCTCATCGGGATCGCACCTCCCTGGCCGTCGGCGGTGATCGGAGACGGCGTCTCCGATCTTCGGCCGCCTGCCCCGCGAGAGAGACGGCAAACCAGCCGTCCGTACGGCGAAGCACCCCGTCGCTTCCGTGGCGGCCCGGCCACCCCCGTCGTTACGCTGGGGACCCGCGCCGACGTGCATGGAGGAACTCATGGCCGCTGGCCCGCTGGAACCGGATGACCCGCGCACGCTGGGAGCGTTCCAGGTCGTGGGGCGCCTCGGCGAGGGCGGGCAGGGCATCGTCTACGAGGGGTGGAGCGCCTCCGGCGACCGTGTCGCGATCAAGGTCCTCAAGGGCGGCACGAATCCCGACATCCGCCGCCGGCTCGCCAGGGAGCTGGAGTCGGCCCGCCGGGTGGCCCCCTTCTGCACGGCCCGGGTGCTCGCGGCCGAGCTCGACCGGCCGGACCCCTACGTGGTGAGCGAGTTCGTGGCGGGCCCCTCGCTGCAGGAACGGGTGCGCGACGACGGTCCGCTGCGCGACGGTGACCTCGAACGGCTCGCCGTCGGCACGGCCTCCGCGCTCGCGGCCATCCACGGCGCGGGGGTGGTTCACCGGGACTTCAAACCGGCCAACGTGCTTCTCGGCCCCGACGGGCCGCGCGTGGTCGACTTCGGTATCGCCCGTCCCCTCGACGCCGACACGGCGTCCATGACGATGTCGGGCACCCCGCCCTACATGGCTCCCGAGCAGCTCATGGGGGTGCACGGATCACCCGCGGCCGACGTCTTCGCCTGGGCCTCGACCATGCTCTACGCCGCGACCGGCAGGGCACCGTTCGGCAGCGACACCGTCGCCGCGGTCTTCAACCGCATCATCAACCAGGAACCCGACCTGTCCTGCGTTCCCCAGGGCCTGCGCGAGACCCTGGCCGCCTGCCTGTCCAAGGAACCCGCGGCGCGTCCCTCGGCCCGGTCGCTTCTGGTGCGCCTGGTCGACCCCGGAGCCTCCACCGTCACGGTTCCCGACGTCGGCCCGGTGCCCAGCGCCTACGTCCCCTCCGGCTGGCCGGACCGCGCTCCGAGCGGCCTGACCCGTCCCGTCGAGGCCGAGCCGCCACCGGCCGTCCGGTCCGGAGTCCACTCCACGCCCACCGAACCGGCCGGCCTCGTACGGGACACGGCGCTCCTACCTCCGGGCGGTGCCGGTACGGCGGGTCGTGACACGAGGGTCCACGCGCCCCCGTACGGCGAGCGGGGCACGCGGCGGGCGAGGAACGTGGCCATCCCGGTGGCCGCCGTCGTCCTCGCGGGTCTGGCGACGGCCGGCGTGCTGTACGCGACGGGGACGATCGGAGGTTCCCCCGCGAACGGGGCGGCGCCCCGGAGCGGATCCGAGGGGACCTCCCGCCAGGCGCCGGCCTCCGGATCCGGTGACACCACCGACCGGACACCGGCCTCCGGACCTGAGAGAACCCCCGACCGGGCACCGGCCTCCGGATCGGCCTCGGCTCCGCCCGCGGCTCCCGGAGGGGGCATCCCCTCGGCCTTCGCGGGAACCTGGACGGGACAGGTCGTCTCGCAGGACGACCGCAAGCGCACCGCCGACGTCACGATCACCCTGAATCAGGGAGGATCCACCGGGACCTGGGTGTCCGGTGACTGCGAGCAGCAGGCCACGCTCACCCGCGTACGCGACACCGTGCTCAGCCTGAACGTGGCGCAGCGCGGCCAGTGCGTGAGCGGGGACATGACCCTCACGGTGCGGGACCCCCAGACGCTGGACTGCGTGAAGCAGGAGGGCGGGGGCTCGCTGGAGTACCGGGGGACCCTGCGCCGCTCCTGACCTTCCCCGCACCCTCCGGAATCGCCCGGCCCGCGCCGCTCCCGCCCTGCCCTCGACCGCCCTCGACCGCCCTCGACTGCCCTCGACCGCCCTCGACTGCCCTCGACTGCCCTCGACTGCCCTCGACCGCCCTCTGGAGCGCCCGCCCGCTTCACTTCTCGTCGTTCAGCCGGCGCGCACGATCTGGAAGGAGTACGACCCGGTCTTCGCCGCGGGTGACCTGACGACCAGCGCGTAGCGCCCGTCGGAGCCCGAGAGCGGCATGTCGAACTCGTTGCCGCACAGCGGGTAGGGCTGCCGGGGATCGGCGAGGCTCTTCTCCGCCGCGTCGTAGAGCTCGACGTCGATGGAGGTGCACGGCCCGCCTCCCGCGATGATCCTGATGGCCTTGGCACCGTCGGCGTCGAACTCGAAGCGGTCGATCCGTCCGGGGACGTCCAGCGACCCCGCCCCCTCCGGGCTGCCCTCACCGATCTTCAGGCCGATCGTCGCGGGGAACGTGCGGACCTTCACGGTCGCGATCCGGAAGCTGTACGCCCCGATCACGTTGGTGTTCCCCCAGACCTCCAGCCGGTGGCCGCCCACCTTGGTCAGCTTGTTGCTGAGCGACGTACCCGCGCTGAAATCGACACTGGCCGGGGTCAGGGGCTCGTCGTCGACGTCGGAGAACACCTGGAACTGGATGCCGTCGCCCTCCATGTCGGCGACGTAGAACTCCCTGGCGTCGCCCAGATCCAGCGTGAATTTGTGCCTCTCCCCCGCGCGGGTCAGCTCGGCCGAGACCGTGCTGCCGTCGACGAGGGTGCCGCCCGGTTCGACGGCCGCGGAAGGCCGGTCCTGCCCGCCGGTCTCCGCCTGCTCGGGAGTGCTTTCCGGCTGGGCCGGGGGGTCGCTCTCGGCGGGCGCGGTGGTCGCCTCGCTCGTCACCTGCGCGGGGGCGGCCGCGCCGTCCCCGGTCTGGCCGCCGGTGAGGCCGCAACCGGTGAGGGCCGTCAGAGCGAGAACGAGAAGGACAAGGAAGGCACCGTGCCGGACGGGGGCGGCAAGGAGTGAGGGGAGGTTCTTCATGAAAAGCCATTCTTCGCGGCCCGCTTACAACCTGGTTGCCCGTCACTTTCTCACTCCCCGAGCGGCCTTTCGCGGGTTTCGCGCTTCCGGCACCTCCGTCGGCCCCGGTCTTTCCCGGGTCGACACCGGTCAGAAGGCACTCGATCACGTGGCCGACACCCGGTGGTCATCCTCGCGCCGGGCGGGCGTCGTGGGCGATGAGCAGGCACGGCCGGATCGGACAACGTTGTCAACGTGGCGGACGGCCTGTCGGTATGGTTCGGGTATGACCAGCGATGGCGGCCGTGCGAGGCGGCCCACCATGGTGGACGTGGCGGCCCTGGCCGGGGTGAGCCTGAAGACCGTCTCGCGGGTCGTGAACAACGCTCCGCACGTACAGCCCGAGTTGGTCGAGCGGGTGCTCACCGCCGTGGCCGAACTCGGCTTCCGCCGCAACCACCTGGCCAGCTCGCTGCGTTCCGGGCAGGCGACCGCCACGATCGGGCTGCTGATCGAGGAGATCGCGAACCCTTTCTACGCGACGATCGCGGGAGCCGCCGCCGAGGTCGCCGGGCACCACGGCACGATGCTCATCATCGCCAGTTCCGAGGAGGATCCGGCGCGCGAGCGGCAACTGCTGCGGGACATGTGCGCCCGCCGCGTCGACGGGCTGCTCGTGGTGCCGGCCGGTGAGGACCACTCGTTCCTGCGCGCCGAGGTCGAGCTCGGCACCCCCGTGGTCTTTCTCGACCGTCCGGCGGGCGGGCTGCTCGCCGACACGGTGCTGCTCGACAACCGCGGGGGCGCGCGGGCCGGGGTGTGCCGGCTCGTCGAGGCGGGCCATCGGCGGATCGGGGTCCTGCTCGACTCGATCGGCGTCCACACGATGCGCGAGCGGCTCGACGGCGCGCGGGACGCGCTGGCCTCGGCCGGCACGCCGTACGACACCGGGCTGGTCCGCGACGGCGTCCGCGACCCGGCTGAGGCCGCCCGGGCCGTCTCCGAACTGCTCGACCTGCCGGATCCGCCGACCGCCTTCTTCAGCCTGAACAACCGGATCACCCTCGGCGCGGTCGGGGAACTGCACCGGCGCGGCAGCGACGCCGCGCTGCTCGGGTTCGACGACTTCGACATGGCCTCTCTGGTGCCGTACCCGCTGACGGTGATCGCCTATGACACCCGTGAGCTGGCCAGGACCGCCGCCGAGCTGCTGTTCCGGCGGATCGGCGGGGATCGGTCGTGGCCGCGCACCGTGGTGCTTCCCACCGAGCTGGTCGAGCGGGGCATCCCGCCGCGCTGAGTTCCGGCGGCCGGTTCCCTACCGGGCTGCGGGCCGGCGTGACGGAGAGGGAGCCGATCCCGCGAGCCGCGGGTCATGGGCACGCGCCCCCGATTCGATCTCTCGGAGCCGGGGGTGCGTGCGTCTCACGGGGTCACGCGTAGAGGAAGTAGTAGCTGTACCGGCTCTCCCACTCGCATGAGTAGTCGTTCCACCAGTCCTCGGTGATGCCGTGGGTTCCGATCCGCTCGCACTCCGCGTGCTCCTTGAAGACACCCGCCAGCCTCTCGGCGTGCGCCGGGGCGGCACCGGTCGTCAGCGAAACTCCGAGGACCATGACGGCCGAGACGAGAACAGCGCGTACCTTTCGCATTCGTCCTCCTGTGACTGGGGAGATCATGAAGGTGAACATTATCACTCGGCCCGCACCAGAGAAGATCATCGCACTCGAATCATTCGCGGGACGGGGATGAAACTTTCATCGGCCTTGTCACCGGCCGCACATGTTTCGCGGATGTTTACCGACGGTAAATCCCATGCCACCCGCCCTCGAAGGCCCAGCCGCTGTCCCATTCCCGACATGGCGGCCTTGAAAGGCCTCGCGGGCGCGTATCCGACCGCCTGTGCATGCCATAGATGATCTGGCCTGTCTTCGCACCACCTGATGCTCAAAGTACGATTTACGCCTCTCATCCTGTTCTATTGGAACGATGCATCGAAAACTTTGACCACCATCACTTACGTGTCATATCGTCGCCCCGCCCATATCGATGTGAGCCGCGACACTCGAACAGGACGTTGTTCTCGCAGGCGCTACGGTCGGCCTGCTGATCGAGGTCGCCACGGCGCGAGAGAAAACACGGACGGTCACCGGGGACGAGCGGCGAGCATCCGACCAACCGGAGTCGCACCATGCAAGCTCGAATCCGCACGGCCGTGATCGTCGGCATGGCGATGACCATGCTGGCCGTCGTCGGCGTGTCAGCAGTCTTCGCGCCACCGGCTCACGCCACGCAGGTGATCACCAACATCGCCTACGCGCCCGCGCAACCGGCCGGGAGCAAGGGGCATCTGCTGGACCTCTACCTGCCCTCCACCGGAATCACGCCCCGGCCGCTGCTGATCTGGCACACCGGCTCGGCGTGGACGAGTGACGACGGCAAGGCCGGCGCGGACGCGATCGCGGACATCTTCACCCCCCTGGGCTTCGCCGTGGCCGGGGTCAGCGTCCGCTCCAGCGCCCAAGCGATCTTCCCGGCCCAGGTGCACGACATCAAGGCGGCCATCCGCTGGCTGCGCGCGAACGCCGCCACGTACCAGCTCGACCCCAATCGATTCGCGATCATGGGTGACTCCTCGGGCGGCTGGCTGACCGAGATGGCCACCTTCTCCGGTGGCGTGGCCGCACTGGAGGGCACCGTCGGCACGACCGGCGTCTCCAGCGCGGTGCAGGCAGGACTCGCCTTCTTCAGTCCGACCGACTTCCTGCAGATGAACGCGCAGAACCTGCCGACCGGCGGGCTCGACCACAACTCCCCCGCCTCCCCCGAGTCCCTCCTGGTCGGCTGCCCGATCCAGACCTGTCCGGCCACGGTGGCCCAGGCCAATCCGATGACCTACGTCGACAGCAACGACCCGCCGCTGATGTTCATGCACGGCCAGGCCGACTTCCTGGTACCGCACGGGCAGAGCCTCCTGCTCTACAACAGGATCAAGGCCCAGTGCGGCAATGCCACGTTCATCTCGGTGCCCGGCGCGGACCACATGATGCCCCAGATCATGGACCCCGCCCGGCACGGCCTGCAGACCGTCCGCACCACCGCCAACTGCTCAGAGACCGTCGGTACCGGCACGTTGAACCCCACCTGGCCCAACTTCACCACCTTCCTGCGCGGCGGGCTCAAGATGGGCACCTCCTGCGAGGTCACCTACTCCACCGGCGCCTGGAACGGCGCCTTCAACGGCAGCGCGACCATCAGGAACACCGGCACCACCCCCATCGAGGGCTGGACCCTGACGTGGACCTGGCCGGGCAACCAGCAGATCACCACCGCCTGGAACACCACGGCGACCCAGGTCGGCACCCAGGTGACCGCCCGTGACGCCGGCCATAACTCCTACATCGGCCCCGGCTCCAGTCAGAGCCTCGGTTTCTCGGCGACCGCCACCGGAACGAACGGCATTCCGGCCCAGTTCAAACTCAACAACCTCGTCTGCACGAGAGTGCCCGCCTGAGACGACGTACCGGGCCCGAGCCGAACGGCGAGGGCCCGGCACCGTTCTCCTGTCGCCGGGATTCCCAAGAATTACATTCTGGGAAACCGTGACCTGGAGCGGAAAGGCGCATTTCCAGAGTTGAATACATTCCGTCGGAACCCGATCACGGAATGTCACCGACCGGCCGCTCACGTCCATATTGCTTTCCGCAACGGTCCGCCCCTATTGTTGCCCCCGACGGCCGCCGGCCCATTTCCCGCTTTTCATTGCCCGGCCGCAGGTCACTTGATATCCCGTGACCCGAAATAAATCGGATAAGCCGTCTTCCGCTGCCAGAAGGCCGTTGTCCGGGATCGTCGATGAGTTAGGGGACGTGTGCGTACATCCAACATATTCGTCAGGAGCCTCGGCGTTTATGTGCCTGACAGTGTGAGCGTCGAGCAGGCGGTTCGTGAGGGCTGGTACCCGGCCGAGGAGGTCGAGAGGTTCCAGCAGATCGGCGCGGCGGTGGCCGGCGACATGCCCGCGCCCGAGATGGCACGGCTCGCGGTCCTGGACGCGTACGACCGCTGGGGCGAGTCCTCCCCGCGCGACCTCGACCTGCTGCTCTACCCGTCTGTCTGGCACCAGGGCCCGAACGGCTGGCAGCCCCAGCACTACCTGCAGATGCACCTCCTCGGTGGGAACGTTCCCGCGTTCGAGATCCGGAGCGGCTGCGTGGGGATGATCAGCTCGCTCGAACTGGCGGCGAGCTACCTGCAGGCCGACGCGGACCGGGAGACGGCGATGGTCGTCTCCTCGGACAACCACGGCACCCCGCTGGTGGACCGCTGGCGGATGACCCCCGGGGCGCTGATCGGCGACGCCGCGGCCGCGCTCCTCCTCGGCAAGGACTACGGCATGGCCGAGCTCCTCTCGGTGAACGCGACGGTGATCCCGGAGGCCGACGCGGTCAACGACGGCGCCTACCCCCTGTTCCCCCCGGACGCCACCGTCGGCAGAGGGCTGAGCTTCGGCGACCGGCACGAGGAGTTCCGCCAGAGGCTGCTCAAGAAGCAGGGAACCGGGATCCACCTCACGATCCAGAAGACGATGATGCAGCAGGTCGAGAAGACCCTGGACGAGGCGGGGATCGAGCTCTCCGACATCACGCGGGTGGCGTTGCCGCACGGCCGCCGCGAGGACCTGGACGGGCAGATGTCCTGGCTGGGCATCGAGGAGGACCAGACGACCTGGGACTACGGAAGGCGCGTGGGCCACTGCGGCGCGGTGGACCAGTTCATCGCCTTCGAGCATCTCGTCGCGACCGGCGGGCTCGTGGCCGGCGATCACCTGCTCACGGTCGGGTTCGGCTCGGGAACGTCCGTCGCCGCGGCGGTCTTCAGGGTCCTGGCCACCTCTCCCGTCACGACAGGGGCACGCGCATGACCGATCTCACGCGAAGGCTGGTCGACTTCATCCAGGAGAACCTCGTCCTGGACGGCGACGACATCAAGGTCGACGAGACGACCCCGCTCCTGCTGTCGGGGCTCCTGGACTCCCTGCGGACCGCGCGGCTGCTGAACTTCCTCCGCAAGGACGTCGGCGTCCCGATTCCCGCCGCGAGGCTCGACCCGGAGAACTTCAAGGACGTCGTGACCATCGTGGCGATGGTCGAAGAACTCGAATCCGTCTAGCCGGGCGAGGGCAGAGTCATGCAGTTGGCGGACACCTACATCAGCGGGGTGGGAGCCTTCCTCCCCCGCACCGTCGTCAGCGTCGAGAAAGCCGTCGCCAAAGGCTGGTACCCGGCGCAGGAGGCCGAGCTGCACAACCTGGCCGGGGCGGTGGTGGCCGGTGACGTACCGGCTCCGGAGATGGCCCTGCACGCGGCGCGGAGCGCGCTCAAGCGCAGCGGGCGCGCGCCGGGCGACCTGGATCTCCTCCTGTACGCCTCGACGTGGCACCAGGGTCCCGACGGCTGGCCCCCGCACTCCTACCTGCAGCGTCACCTCGTCGGCGGGGACGTCCTGGCCACCGAGATCCGGCAGGGCTGCAACGGGATGTTCATCGCCCTGGAGCTCGCGGCCGGCCACCTGGACGCCGTACCCGGCAGGCAGGCCGCCCTGCTGGTCGCCGCCGACAACTACGGCACCCCGCTGATGGACCGGTGGCGGATGGGACCCGGCTACATCGGCGGGGACGCCGCCGCCGCGCTCGTGCTCACCAAGGGGACGGGTTTCGCGCGCCTGACGTCGGTCTGCACGACGACGGTGACCGAGGCCGAGGAGCTCCACCGGGGCAGCGAGCCTCTCTTCCCGCCGGGCGTCACGGTCGGGCGCAAGATGAGCTTCGCCGCCAGGAACGAGCAGTTCAGGCAGCAGGTCATGCCCAAGGGCGAGGCCACCACGGCGCTGTTCAAGATCCAGCGGGCGCTGATGGAGGTCGTCGAGCGCGCGTTGACCGAGAGCGGGATCGGGGCCGGCGACCTCACCAGGGTGGCGTTCATGAACTACTCGGAGGAGATCGTCGAACAGCGGTGCATGGCCATGCTCGACCTGCCCATGTCCCGCTCGACCTGGGACTACGGTCGCACCATCGGCCACTGCGGTGCCGCCGACCAGACCCTCTCCCTCGACCACCTGCTCCTGACCGGGCAGCTGGGCCCCGGCGACCACGTGCTGATGCTCGGCACCGGGCCGGGAGTGACCGTCTCCGGCGCCGTCATCAAGATCATCGACAATCCTCAGTGGGTCTGAAGTGGGTCCGACCGAAGGGAAACGAACGCAGATGGCCGACAGTACGCGCGGAGTCCAGGTGGAACCAGTGGCGGTGATCGGGATCGGATGCCGCCTTCCCGGCGACGCCCGCTCACCGGACGAGTTCTGGGACCTGCTGCGTGCCGGCCGGAACACGACCGGGCCGCTGCCCGCGGAACGCTGGCGCCCGTACGAGAACCGAAGCCCCGAGCACGCCGCCTCGCTGCGCGACGCCGTACGTCACGGCAGCTTCCTCGACGACATCGAGGGCTTCGACGCGGAGTTCTTCGGCCTGTCGCCCCGCGAGGCCGAACTGATGGACCCGCAGCAGCGGATCCTGATGGAGACCGCGTGGGAGGCCCTGGAGAACGCCGGCCTGCCGCCGCACAAGCTGACCGGCACCGACGCCGGGGTGTTCATCGGGGTCTGCACCGCCGACTACGGAGGCCGCCTCCTCGAGGAACTGCCCCAGATCGAGGCGTGGACCGGGATCGGCGCCGCGACCTGCGCCGTCGCCAATCGCATCTCCTACTCCCTGGACCTGCGCGGCCCCAGCATGGCGATCGACACCGCCTGCTCGGCGTCGCTGGTCTCGCTGCACCTGGCCGCCCAGAGCCTGCGGCTCGGCGAGAGCGACGTCGCCCTCGCCGGCGGCGTGAACCTGCTGGTCACCCCGGGCCAGACCCTCACGCTCGGCACGGCGGGAGCCCTCGCCCCCGACGGGCGGTCCAAGTCGTTCGACGCCTCGGCCGACGGCTACGGACGCGGCGAGGGCTGCGGCGTGGTCGTGCTCAAGCGGCTGTCGGACGCCCGGCGCGACGGTGACCGGATCCTCGCGCTCGTCATCGGCAGCGCCGTGAACCAGGACGGGCACACCAACGGCATCATGGCGCCGTGCGGACAGGCCCAGGAACACGTGATGATCCGGGCCTGCCGGCAGGCGGGCATCGCACCGTCCACCGTCGACTACATCGAGGCGCACGGCACGGGCACCCGGCTCGGCGACCCACTTGAGGCGGGAGCGCTCTCCTCCGTGTACGGCACGCCGCGGCCCCCCGGCGACCCGTGCCTCGTCGGCTCCGTGAAGTCCAACATCGGTCACCTCGAGGGCGCCGCCGGCATCGCCGGCGTCATCAAGGCGGTGCTCGCCCTCCACCGCGGTGAGATCCCGCCGAGCGTGCTGGACACCCTGAACCCGGCCATCCCGTGGGAGACCTCGGGCCTTCGCGTGGTGACCGAGCAATCGGCCTGGCCCGAGCGCGACCACCCCCGCAGGGCGGGCGTCTCCAGCTTCGGGTACGGCGGCACGGTCGCGCACATCGTGCTCGAACAGGCCCCCGCGGCCCAGGAGGCTCCCCGGGGCGAAGAAGGCGGGGAAGGCGGGGAGCGGCTGTTCCCGCTGTCGGCCGCCTCGGAGCAGGCGCTGCGGCAGTACGCGGGCAGGCTCGCCGACCGCCTCGACCAGGGACTCGGCCAAGGGCTCGACCTGGCGTCGGCGGGGCACACGCTCGCGCTCCGGCGCACCCATCTGGCCCGTCGCGCCGTCGTGATCGGGGCGGACGGGAACGAGCTCGCGGCCGGTCTGCGCAGGCTCGCCGATGACGTACCCGCCGAGAGCGTCATCACCGGTGACGTGCTGCCCGAGCTCGGCCCCGGGCCGGTCTGGGTCTTCTCAGGCCAGGGCTGCCAGTGGCGCGGAATGGGGCGGGAACTGCTCGCCGTGCCGGAGTTCGCGTCCCTCGTCGACGAGGTGGAGCCGATCTTCGTCGAGGAGATCGGCTTCTCGCCCCGGCAGGTCCTCGCCGACGGCGATCTCGACACCATCGACCGCGTGCAGACCATGATCTTCGTGATGCAGCTGGGCCTCGCCAGGCTCTGGAACGCGTACGGGGTCACTCCGAAGGCCGTCATCGGCCACTCCGTCGGCGAGATCGCGGCGGCGGTGACGGCCGGCGCGATGACCGTCGCCGACGGCGCCCGCCTGATCTGCCGCCGCTCCCGGCTGCTGCGCCAGGTCGAGGGCGAGGGGGCGATGGCGATGGTCGACCTGTCGTTCGAGGAGGCGGCGGAGCGGCTCGCCGGCCGTACCGACCTGGTGGCCGCGATCTCGTCGGCCCCCGGCTCCACCGTGCTGTCCGGCGACGTCGCCGCGGTCGAGGCGGTGGTGAACGAGTGGCCCGCCGAGGGCATCGTGGTGCGGCGGGTGGCCTCCGACGTCGCCTTCCACAGCCCGCACATGGACCCGCTCGCCGTCGAACTCGCCGCCGCCGTCGCCGATCTCTCGTTCGGCGCGCCTCGCGTCCCGATGTACACGACCGCGCTGGCCGACCCCCGGTCGACGCCCGTCCTGGACGGCGCGTACTGGGCGGCGAACCTGCGAGACCCCGTGCGGCTCACCGCGGCGACGACGGCCGCGGCGCAGGACGGCCACCGCGTGTTCCTGGAGATCTCCCCCCACCCCGTGGTCGCGCACTCGGTGACCGAGACGCTCTCGGAGAACGGGTTCGACGACGTGTTCGTCGGCACGTCACTGCGCAGGAACCAGCCCGAGTCCTCGACCTTCCTCGTCGCGCTGGGCACGGCGCACTGCCACGGCGTCGAGGTGGACTGGAGCCGGCTGCAGCCGTCCGGCGGCCTGGCCGACCTGCCGCCGTACGCCTGGCAGCACCGCCGCCACTGGCGGGAGGCGTACACCGGGGACGACAACCGGGGGCACGACGTGCACTCCCACACCCTGCTCGGGGCCGGGACCGGCCTCGCGGGCAGCCGGACCCGGGTGTGGCGGACCAGCCTGGAGGACGCCAACCGGCCCTACCCGGGCAGCCACGCCCTCAACGGGGTCGAGATCGTGCCCGCCGCCGTGCTCGTCAACACGTTCCTGCACGCGGTCGAGGACGAGGACGTCACGCTCACCGACGTGGAGATGATGCATCCGCTGATGACCGCGGAACGCAGGCAGATCCAGGTCGTGCACGAGCCTCCGGCGGTGCGGCTCGCGGCCCGTACCCCGGCCGGTCCCGACGAGCCGGAACCCGCCTGGCTGGTGCACGTCACCGCGGACGTGGCCGCCCCCGGCCAGGTGAAACCCGACATGCTGCCGGACGCCGACTCTCTCGGCCCGATCGATCCCGGGTTCGTGCACAAGCGGCTCGCAGGCGTCGGCGTGCCCTCGACGGGCTTCGACTGGACGATCGAGACGCTGCTGAGCGGGGACGGCGTGCTGCGGGCCACGGTACGCACCGGGGAGGCGGAGGGCTGGACGCCGGCGCTGGACGCGGCGATGTCCGTGGCGCCCTGCGTGTTCCCCGGCGATCCGGTGCTGCGCATGGTCGTGCACATCGACGACGTGACGCTGACCGGCGCGCCTCCCTCGACGGTGATCATCGACGCGGCCGTCGACCCTGCCGCCGAGGACACCGTCCGGGTGCTCCTCGCCGACGTGGACGGCCGGGTGGTGGGACACCTCACCGGACTCCGCTATCCGGTGATCGACGCGCCCGCCCCGGCCGAGGAGGATCTCGGTGGGCCCGCGGAGTCGTTCTCCGGCCTGGCGCCCGAGGACCTGCGCGAGCGTGTCCTGCCCGAGATCCGCGCGGAGATCGCCGCCGTGATGAGGCTCGCCCCCGAGGACCTGGCGACCAGGCGTCCCCTGGTCGAGCAGGGGCTCGACTCGGTGATGACCATCATGGTCCGGCGACGTCTGGAGAAGCGCTTCGGCCGCCGTCTCCCGGCGACCCTGCTGTGGCAGCAGCCCACCATCACCGCGATCGCGAACCACCTGGTGGAGCTTCTCACGGCTCCGGGACCGGAGGTGGCGACGGAGACCGCCGCCGAGAGCGTGCTCGCGATCGGAGGCTGAGGCCGCCTGCCGGGTGTCCGAGAGGGATCCCTCTCGGACACCCGGCAGGCGCGTGCGGTGCGGGGGTGGACGGCTCAGTCGGTCATGCGGGCCGCGCACGGACAGCGAGGCGTCGAGAGACGGCGAGAACCTCGACCTGCGGACGTGAGGGGGAAGGCCCGGTCAGGACCGCTTTCCGCCTTCGGATCGCCCTCCGGAGCGGCCGCTCTCCGAACGTCCACTCTCCGGGCGCCCCTTGGAATGCCCGGCCTTGACCTGGATGCGTCGCCCCTGTCCCTGGGTGGCCTTGGGGATCCGCAGGGTCAGGATCCCCTCCTCCATCGACGCCTCCACGCCCTCCTGGTCCACGTCGGAGGGGAGCGAGGTGTGGAAGTGGAATCGTCCCGTCCGAACCCGCAGCGCGTTGGAACTTCCCTCTTCCTTGTGGACCTCGCCGTTGACGCACAGTTCGCGGCCGTTGATGGAGATCTCGACGTCCTCGGGTGAGATGCCGGGCATCTCCAGCCTGGCGAGGTAGGCGTCGTCGATCTCGTCGATCTCGGCGATCGGCATCCACGGGCGTTCCGCCTCGCCCTCGACCGTCGGCCGGGTCAGCAGTCCGAGCTGGCTGAACAGGTCCTGCATCTCCCCGAAGGGGTCCCTTCGCAGTATCGCGAACGGCTCGACCCCGTGCATGTGGCCGCCCCTGGTGCGCCTCATCGGCAATGTCATGACATCCCCCTGCTTACGCTTGAATCAGGCTCCTCGTCCCCCACGAGGGAACCTCGGCCGCAGCAGGGCAACGGCCCGCGCGGCCAGTAGCACAGCGCTACCGCGTAGTGACAGATACCCGACAAAGGTCGCGACTACACTCGCCGCCGACCCCACCCGCCCCGCCGGGCGGCGTCCCCGGCGACCTCAACCGGGTCACCTCTCGGGCTCTCCCTCCTCGGCCCGGTAGGACGTGGTCCAGGTGGCACCGCATCGGCAGTGGGACAGCACGAGCAGCTCGCCCCCCTCGGTCACGGTCATGTCGCGATTGAGGCGGACGTGAACATGCGTGCTCATGACGGGTGGACCTCCACTTGATCATTGGTTCCGGCCGGTCCTCGGCCGCGAATCCCCGGCGCCATCGGGGCCGCGGTCACGCCGCCCGGCCCGGGGAGGTGATGTCTTTCCTCACCACATCCCCAAAGTATGCGATTTTATGACAAAAGTGATGATTTTCCATATTTAGCCCATGGGTCCGCGTCCTCCAGGAAGGGGTCCGAACGCCGACGAGCGCGGCGATTCCCCGCCCCGCGCTCGCGAAATTTTTTCCATATGGTAAAAGCATGTTCTTCGAGCCCCCATCGGCACAGGAAGAAGCAACCCGCCCGCCCAAACCCGAGCTGCCCGCCTGGTACGCCCCGCCCGCCGAGGAGATGGGCGCGACGATGACCAGCGATCTTCTGCTCGCCCGCACCCAGAACGTCGCCATCACCCTGCCGACGATCCGGGCGTTCAGCACCGGATGCCTGTTGGACGTGGACATCGTCATGAGGCGGCGCTCCCTGCCCCCCGACGACTTCCAGGCCCTCCAGATGTCCGTGTTTCCGCACATGATCTCCAGCGTGAGCGCCCGCGGGTTACCGGACAACCTGCTGCGGTTCGGCGTCCGCTTCGCCGACGGCACCAAGGCCACCACCGTCGGGCAGAGGTTCGACCTGGCACGGCTCCCACAGGACCCGCCATCGGTTCCGCGGCTCTCCTGGCTGTTCGGAGGCATGTCCCTGCGCAGCGGCGGCGACGAAGAGGGCTTCCTCACCGTCGGACTGTGGCTCTGGCCCTCACCGCCCCCGGAGACCTTCGAACTCGGCGTGGAGTGGCCCTCCGCCGGGATCGAGCTGAGCATCGCCACCCTGGACGGCGCGGCCATCGTGTCCGCCGCCGAGCGATCGGTCCCGTACTGGCCCGACCCCCCACCGGGCGGCTGACCCGCTCCCGGCTTGAAGGCCGGAGCACGGCGGACGATTTCAACGGCCCCTGACCTGCGCGGACCTCCACGAGTTCCGCTCGCCGCCCTCCCGGCCACGGCACACACTTGACCGGGAGGACCCACCATCCCGCGAACCTCGGACCCGCCGCCCATCCGGGGCGGCGGAGCCCCGATGATCCGACCGGCGAAAAATCGTTCGCATCCTCCTGACACCCTGCGTCACCATTGCCATGACCGAGGGTGTTCGGAGGGGCGGATGGCCGTGCTGGAATCAGTCGATTCTCCAGAAGACAGACCGTCTCCCCGGAGGTCGGCCGTCCTGCTGGCGCTGCGGTACTACAACCGGGAGCTGCTGAGACAGTGGCGGGTCGCCGTGCCCGCGCTCACCCTGCCCGCGTTGGGCAACACCTGCCTGTTCTATCTCGCCCCGCTCGCGGTGGGTGCGATCGTGGGGCGCCTGTCCGACGGCGGGGACGACGTCGCCGCCCTCATGCCGTACGTGCTCGGCTTCGGCGCGACGCTGCTCGCCGGGGAGGTGCTGTGGCGGGTGGGCATTCACTTCCTGAACCGTACGGACGCCCGGGGCGTCGAGTGGCTCGGGGTGATGGCCATGGACAGGCTGCTGGCCAAGGACGCCGCGTTCTTCCACGACAACTTCGCCGGCTCGCTGACCAAGCGGGTGCTGAGCTTCTCCGGCGGGTTCGAGAACTTCGTGGACACGCTCACCTTCTCGATCATCGCCAAGGTGGTGCCGCTGGCCTTCGCCTCGGTGGTGCTGTGGCGGTATCACCCGCTGCTGGTCTTCGTCCTCCTCGGCCTCATCGTCGTCACCGGCCTCGTCATCGCCCCGCTCATTCGCCGTCGCCAGAGACTGGTGGACCAGCGTGAGGCCGCGAAGGTGCGGGTGTCCGGGCACATCGCCGACGTGCTGGCCAACATGGAGACGGTCCGCGCGTTCGCCGCCGAGGAGCGCGAGGCCGCGAAGCACCGGGCGCGGGTCGCCGAGCAGCGCGGGCTGACGCTCCGCTCCTGGGACTACGCCAACCTCCGGGTGGACACCGTCATCGCCCCGCTCTCGATCCTCACCAGCACCCTCGGCCTGCTCCTCGCCATCACCCTCCGTGGCGGCCTGGGCGTGGAGGCGGTCGTGGTGACGTTCAGCTACTACACGACCTCGATCAACATCATGTTCGAGTTCAACCAGATCTACCGTCGCATGGAGAGCGTGCTCACCGAGTCCGCCCAGTTCACCGAGCTCCTCCTCACCCCGCCGGCAGTCGTCGACCCCAAGGACCCGCAGCCGCTGCGCCCCGCCGACGCCGGCGTCCGGTTCGAGCGCGTGACGTTCGCGCACTCCGGCAATCCACCGCTGTTCGACGGTCTGGACCTGCACATCCCCACCGGCACCAAGGTCGGCCTGGTGGGCCGGTCGGGCGGCGGCAAGACCACCCTCACCCGGCTGCTGCTACGCCTCATGGACATCGAGGGCGGCCGGATCCTCATCGGCGGCCAGGACGTCACCCGGCTCCGCCAGGCCGACCTGCGCAGCCTGATCTCCTACGTCCCGCAGGAGCCCGCCCTGTTCCACCGGTCGTTGCGCGACAACATCGCCTTCGCCCGGCCGGGCGCCACCGACGCCGAGATCCACCGGGTCGCGCGGGCGGCGCACGTCACAGAGTTCGCCGAGACCCTGCCGAACGGCTTCGACACGCTGGTCGGGGAACGCGGCGTCAAACTCTCCGGCGGCCAGCGGCAGCGCGTCGCCCTCGCCCGCGCCATCCTGCGCGACGCGCCGATCCTGCTGCTGGACGAGGCCACGAGCGCGCTGGACTCCGAGAGCGAGACTCTCATCCAGGAGGCCCTGTGGGGCCTGATGCGTGACCGCACCGCCCTCGTGGTCGCGCACCGGCTGAGCACCGTCGTGCGCATGGACCGCCTCGTCGTCCTCGACCAGGGCCGCATCGTGGAACAGGGCGACCACCACGAGCTCCTTCGTGCCCAGGGACCGTACTCCCGCCTGTGGCACCACCAGTCCGGCGGTTTCCTCCTCGAAGAGGACAGCTCGGACGCCGTCCCCCGCTGAGAGTCTCACCGTTCGCGTGAAATTTTCACCGGTGTGACGCCGTACTCCCAGAGTGTCAGGGTGGATCGATCACGGCGTTTGAGGTTCCGCGGCCCGCGTGCCTACGGTGCTGACATACGTAAAGTGATTCGGTCAAGGAGGCCATCATGCGCGCCCGCGTCATACCGGCCCTGATTCTGGCTCTGCTCGCGCTGGTCGTCACCGCCCCCGAGGCCCGCGCCCAGGTGGTGGGCGGCTTCGACTTCTCCCGGGCGCAGGTCTCCGTCACGGGCCTCCAGGTTCCCTGGGGTCTGGCGTTCCTGCCGGACGGCAGCGCGCTGGTGTCAGAACGCAACACCGGACGCATCCTGCGGGTGCGGCCGGACCAGACACCCACGGCGGTCGCCACCATCAGCGGGGTGAGCGCCTCGGGTGAGAGCGGCCTGCTCGGCATCGCCGTGTCGCCCACCTACGCCCAGGACGGCTGGGTGTACGCGTACTTCACCAGCACCGCCGGGGACAACCGCCTGGTCAGGCTGCAACTGACCGCGCCACAGACACAGACGGTGATCCTCTCGGGGGTGCCGAGCGCCACCATCCACGACGGCGGCCGCATCGCCTTCGGGCCCGACGGCATGCTCTACGTGGCGACCGGCGACGCCGGCACCACCGCCAACGCGCAGAACGTCAACAGCCTCGCCGGGAAGATCCTGCGGATGACACCCACCGGAGGCGTGCCCTCGGGCAATCCGATCGCCGGCTCCCGCGTCTGGACCTACGGTCACCGCAACGTCCAGGGCCTGACCTGGGACTCCCAGGGCAGGATGTACGCCGCCGAACTCGGACAGAACACCCGGGACGAGATCAACCAGATCGTCGCGGGCTCCAACTACGGCTGGCCGACGTGCGAGGGCACCTGCAACAACCCCTCCTTCCGCGACCCGATCGTCACGTGGACGACCGCCGAGGCGTCGCCGAGCGGGCTGGCCTGGGCCAACAACACGCTCTTCGTCGCCGCGCTGCGCGGCCAGCGCCTCTGGACGGTGCCGTTGAGCGGCGCCGGCACCCCCGGCACGCCGCTGGCCGAGTTCCAGTCCACCTACGGGCGGCTCCGCACGGTCGCGGTCGGTCCGGACGGCTGGCTCTGGGTGGCGACCAGCAACCGGGACGGCCGCGGCACCCCGGCGGCGCAGGACGACCGCATCGTCCGCGTCCCACCGGCCACCACCGGGGGCGACACCACCGCGCCGACCGCGCCGACCGGCCTCGCCGCGTCGGGGACGACCTCCACCGGCACCACCCTGGCCTGGACCGCCTCCACCGACAACGTGGGCGTGACCGGATACGACGTCCTGCGCGCGCCGGGCGCGTCCGGCGGCACCTTCACCCAGGTGGGGACCTCGGCCACCACCTCGTACGCCGAGACCGGGCTCACCGCGAACACCACCTACCGCTACCAGGTCCGGGCCCGCGACGCGGCGGGCAACCTCTCGCCGGTGTCGAACACGGTGACGGTCACCACCACCCCGGGTGGCGGCGGCCCCGGTGGGTGCTCGGCGACGGGGACCGTCCAGACGCAGTGGTCGAACGGATACGTGATCCAGCCGGTCACGGTCACCAACACCGGCACGTCCGCGACCAGTGGCTGGACGGTGACCTTCACGCTGCCGAGCGGCCACGCCGTCACCGGTTCGTGGAACGCCACGCTGACCGTGAGCGGGCAGACCGTCACGGCGAGGAGCGCCGGGCACAACGGCGCGCTCGGCCCGGGCCAGAGCACCACCTTCGGTTTCCAGGCGAGCCGCCCCAACGGCAACACCCAGACGCCGTCCGGCTACCAGTGCACGAGCCCCTGAGTCCTGCCCACGCCTGAGAGAACCGGCACGCCACCGGGGAATCGGTCCCCCGGTGGCGTGCCGATCCCGGTGGGCACGCGCACCCGCCTCGCATCGCCGTGCGAGGCGGGTGCGGTTCGGTTCGCGTTCGACCGGGGCCTCGGCCGCCGACGGCCGAGCCCCGTCGTCCGCCGCCGCGCTTCGCGCGGATCGTCGGGCGGGGATGCGCAGGTCGACGCCGATTCTCGGCGTGAAGCGAACCGATTCGATGAATCAAGCAGGGTGAACATGGCCCGTCCACCCCGGAACAGTCAAGGCATCCATGACGCTAAGGGCCGTGTTTTACGAAACATCGATGTCATCGAACCGTCACTTCATTGACATGCTTCGGTGACCGGTCCTACGATCCTTTCGAATCGGTTCGCAAGTGCAGCCCTCCGAAGAGCGTCCCCCCCAACGCCCTGCAAGGAGCCGCCCGTGAAAACCCCCTCCCGCGGCAGGCCGCGACGAGCCCCTGCGCTCGCCACCCGCCTCGCGGTCGGCCTGCTCGTCACCGGCGCCTCCGTGACCGTCACCGGTTCCCCGGCCCAGGCCGCCGGCGAGTCGATCACCGTCGACTTCTCCACCACCGGCGGCGCGCCGACCTACCGCGCCTCCGGCTGGATCTACGGCATGCCGGAGAACGCCGTCGGACCGGCCGACCACTTCTTCCGCGACGTCAACTTCCGTTTCATGCGCGCCGGTGGCGCGCAGCTCCCCGGGAGTGGCTGGGTCGGCGGGACCTACGACCGCCGGTGGAACTCCACCCTCGCCCAGGCGCGCAGGACCGTCGCCCTCGGCGGTCGGTTCATCCTCCTGCCGCACGACCTGTGGGGTGCGGACGGCGCCGGGATCTCCCGCTTCCCCGGCGACAACGGCGACTGGACCGACTACGACGACTTCCTGAACCGCCTCGTCAACGACGTCCGGGCCTCCGGGCTGAGCGTGCAGTGGGACATCTGGAACGAGCCCAACATCACCCTGTTCTGGAACCGCCCGATCTCCCAGTACCTCGAACTGTGGCGCCGCACCTACCGGCGCATCCGGGCGGAGTTCCCCAGCCGGCTCATCGTCGGCCCGAGCTGTGCCTGCGTCCCGTCCACCACGCACAGCTTCTGGAACCAGTACCTGGACTTCGTCCGCTCGACCGACACGGTGCCGGACATCATCAGCTGGCACTCGCTGCCCGGCGACCCGGTCGCCGACGTCGCCGCCGCCGACGCCACCCTCGACCCGCGCGGCATCCCGCACCCCCGCCCGTACCAGATCAACGAGTACGGCGCGCCCGAGGAGCAGAACCCCGCCGACGGCGCCTGGTACATCGCGCGGCTGGAGCGGGCCCGCGCGGACGGCCTGCGGGCGAACTGGGCCGGTGGCGGCGACCTGCACAACGACCTCGCCAATCTGCTGGTCCGCGACTCGGCCGGCCGGCACCGGCCCAAGGGCGAGTGGTGGGTCTACCGCTACTACGCCTCGCAGACCGGGCAGGTCGTCTCGGTGACCGCCGGGCCGTCGTACGACGCGCACGCCACCAAGACGAGCGGGGTCGCGAAGGTGCTGGTCGGCGGCGGTCGCACCACCGGAAACCTGACCGTGAACCTGCGGCGCCTGGACACTACCAGCGGCATCGTGCAGAACAACCAGGTGCGTGTCCTCACCCAGCGCATCCCGTACAACGGCGGCGGCGCGGTGCAGGGCCCGATCACGGTCTCGAACAACGTGGTGAACCTGTCGAACGACAACGTCACGGTGACCGTGCCGTACGGCAACCAGACCGACACCTACACCATCACCCTGCTGCCGCCCTCGGACGGCGGCCTCCAGTCGGTGGCGGTGGCCCAGCACGCCCGCCCGGACGCGCCACCGCAGGCCCCACTCGCCCGCCGTCGGTGACCCTGGCGGGCCAGAGTCGCCGTCAACACGGCGGAAGTGCTGTCGAATCGATTCGACAGCACCGTCACCGTGGAACATCCGCAGACCCTCGCTTTCTCACAACAGAACAGGAGCCACACCGTGCGAATCCCGTTACGCAGCAGGTCAGGGCAGGTCCGCGACCCCATGCCCCGACGCCGTCGCCTCCGGCTGCTGAGCGCCCTGGCCGGCGCGCTCGCCGGCGTCCTCATCGTCGGCGGCGCCACCCCCGGCACCCAGGCTCCGGCCGAGGCGGCGTCGGCGGCGGCCGCCATCGAGCCCGGGCAGAGCACCAGAATCGTGGGTACCGCGTCCGGCCGCTGTCTCGAAGTCCCCAACGCCGGCACCGCCAACGGCGCCCAGACACAACTGTGGGACTGCCACGGCGGCGCCGGCCAGATCTGGACCTGGACGTCGAGCAAGCAGCTCATGGTCTACGGCAACAAGTGCCTGGACGCCTACGGCCGGGGCACCTCGAACGGCACCGCGGCGGTGATCTGGGACTGCAACGGCCAGACCAACCAGCAGTGGAACGTCAACGCCAACGGCACCATCACCGGCGTGCAGTCCGGCCTGTGCCTCGACGCGAACGGCGCCGGCACCGCGAACGGCACCAAGATCCTCCTGTGGGCGTGCCACGGCGGCACCAACCAGCAGTGGACCTCGCCCACCACTCCGACCCCGACGCCGACTGTGACTCCGACGCCACCGCCGCCCGGCGCGCGTCCATGTGACATCTACGCCTCCGGCGGCACCCCCTGCGTGGCGGCCCACAGCACGACGCGGGCGCTCTATCAGGCGTACGCCGGCAACCTGTACCAGGTCCGCCGCTCGTCGGACAACACGACCCGAAACATCGGCCTGCTGGCCGCGGGCGGCACCGCCAACGCCGCGACGCAGGACTCGTTCTGCGCCGGCACGACCTGCGTGGTGACGGTCGTCTTCGACCAGTCGGGACGGGGCAACGACCTCTGGTACCAGGGATCGAGCGTGGTTCCCGGCTCGCCGCAGAGCAGGCCGGCGATCGCCACCTCGGAGTCCCTCACCGTGGGCGGCGCGAAGGCGTACTCGCTCTACATCAACCCCGGCAACAGCTACTGGCGGGACGGGCACCTCACCGGGGTGCCGACCGGCGCCGCCCCCGAGGGCATGTACATGGTGACCAGCGGCACCCACGTCAACAACGGCTGCTGCTTCGACTACGGCAACAGCGAGACGACGCGGAAGGCCGACGCCGCCGGGGCGATGGACGCCATCAACTTCAGCACCCAGTGCTGGTTCGGCGGCTGCTCCGGCACGGGCCCCTGGGTGCAGGCCGACCTCGAATGGGGTCTCTTCCCCGGCGGCAGCCAGAGCTGGAACCCGAACCAGCGAGCCTTCAACAGCAAGTTCGTCACCGCGACCCTGAAGAACAACGGCACCACGCGCTTCGCGATCAAGGGCAGCAACGCCCAGTCCGGCAGCCTCTACACGCTGTGGGACGGCGCGCTCCCGCCCGGATACAGCCCGATGAAGAAGCAGGGCGCGATCATCCTGGGCAGCGGCGGAGACTGTTGCAAGCCCGACGGCGGTGCGAACCTGAGTGCGGGCACCTTCTACGAAGGGGCCATGGTCGCCGGCTACCCGTCCGACGCGACCGAGAACGCGGTACAGGCAAGCGTGGTGTCCGCCGGCTATCGCTGAGCGGGCACAGAGCGGTAAGGGTTCCCCAGGTCTTTGTGGAGGTCTGATGAGCAACCGCCCGGTCCATCCGGTACTCCGTAGGACGGCCGTCCTGATGGCCGCGACGCTCCTGCTCGTGGTGAATCTGGTCGGCAGCGGTTCGGCGGAAAGGATGCAGATGTGGGACAACGGCGTGGCCGACACCCCTCCGATGGGGTGGAACAGCTACGACTCGTTCAACTGGAGGGTCACCGAGGCCGACGTCCGGGCCAATGCCGACTACATGGGTGCGAACCTGCGGCAGCACGGCTGGCAGTACGTCGTCATCGACTGGGCGTGGTACTACCCCGGCCAGCACACCGGTAGCCCCAACCAGGACGCCAACCTGCAACCCCGGCTCCGGATGGACGCCAACGGGCGGTTGCTCCCCGACACCACCCGGTTCCCCTCGGCGGCCGGCACCAACGGGTTCAAGCCGCTCGCCGACTACGTGCACGCCCAAGGGCTGAAGTTCGGCGTGCACCTGATGCGAGGCATTCCCCGGCAGGCGGTCGCGGACAACGTGCCGATCCTCGGCACCGACTGCCGCGCCAACCAGATCGCCAACGGCACCACCGCGACCTGGCTCAACCTCATGTGGGGGCTGGACATGACCAACCCCTGCGCGCAGGCGTACCTCGACTCGGTGTTCCAGCTGCTGGCCTCCTGGGGGGTCGACTTCGTGAAGGTGGACGACATCTCCGCGCCGACGTACCGGCAGGCGGAGGTCGAGGGGTACCGGGTGGCGATCCAGCGCAGCGGTCGCCCGATGGTACTGAGCCTCTCCCCCGGCGCGACCCCGCTGGCCGGCGGATCGCACGTGCGGGCGAACGCGCACATGTGGCGGATCGTGAACGACCTGTGGGACAACTGGTCGGCTCTCGACGCGTTGTTCGACCAGTTGCACAACTGGACGCCGCACCGGGCGAAGGGAGCGTGGCCCGATCCGGACATGATCCCGATCGGGCGGCTGTCGAAGTACGGCCCGGTCGGCTCGCCGCGATACTCCAACCTCACCGCCGACGAGCAACGCACGCTCATGACCCTGTGGGCGATCAACCGGGCGCCGCTGATGTGGGGCGGCAACCTCGTCGAGAACCGGCCGGCGGAGCTGGCGTTGATGACCAACTCCGCGGTGCTCGCGGTCGACCAGCACAGCACCGACAACCGGCGGCTCTACGGAGGAACCCGGCAGGTGTGGACCGCCAACGTGCCGGACAGTGACCACCGCTACGTCGCCCTGTTCAACCGAGAGAGCGCGACGGCCAACGTGTCGGTGAACCTCGCCGACCTCGGCATCGGCTCGGCCGTCGTGACCGATCTGTGGTCCGGTGCGAACCTCGGCACCTCGACCGGGACGTTCAGCCGTTCGCTGCCCCCGCACGGCTCCGGGCTCTACCGGCTGGCTCCCCAGACCACCGTCCCGCCACCGGCCACCTACACGATGACCGCGCGGCACAGCGGGAAGTCGCTGGACGTCAACAACGCCGCGACGACCGACGGCGCGAACATCGTGCAGTGGACGGCGAACGGGCAGGCGAACCAGCGCTGGCGCTTCCAGGACGCCGGTGGCGGCTACTACACGGTGACGAGCGTCAGCAGCGGCAAGTGCCTCGACGTGTACGGCGGCGCCACCGCGACCGCGAACGGTGCCCGGGTGGTCCAGTGGGCCTGCAACGGGGGCACCAACCAGCAGTGGCGTCTCCAGGACGCCGGCAACGGCTACGTGCGGCTCGTCGCCCGCCACAGCGACAAGTGCCTCGACGTGCTGAACGCCGGCACCGCCGACGGAGTCCAGGTCGTGCAGTGGACCTGCGGCACCGGCACCAACCAGCAGTGGCTGCGCACCCAGGTGTGACCGTGGGCGAGTGAGCCGTCATGCGTCGGGGGCGGGACGACGGTCGTCGACGGAGCACCCCTCACTGTCGGCGCCGACCGTCGGACAGGTCATGCGGGCCGTGGACGCCGAGCTCATC
>NZ_JBEPDA010000010.1:150916-203809 GCF_040299985.1 Streptosporangium sp. NPDC000563 | reverse complement strand
GGGGCGGGACGACGGTCGTCGTCCCGCCCCCGACGCATGAACGACCTCCGAGGAAGGGAGGAGAACGGAGGGGTACGGAGTTCAGCGGATGTTTCCGGTGTGTCCGCGCGGTCGCACCAGTCCCGCGTCGAACGCGGCGATGACGAGCTGCGCTCTGTCACGCGCGCCGGCTTTGGCGAGCAGGTGAGAGATATGCGTCTTGACGGTTTTGACGGATATCGTGAGCCGGGCGGCGATCTCATCGTTCGACAGGCCCCGCCCGACGAGGGTGAGCACCTCGACCTCCCTGCCGGTCAGCCGCCCCACCGGCGGACGCGGGTGCGAGCGCGGCGTCATCACGTAATGCTCGACGAGCCGGGTGAGGATCGACGGGGCGAAGAGGGACTCCCCGCGATGGGTGCGCCAGATCGCGTCGATGAGCTGCTCGGGCACGGTGTCCTTGAGGAGAAACCCCGAAGCACCGGCGTGCAGGGCTTCGTAGACGTACTCGTCCAGCTCGAACATGCTCAGCACGAGAATTCTGCTCGTCGCCAGTGCCGGATCGGCGCCGATCTCCCGGGTGGCCCTGAGCCCGTCGAGCCGGGGCATGCGCACATCCATCAGGATCACGTCGGGTCGGGTCGCTCGCGCCACGGCCAGCGCCTCCACGCCGTCGCCGGCCTCACCGACGACGGCCAGACCGGCCGCGTTGTCGATGACCATCGCGAGACTCCTGCGGAGTAAGGGCTGGTCATCGGCGAGCACCACCCGGACGGGGCGGTCGCCGTCGTTCACGTGCCGACCTCGTCCGGGATCCGGGCGACGACCCGGAAGCCTCCTTCGACGGCCGCGGCGTGGAGGCTGCCGCCGAGACCCGAGACGCGTTCCCGAAGGCCCGCCAGCCCGTGGCCCGCTCCGGGCCTCGCCGACCAGGGGCCTTCGGGGCCACCGTCGGGGCCACCGTCGGGACCGCTGTCGGGACCGCTGTCGGGACCGCTGTCGGCGACCGTGACCACCACCGTGCCCCCGTCCCGGTAGACGTGCACCGAGACGGTGGTGGGACCGGCGTGACGCGCCGAGTTGTTCAGGGCCTCCCGCACGATTTTGCAGATCGCGACCTGGACCCCCTGGGAGACCTCGCCCAGCGGTTCGAGGTCCAGCCGGGTACGAAGGCCGGTGATCTCGGTGCCGCGGACGATCGCGGGAAGCTGCTCCAGACTCTCCACGGGCAGCCGCGGAACCTCCTCGCCGCGGGAGTCTCCGGACGTGCGGAGCACGGTCAGCATGCGACGCAACTCGGCCGTCGCGTTCCTGCCCGCCGCCTCGATGTCCGCGAGGGCCTCCCGCAGCTCGGCGACGTCACGCCCGTCGGCGTTCGTGACCTGGCGGACCGCGGCGGCGCGAACGGTGATCAGTCCGAGGCCGTGGGAGACGATGTCGTGCAGGTCCCGCGCGATCCGCATCCGCTCCGCCAGCACCGCCTCCGTGGCGGCCCAGCTGGTGAGCCGCGCCTCGTAGTCGGCACGGGTGGCGCGCGTCCGCCGGACCGCCCAGACCGCGACGCCGATCGCGATCGCCGCGATCAGCGAGGGAACGACATCGGCGAGTGGTCCATCGGCTCCTGTCGCGAGAAGGACCGCGAGCAGCACGACGAACACCACGCCGCTGACCAGCCCGGCATGCGAGCGCCATACGGGCCGCTGAAGCGTGTTCATCACCGTCATCCTAGGCGCCGAGCCGAAGCCCTCGTCAGGTTCGGAACAAGGGCCAGGGCACATCACGCCGGTCTCCCCCGCTCGATCTCAGCCCTGGGTCCGACGGCCTCCGGTCCGAGACGCGCCGCCGGGTTTCGATCCGACGTCCGATGTGGGGACGGCCGTGCCCCGGTTGACTGATCGCCTCACCACGACTCACACGAGGGTTGAATGATCACTGTCGAACACGTCAGCAAACGGCGGGGAAGCACCCAGATCCTGTCCGACGTCGGTTTCGAGGCCCGACCGGGCCGCGTGACGGGCTTCCTCGGCCCGAACGGGGCGGGAAAGTCCTCGACACTCCGGATCATCCTGGGCCTGGACCGGGCGCAGGAGGGTGTCGCGCTCGTGTGCGGCCGGCCTTTCGCCCGGCTGAACCGCCCCTTGACCACCGTGGGCGCGCTGCTCGACGGGAGCGGAGCACACCGTTCCCGGACAGGGCGGGCCCACCTGCGCTGGGTCGCCGCGAGTAACGGCCTGCCCCGTGAGCGGGTCGACGAGGTCCTCGCCGTCGTCGGCCTGACGGAGGCCGCGGGAAAGCGCGTGAGCGGGTACTCGCTCGGCATGGGGCGACGTCTGGGCCTCGCGGCGGCTCTGCTGGGCGACCCGGAGGTGCTGGTGCTGGACGAGCCGATCAACGGGCTCGACCCCGGGGGCATCCGATGGATGCGGCGGTTCCTGCGCGATCGCGCCGCCGCGGGCCGGACCGTCCTGCTGTCGAGCCATCTCATGGGCGAACTCGCCGAGACCGTCGACGACGTCGTCGTCATCGACAGGGGGCGAATCGTGAGCCGTGGCACCCTGGCCGAGGTCACCGGCGACCACCGAACCCTTGAGGACGCCTTCTTCGCGCTGACCTCGGCGGGATCCGGCGACGCGACGCCGGGAGGCCGGTAGTGCGAATCGTCCGCGCGGAGTCGCTCAAGCTCCTCGGGTTACCGTCGGCCTGGATCGCCGTCGTGATCGGCCTCGTCGTGTCACCGGCGATCGCCTTCCTCAACGCGTCCACAACCGTGCGGGCGATCGAGAACGGCACCCTGACCGTTCCCGGCGGCGACGCCGGATACCAGGAGCTCGCGTTCGGCGTCCTCGGCGCGATCGTCCTCGGCGTGGTCGCCATCAGCAGCGAATACCTGACCGAGGGAGAGGAGTCGGCCGGCGCACGCCAGGTCACCACGAGTCTGACCGCCGTACCCTCCCGCACCCGGTTCCTCGCCGCGAAGACCACGGCGCTGGTCCTGACGGTGGCCGCACTGGCGACGGTCACGACCGCGGTGACCCTCACCGTCACCCGGGTCGTCCTCGGCGACCACGCCGCATCGCTCACCGCCGACACCGCTCCGCGCGTGCTCGGGGTCGTCCTGTACTGGGTGCTCACCTCTCTGCTGGCCTACGGCGTCACGCTGCTCACCCGCAACGGCGTCATACCGCTGACGGTGCTGATCCTGAACACCTCTCTCGTCTCGGTCACCTACCTCCTGTCCCGCGTGATCGACGCCGCGAACTATCTGCCGGACCTGGTCGGGGCACGGATGTTCCTCCGCGACGTCAGATCCTCCGTGCAGATCGCTCCGGTGACCGGCGGCCTGGTGATGACGTCCTGGGTGATCGCGGTACTCGCCCTCGGTGTCGCCGTGTTCCGGCGGAGAGACGCATGACCGTCACCTCGGGGCAGGCGCGGTCCCGTCGTGAGATCGTCAGGGACGCGTTCCGCGCCGAGTTCGTCAAACTGCTCACCCTGCCCGCCCTGTGGCTGACGACGTTCGGGACCTGGGGCGCGGCACTCGTCCTCGATGCCGCGTTCGTCGCCGCGGCGAGGCAGGGGCGAGGCGACGCGACCTCCACACTCGACGTCGGCCTGGCCGCCGTCGGATACCTGCAGGCCGGCTTCATCGTCCTCGGCGTCCTGGCCGCCACCTCGGAGTACGGTGGCGGCCAGATCCGGACGAGCCTGACGAGCATGCCCCGAAGGATCGAGCTGCAGCTCGTCAAGGCACTCGCCCTCGCCCTCGCGGCCGTCCCGGTCGCCGCCGTGACCGTCGCCGCCGGCGTGGTGATCGCCCGGTTCGCTCCGACGGACGTGGCGGCCCCCGTGGACGGTCACCGAGCGGCGCAGGCCGCGGCCGGGGCGATCGCCTACCTCGTCCTCACCACGTTGATCGCCTCCTCCCTCGCGACCGTCGTGAGGCGGAGTCTCCCGGCCGTCGCGGTCCTGCTCGGCCACTACTTCGTCGTCGGCCCGTACGTCCGGCATCACACGGGTCACGCCGCATACCTGCCCGACACGGCGGGCCGCGGCATGTGGCTCTCGGCCGGCACGGAGACCGGCACGTCGCTCGGTCAGTGGGAGGGCTCGCTACTCGTCCTTGCCTGGACGCTCGTCGCGCTCGCCACCGCAACCGTCGTCTTCGAACGCCGAGACGCCTGATCCGGCCTGACGACGCCCCCGTCCGCGTCCGGGGCGACCGACACGCCAGGCCACCGGCGCTCACCGCTCCGACCCTGCCCGATCGGTCCGCCGTGGCGCTCACGTGTTCAGGTCAGGCGAAATCGCCTCGGCAAACGCACCATCAACCCGAAATATGGATAATTGGTATCTCCTCAGGCCCGACAGCGGATGCTCATCTGAAGGTGTTCTCCTTCCCGGACGTGAGGAGTCACCCACGATGAAGATCCGCCGACTGCGTTCCGCCGTCCTCGCCGTGGCGCTGGGCGCCGGCGTCCTGGTCGGTACCGCCACCCAGACCGGCGCGGCCGCGGCCAGCGGAGGCTGGCCGACACCGGACTGGTACAAGGTGGGCCCTTTCCCCACCCGGGCCGAATGCGAGAGCTACTACGACGTCGACGCGCAGAGCGGTCTGTACAGCGGGCTCGTCGGCTGTCACTGGTTCGGGCGTGGCATTTATACGCCGGGCTACTACTACGAGTTGTACATCCCCTGAGCTTCACCAGGTGTGACCGTCGAGCCCGAGCCCTTGAAATACCCGAGGCGCGGGTCTCGAAGGAGTGACTCCGCAGCAGGCCGAGGCGTTCGAGGCGGCCCTCCGGAGGATTGTGCGGTGACAGTATCTCGGGAGATGCCCCGTCGAGACACTCGACGGGGCATCGTCGTGTTCAGAGCCGTCGCGCTCGTCGCCGAGGTCCTCCAGATCGTCGTGCTCCACCCCGGACACGTTCACCTGGGCGACTTGAGTCTGCCCCCAGGGCATGGTGTTCGCTCGTGAGCGCAACGACCGGTTCGAGCCCGAGAGGAACCCCCGATGGATGAACCAGGGTCCGGCGATCCCCGAAACACGACGAATCACCCGAACCCCGCGGCCCCGAGTCCTTTGACACAAGGGCGCTTCGGGCCGGCCGTCGACGACTCCCGGCCGTTCGGCGCGCATCTCCGCATGAGCCGGTGGAAGTCGCTCGTGGTCATCATCGTGCCGTCGCTGGTGCTGGTGGTCCTGCAGATTCTGCTCTACCAGATCGTCGGCGTCATCGAGGGCAGCGACGACCCCATGTCAGCCACCTTCACACCGTTGAAGTTCCTGGCCGTCAACCTGAGCGTGGGCGCGGCGGGCGCGCTGGCGATCCTGCTCCTGGTGTGGACGGCGAAGATACCGTGGCGCAGCCTGATCAGCTCACCACGAGCGTTCGACGCGCGCCGCCTGACGCAGTACCTTCTCGGCGCGGCGCTGCTGGTGGGCGCCGGGATCGGCGTCGTGGCGCTGGTCGCTCCCGACGCTCCCGGCTGGACGGCCTTCGGCGTGAGCACCACGACGATCATCATGCTGGTGATCATCCTCCTGACCACTCCGATACAGGCCGCCGGAGAGGAGTTGATGTTCCGAAGCGTCGTGCTGCCCGCCGCCGCATCCTGGGTGCGTGCGGTTCGCCCGGCCCTGGTCCTCGGAATCGTGGTCTCCAGCCTGGCCTTCGCGGTGCTCCACGGGTCGACCGACCCCTGGTTGTTCGGCTACTACGTCGTGATCGGCATCTGCACCGGGCTGATGGCGATCATCAGCGGGGGGATCGAGGCACCGGTCGCGTTCCACATCGCCAACAACGTCCTGGCGACGACCGTCAATACACTGATGGCGGACGGCGAGGCGTTCCCCCTCGACCGCTCCACCGATACCGGCGACGCATCCCTGCTGATCCTTGTCGCCGTCAACATCGGCATGGTCGTCCTCGTCCGGCTGCGCGAGCGGCGAGCAGCGGACGAGCCCGATGGATCCTGCGTCGTTGTCACATCCACGAAGAGAGATCGCCGGACGCGCGATATCGCATGAGGAGGCGAGCGATCCATGCCCTGGAGCACTCACGAGATAGCCGAGCTCGCGGGAACCACGGTGAAGACGGTGCGCTACTACCACGAGATCGGCCTGCTCGATGAGCCTGACCGCGAGCCCAACGGCTACAAGCGATACGAGATCCACCACCTCACCCGGCTTCTGCAGATCAGGCGACTGACCGGGCTGGGCGTGTCGCTCACACAGGTGGCCGCGATGGGAACGACCACCGACGGTCATGCCTCGGTCTTCCGGACCATCGACGCCGAACTCAAGGCGACGGTGGAACGGCTCCAGAACATCCGGCAGGAACTGGCCACACTGTCGGAGCCGGGCGCCTCGGCGGACGTGCCGACCGGGTTCAGCGGCGTCGCGGAGCAGCTGCGCGACAACGATCGAGCGCTCCTCATGATCTACGCCCAGCTCTTCTCCGACGAGTCGATGGAGTCCGTACGGCGAACCCTTGAGGCACGCCCCAACGTCGCACTCGACGAGGAGTTCCGTGACCTTCCCGAGGACGCCGACGAGGCCGCTCGACAGGCCCTGGCCGAGAAGATCGCACCGTTCGTCAACGGTGCGACCACCGATCACTCGGTCACGTTGGAGCCCAGGTCCTCCACCCCGCGGCAGGTGCGAGCGGCCCAAAGCGCCGTCGGCCATGCCCTCGAAGCCCTCTACAACCACGCTCAGCTCGACGTGCTGCGTCGGGCACACATGATCAGCACAGCCAACGGCGACGCACGCTCGGTGTCGCGCGACGAGTCGAAGGAATCTCCCGGAGACGACAGCACGGCGTGAGCATCCGGCCCAGCCTTGAGGTCCTCCGGGCCTGATGGGGACTCGCGCCACCTGACTCCTCAGCTTCGAACAGCACGACCGTCAAAGGAGACGCCCGCCGAAAACCCCCGCGGCCCGCGTCAGCGGAGGGGGTCGAGGTCGGCCAGGGCGGCGGGCTGCTTGCCGGTGGTGATCTGCTCGGCCAGCAGCCTGCCCGTGATCGGACCGTGGGCCAGGCCCCACATGCCGTGACCACCCGCCACGTAGACGGTGGGGGCCACCGTCGCGCCGACGAGCGGCCGTCCGTCCGGGGTGACGGGGCGGGGCCCCACCCAGACGTCGGTACGCTCCTCCCAGCGCACACCCCGCAGAAGCGGCCGGACGGAGGCGACGAGGGCCTCCAGCCGGGCGGGCACCTGCGGGGCGTCCGGGTCGCGAAACTCCATGGTCCCCGCCACCCGCAGCCCGTCGCGGTACGGCGTGCACGCCACCCGCTCCTCGGGCAGGTAGATGGGGCCGGGGACAGGATGGTCGACCGGCACGGTGAAGGAGTAACCGCGACCGGCCCGCACCGGGACACGCACGCCCCACTGCCGGGCCAGGCGGGGCAGCCAGGCGCCGGTGGCCAGCACCACCGCGTCGGCGGACAGCACGGTGCCCTTGGCCGAGCGGACGATCACCTTCCTGTCGTCGGTGCGCACCTCGTCGACCTCGACGGCGTACACGGTCGCGCCGCGTCGCATGACGGCCTTTCCCAGGGCGTGCACGAAGGCGCCCGGGTCGACGTAGCGCTGACCGTCGATCCGCACCCCCGTCTTCAGCGCCTCACCGGCGAGCGGGACATGCTCGGCCAGCCCAGCGCCGTTCAGCACGGTGTGCTCGACCGTCTGCCCGGCCGCCCCCAGCCTGCGCAGCTCGCGCAGCAGGCTCTCGGCCTGACGTGGCGTACGGAACGCCGCGGTGATCGGCGCCGCGACGACGGGTGCGGACACACCGTTGGCGGCGAGCACCTCGTAGGCCTCGACGCATTCGTCGTTGAGCGGCAGGTTGGCGCGCGCGGCGCGGGTCCACGACCGCCAGTGGCTGTTGGCGGCGAAGCGGGCCAGGAAACTCCACAGGCCCGGATCGAGGGTCGCGGGCACATGCAGCGGCGCGGCCGGGTTGAGCAGCGAGCGCAGGCCGTAGCGCAGGACGGCGGGTTCGTTGAGCGGGATGGCCAGGCCAGGCGCGATCCAGCCGGCGTTGCCCCAGGACGCGCCGGCCGCCACGCCGCCGCGGTCGACCACGTCGACCTGGACGCCACGCTCCTGCAGGAACCACGCGGTCGACAGACCCACGATGCCCGCGCCAACCACGATCACCGATCGCGGCCAGTTGCCGACCATGCCAACCTCCAACAGGTACGAACGTCGATGTCCTGGCCAGGATGGCGCGGGCGGTGACCGGCGGCGTTGTGAGCGGGCGACAATCGCGGCGCCGCCGTTGTGGATCCCGCACAACGCCGCCACCGGGAACGGTGACGGGTCCTGATCAGGTCATCGGCGAGGTTCGTCCTCCAACGCGGCCAACATGATGGTCATGGCCAGGCGCCGACGGGCGTCGTACAGGTCCAGCGGACTCAGCTCGTCCATTTTGCGGAGCCGGTTACGGACGGTGTTGGGATGCACCCCGAGCCGCTCGGCGGCCAGGGTGAGGTCGCCCTGGCTCTCCAGCCAGGCCCGCAGCGTGGCGACGAAGCACGTGCCGTGCCGGGTGTCGTGCCGCAGCAGCGCGCCCAGTGGCCCGCGGGCCGGTGCCCGGCCGGTCCGCGCGGCCGCGCGCAGCCGCCGCAGCAGGATGTCGTCCCAGGACTCGTCGTAGGCGGGCGGCACGGTCCCGGGCTCGGCGCTCTCGTGCAGCGCCAGGCACTCGTCGGCCTCCTGGCGGCCCGCGGCCAGGTCCGCCGCCTCGGCGGGTGCGCCGATCCCGGCCATGACGCGCACCTGGGCGGGCAGTTCGGAGCGCAGGGCCGCGATCCACTGCCTGGCCGCCTCGGCCCGCTCGGCCGGCAGGATGGTGTAGAGGGTGTCGCCGAGCAGCGCGCTGCGCCCGGGCCTGGACCAGCCGAAGCCGGTGGTGGCCTGCTCAAGGGCGAGCAGCAGCGCGGCGTGACGATCGTCGGGGGTGTACGCGCGGATCGCGATGACGCGGATCGCCCGCGGGGCGAGACCCAACCGGCTGATCACCGTCGCGGCGTCGGCGCTGCCCTCCAGCAGTCGGATGACCAGGTCGGACTCCACCTGCCGCTCCAGGTCGGCGCTGGCCCGGGAGCGCAGCAGATGCAGGGCGACGGTGCGCGCGCCGTCGACCAGAGCCCGGCGGCGGTCGCCCGTCAGCGGGTCGGCGCAACTGACCCACACCGAACCGAGCAGCTCGCGGCCGGCCCGCACCGCCACCGCCATCCGCCCGGTCAGGCCGTGCCCGGCGTCGGCGGGGACGAACACCGGCTCGTTCGTCGCCGCCAGGCGGGTGAACACCTCCTGTCGCCGGAACAGCTCGCGCAGCCGTTCCGGGACCCGCCGCCCGAGGATGGTCTCCAGCCGGGCCGGATCTCCCGCTTGCTGGGAGCGGGAGTAGGCCAGCACCTGCGAGTGCCGGTCCTCGATGGTCACCGCGCCGCCGATGACGTCGGCCAGGTTGTCGGCCAGGGCGAACAGGTCGGTGGGGCCTCGTCCCGAGGCGGTCTCGCGGCTCTCCAGCACCAACCCGTACACCACGCCGGCCAGCTGACTCCAGGAGACGGCGGGGTCGGCCAGCAACACGGCCACTCCGTATTGGTCGGCGATCGCGGCGGCCTCCCGCTCGACGTCCGCACCGCTCCCGCTCTCGTCGCCGGTTCGAGGGGGGCGTACCAGGACCGCTGTGGCCCTGTCCGCGGCCGCCCACCGCACCGCCTCGGCGAGTGAGGAGGCTCCGACGGCGAGGAGCAGGTCGCCCGCGACGTGGTGGTCGGTGGAGTCCGGTATCGCCACGCTGCGCAGCCACGCCGAGCGCGCCTCGGGACGGCCGTACAGCCGCACGCCGTACCCGCCGAGCACGTTCACCAGACGGTCCAATGTGATCATGTTCAGCTCCGGGTGATCGGAAAGAGGGCGGATCGCTCCACCCTCTTTCGTGATGTCAGGCGGCCTCGTGCCGCCGTTGGCAGTCGATGCAGGTGCGTGCCAGCGGCCGGACCTTGAGCCGTTCGAACGGGATGGGGGCCTGGCAGTGGGTGCAGCGCCCGTAGGCGTCGGTCGCCAGCCGCTCGCAGGCATGGGACAGCTCCGCGACGGCGCGCTCGGCAGCGGTGATCGAGACGACCAGTTCCTGCCAGGTGCCGTCGGCGCCGCTGCTTTCCCGCTCCTGGACCCGCAGGCCGTCCAGGTGCCTGCTGCGCTGCTCCAGCTGCTCCAGCAGGTCCTGGCGCAGCGCGTGGAGCTGAACGCTGCTGAGATGTGATGTCGTGTGGCCGTCGGTCATGATCATGTGATCCTTTCCATGATGGGGCGGGGAGGTGTTGGAGGAGGTCCCGCGCGGGGCCTCTCTCGCGTCGCGGCACGTCAGCGGGCGGACAGGCCGAGGCCGGCCGCCAGGGGTCGGCCGCGGGCACAGCGGCACCAGGCCGCGGACGGCCGCGTGCTGAGCCCGCGGCGCCGCGCCGCCCGGGAGCCTCAGGGGCGCGCGACCGGCGCGGAGGCTCCGTGAACCGGCGCGACAACCGCCATGGCGATGATCGGCTCCTGGCGGACGCCGACAGGAAAGGCGGCACGGCGAAAGCACCCCGAACGCAGGGGTGACTTCGAACGAAGACGGCCTGCCGCTTCTCCTACCAAGGGGACGATCGCGAGACGTCTTCAGGACGCGACGGCACGCCCGCGCCGACGCCAGGCAAAGGCATGGTGCGGGCATGGTGCGGGCGTGGGGGTGCACCGGATGCGCCGTCGTCGGACTCCGCGGCGCGTGGCCGCGGAGCCCGACGGGAAGACATCGGCTAGATCAGCGGGGGGCTGCGCGATCCCGTGATGCGGTGAGCCAGCTGCTGAGGCTCGCGCAGCGCATCAGCGTCCGAGCCCGGCGACGGCAACAGCACCAGATGCGCTAGCTCGCCGCGTGTGAGCGGCCGCAGGGACAGCACCTGGTGCGCGCGGGCGTCGCCCGCCTGCGGCGGCAGGCCGGTCAGGTCGGCGTCCCATCCTCCGGGCTCCCAGACCGGGCCGGAGGCCGAACTCTGGGTAACCGTCGAGGCGCCGCAGCTCACCTTGCACGAAGCACCGGCCAGCACCAGGGACAACAGAACCAGGCCCATCACGCCGACGAGCGCGATGGACCCCTGTGGAGTTCTCCACGGTCCCGTCATACGGCCGACCATAGCCCACCCCACCGGAAAAGACATTTCACGGCATCAGCCACATGATCCATGAGTAGGCCGACAATGCCTGGTGAGCCGGGGCGGGGGGTCATCCGCCGGGGGCCCGCGTCTCCCCGCCGTCAAAGCGTGGCATGACGTCCAGCGATTCCCCGCATGCCTTTGGGCGGCTGATCGCGATCGAACACGGCGGCGCCCCTGAAGGAAGGGGCGCCCCTCACTACTCGTCTTACTCGCCGATCTTCTTCGCATACAAGGTGATCAACGTGTCGACCGTCACCTTCCGGCCGGCGGCGGGCGTCTGCCTGGTCACCACCCAGTTTCGGTCATACACCTGGAAGCGGTTTTGCCCGGTGGCGTCCTTGTCGTTCAGGATGTAGAAGCCTGCGGCCTGCATGGTGTCCTGCCCCTCCTGCAGGTTCATTCCGACAACATCCGGCAGGACCTTCTTCTCCGCCGCCTCTTCCTTCTCCTCGGTCGGGGCGGGAGGGGGCTCCTTGTCGTCCTGCTCGGTCGGCTCGGGGCTCTTCTCCACAGGTGCCGGCGCGGTGACGGTCACGACAGGCGCCGCGGTGTCCGCACCCGCCCCACATCCGGCGAGAGCGGCGACGACTGCGGCGATCACGATCGAGCCGGCGATTCTCATGCGGGCACTCCTGTGTTGTGGTGAACGGATAGGTGAGGACGGTTCGGACTGCCTGCTGGTTGACCAGTGAACGTCGTTCTGTTGGGGTGCCAGGATTCGATGCTTCACTCACCGTGAAAGGGCAGGGGCACAGGCCACGTCCTGAGCGGTGATGTGCCGATGATCCCTGAGCACCGCCAATCCGCCTTCAAGATCGAGCGTAGGGAATAACAGATTCCGCTGAGACTCATCAGGCTCTGTTCGCCAAGGTTGGCCGCATCGGAACCGCCGTAACGGGGGTGCCCTACCGTAAACGAATCCGCCACATCGGGATCCACCCGCGCGTGGCGCGGGCGACGGTCGCCGACCGGGTGTTCGGCGGCCGAAGGATCGCGACCACCGCCCGGAGGTGCTCCGCACCCACGTCGAGAAGGTGCGGGCGGCCATTCCGGCGAAAAATCTGCTCATATCCAGGGAGAGGACGGGTGGAGCCGCTTTGTCAATGCCTGGGGGCACCGATTCCGGATATGCCATTTTCTCAGGTGAATGAACGGGTCGCGTTCCGCCGGAAAAGGCCACATCAGCAGCCGAATCCAATCGGCCAGGATCGATGGGACGTCATACGCCCGTAACATGGATCTTGCGGGGTAAATCGGTCGCCGGTATTATGAGCGTATGGGAGCGCTCCCACCAAGTGTGGAGATGTTTCGTCCCCGACTACGCGCTGACGTACGATGGGTCGAGTTCCCCGGGGGAATTCATGTTTACGGGGATTACGGGGCGGCTACACTGCGCGGACCCCACGCGCTTGCTCTGCTGGAACGATTGGCGCCACGCCTCGACGGGGTCCTGACCCTGGGCGAGCTGACCTCGGGCCTACCCGAGGCTCAGCGCGACCTGGTCACCGGCCTGGTCGGACGGCTGGCCGATCTGCGGTTCGTCGTGGACGACACCGGGGCTGCGGCTCACGGGTTGTCCGCCGAGGAGCTGGAGACCTACGCGGCCGAGATCGCGTTCGCCGGGCACCCAGGGCGGTTCGCCCGGGTGCGGAACTCGGTGCTGCGTGTCACGGGGACCGGGGTGCTGGTTCCGGCGTTGGTCGAGTGTCTCCGGTCGGTGGGCTGGCGCGAGGCGGTGGCCTCGGGCGGGGACGTTCTGGTGCAGGTCAGCACCTCCCGGGAGGAACTCCTGGCCGAGGCGCTCGCCTGCCCCGCCGACGTGGTGCTCGCGCAGGTGCTGGTCTGCGACGACGAGGCCTGGCTGACCTCCGCGGGACCGCCCGGGGAGACCGACGCGGCCACCGGGTGGAGGCGGTTGTCCCTCCGCGAGGGGACGCGGGGCGACTGGTTGCGCGGCGCGGTCCCCCGCGTGCTGGCGTCCCAGGTGGCCCTGGAGGTCTTCTCGGCGGTGACGGGGCTCACGAAGCCGCGGCGCGCGTTCACACGCGTTGATCTGCGCGGTTTGGAGAGCACGATCCACCGCTTCGCGGGGCTGCGCCGGGACCCGGCGGAGGTGTCCGGAGCCGCCCGCGCGTCGCGGACGTCGGCGGGCGGCGGGGAGCGCGACGCCGGCGACGGGAGCCCGAAGCTTCCGGGTGCGGCGGGAGTCGGTGGGCACGACGCCCCGGGCAACGCGGGAGCCCGGGACCGATTTTTCGCGCTCTGTCGTGATCTGGTGGACCCCCGGATGGGGGTGATCACGGTTCTCGACGAAGGCGCCTATCCGCAGGGGCCGCTCTCCGTCGTGCGGGCGCTGGTCGGTGACCGCGAGGTCGTCGGGTGGGGCGCGGATCACGACACGGCGCGGTTGCGGTGCCTGCTGGCGGTGTTCGCGGCGGACTCCGGCGACGGTTTCCTCGGTGCGGGGCTGACTTGGGAGGACGCCGTCTCCGCGGCCCACAGGCAGCGTCTCGAAGCCGAGGCGGCGATGGTGGAGACGGGGGACGAGGTACTTGTGCCGCAGGACGGGCCGCTCTGGCGGCAGGTCGTGGCGTCCGGTGAGGTGCCGATCGTCCGGAAGATCCCGGGGTCGATGGCATTGCGGTTCGAGGTGCCGAACCGCCCGCCGATCGTGTCGCTCGGGTTGCACGACGGGCTGGAGCGGGTGTTACTGCGGGCGCAGACCGGCCTCGAACCGCCCGTGCGGTGGGCGAGCGAAGGACATCCGATCGGCGGAGCCGCCGTCTCGGTGTCCGTCGACGGACCGGCGTTCGTGGCGCGGGTGACGTCGTGATCGCCGACGTGGTGGGGTCGGGGCGGCTCTTCGAAGCGATCAGGGCGCGGGTGCGGTCGGGCGGGATCGTCGTGGTCGCCAGCGACGCCGACGACATCGAGCGGCGGCACTACGAGGTGCCGTGGTTGCCCGTACACACCGAAGCAGGACATGTCGTGATCGGTCCCACCGCCTTCCCCGGCAGGCCTGGCTGTCCCACCTGTGTGGAGCGGCGGCGCGCCGGGAACCGGGAGCACTTCCAGACACGTCTGCGCGACCGCCCCGCCCCCCTCACCTCCCTCGTGGCCGGGACGGTCGGCGAACTGGTGGCCCAAGAGGTGGAGAACCTGCTGGCCGACCCGTCGGCCGCGCTGACGAACGGCGCGATGCTCCGGATGCCGGTCCTGACCGGCGCGCTGGAACGCCACCCGTTCCTGCCCGACCCGTTCTGCGAGGTCTGCGGAGAGCGGCCACCCGACGAGCCACGCCCGTTCGTCTTCACGCCGCAGCCGAAGGTATCGGGTTTCCGGGTCACCACCCTTGACCTCGCCGACCTGGAACGCCGCTACGTCGACCCGGAGACGGGCGTCGTGCGTTCGCTGGCCGCCGACGCGCGGGACGGCGCGATCGCCGTGGCACGACTGAACCCCGCGCGGGCCGCCCACGAGAGCCACCACGGGTTCGGGCGGTGCGAGGACGTGCCCGCCGCGAAGGCGACCGCCGTCGCCGAGGCACTCGAACGGCTGGCCGGGTTCTCACCGCGCGGGCGCCGAACCACCGTCAGGGCCGCGTTCGACGACATCGCCGACCAGGCGCTCGACCCGCGCCACCTGGGGTTGTATCCCGACGACTGGTACGACCGGCCCGGTTTCTGGTTCACCCGGTTCGACCCGACGCGGGAGACCGCCTGGGTCTGGGGCCACTCGTTCCAGCGGGGCGGGCCGGTGCTGGTGCCGGAGACGTTCGCCTACTTCGGCCCCCGGCCCGACCGGGGCTTCGCCTACGAGTGTTCCAACGGCTGCGCCCTCGGCGGGTCGCTCGCGGAGGCGATCCTCTACGGCCTGCTGGAGGTCGCCGAGCGGGACGCCTTCCTGACCACCTGGTACGCCCGCCTCCCGCTCCCCCGGGTCGACCTGCGTTCGGCGCGCGACCGGCGCGTCCCGATGACCGCCCAGCGGATCGGCGACCGGCTCGGCTACGACGTCCACGCCCACGTGGTCACCCTCGAACAGGGATTGCCGGTCTTCTGGATCACCGCCGTCGACCGGTCGGGGCGGCCGGACCGGCCGAAGGCGATGTGCGGCGGCGCCGCCCACCTCGACCCCGAACGGGCCCTGCGCCGGGCCCTGGACGAGCTGGGTCCGATGCTCGCCAATCACGTCGCCCGTTATGACGAGAGCGAGGCGGCCCGGCTGGTGGCCGACTCCGACGAGGTGCGCCTGCTGGAGCACCACCCGATGGTGTACGGGCACCCGAAGGCGTACGAGCGGCTGGAATTCCTGTCGGACGGCACCGAGACGACGGTCGGCGAGCTGCCGGAGTGGCCGGCCCACGACGACCTGACCGACGACCTGCGTGACCTGGTGGCCCGGTTCCTGGTCAGCGGCATGGACGTGATCGCCGTCGACACCACCTCACCCGAGGCGGCGACGGGCGGATTCGCCTGCGCGAAGGTGATCGTGCCGGGAGCGGTGCCGATCACGTTCGGTCACCACCACCGGCGGGTGCACGGGCTTCCTCGGCTACTGACACGGGGCCGCGCGATCGGCTACCTCGACCACGACCTCGCGGTGGGCGATCTCAGCCCCTATCCGCACCCGTTCCCGTGAGGCGCGCGATGACGGACGCGGCAGCACGTTACGTGGCGGCGATGGCGGATCGCGGGCCGCTCGACATCCGGTGGGACCTGGCGCCGCTCCGGCACAAACGCTACCCCTCGGCCGAATGGGTCCAACCACGGCATCCGCTGGGCACGCTGCTCCGGGGCATGCTCGGCATCACCCGCGTGATCTGGCGACACACGGACGCGGGACCGATGGCGATCCCGGGCCGTCCGGCGCCCTCCGGGGGCGGCCTGTACCCGATCGAGGCCTATGTCGCCTGCCCGGACGGGCTGTTCCACTACGACCCGGTCCACGAGGTCCTGGAGGTGCTGCGCACGGGTGACCACGGCCCGACGCGGATCTGCCTGACGGCGGTCTTCTGGCGTTCCATGTTCAAGTACGGCGACTACGCCTACCGCCTGATCTGCCAGGAGATCGGCGTCCTGCGCACCCAGGCGGAAGTGGTCGCCACCACCCTGGGCCTGACCGTCACCCCCGGCGACGCCGACGACACCCTTCTCGGTCTGGACGAAACCCGCGAATCCCCGCTGGCCGTCCTGTACGTGGAGCCGTACGAACGCATCCTTCCGCCGGAGTCCGCCGACGCCCCGCGAAACTCCGGCGACCTGCCGCGGGAGGCCCGGCCTCTCCCCCGGCCGTTTCCTCCGGGCACGGCCCGCGACCTGCACCGGGCCGCGGACGCCACCTCACGGGCGAGACGTCCGAGCCCACCGGAACAGGGCATCCGGGTTGCGGCCGAAGTGGTGGATCTCCGCGACGGTCTGCGCGCGCGCCACTCCCCCATCGACGGTTTCCGCCCGGCGCCCGTCCCGCTGACGAAGATCGTCGCGATAGCCGGCCTCGCCGTCCGCCCCGGCCTGGACCTCTACCTGCTGGCCTTGCGCGTCGACGGCCTCCCGAGGGCCGCCTATCACTACGACGGCGTCCTCCGACGGGTCCGCGCCGCGCCGCTGGAGGAACTGGGCGCGGCCTCCCTCGTGGCGAACACCCGGGAAGCCCTGAAGACGGCCGCCGCAGTGATCGTCCCCGTGGGCGACCCTCTGGCGGGCACCGCGCGCGACCACCGTGACCAGCTCGTGGAGATCGGCGCGTCGCTGCAGCGGGCGACGCTGGCCGCCGCCGCGCTGGGTCTCACCTCCCGCATCCACTCCGACTGCGCCGACGAGGCGACGGACCGCGTCCTTGGCCTGACGGGCCCGGCGCGGAGCCTGTCGTCCCTGCTCGTCGGCGCCCCCAGATCCCGGGGGCCAGACCTGGTCCTCCGGTTCCCCGATCCGCAGAAAGGAGGTCCGAAGGCACGTCCGGAACACACCGATCAGTGAAAGAGAAAGAGGAGAAACGTCATGGAGAAGCTCCCCCTTGACCTGTCCGGTCTGGAGGTCGAGGCGATCGACGTCCTGTCGGCCGACTCGATCGTGATGGAGGGCCACGGCGCCATCGAGACGGGCGCCTCGTCGGCGATGGGCTACTGCTCGTCGTACATGCAGGCGAACAGCTGCTGGGCGCCGGAGGCGTAACAGGTCCCCGCTGGTAGCACGTTCCCACTAAACGCCGAGGGCGCCCACGGCACGGGCGCCCTCGGTCACGGGATGAAGGAGTGTCCTTGTCGCGAACAGCCCAGCCCGCCGACCGAGATTACGTCGTGGCGCCGATTTTCGCCATCCGGGTGGCCGGGCTGCCCGCCGACGGGTTACGGCGGTTGCGGTGTGAGCGCACATGGAGGCTCGTCGACGAACTGCTCGAGGTCGCCCGCACGCTGGCTGACGAGGGCCGGGCGATGTCCGGCCCCCTGCACGAGGTGATCGGCGCGGGCTTGTTCAAACCGATCCTGGTGGCGCTGCGCCGCGATCTCTTCCGGGGCCGCCGCCCTGACCGGCGGGCGACCGCGCCGCAGGTGCTCGCCGCGCTCCCCGAGGAGCTGCGGGCACGGGTCCTCGCCTGGATCGCCCTCAAGGACCTCCACGACAGGCTGGCGGCCGACCTGCCCGCCGTCTACGAGACCGAACAGCGGGAGAAGGCCGAGCTCCTGCGCGTGCTCGCCGAGGACGCGACCTTCCGCCGAGGGCTGGAGCTCGGCAGCCCGATCCTGGCCGCGCGCACGTCCCCGTCGCGCCAGGAGATGGTCAAACTGGCTCGCTACCTGGCCCGCGCCACCATGAAGACCAGCCCCTACGCGACGTTCGCGTGGAGCGGTTTCGGCACCTGGACCGACGACGGTCCCATGTCCGCCCCACCCGCCGCCCTGACCTGGCGGGAGGTCGTCGACCTCGACCGCGCCGTGTTGCGCCCGCTCTGGGTGACGTTGTCGCGGCACGCGGAGGCCGCGGAGACGCGGGTGAACCCGACCGCGTTCGAGGAGGACGGCCGCATCTGGTTCCTCGGCCCGACCGCGAAGGAACCGCTGCTCAGCGTGCCCGCGACCGAGCCGGTGAAGGCGGCGCTCGCGGAACCGGCCAGGGCGCTGGCCGACATCGGGCTGGTGGAGCTCGTGCCGCCGTACGGCGAACACGACGACGACCCGCTGACCAAGCTGGGCGTCGAGCAGGACGCGAAGGTGATCCGCGACCTGCTCGCCCCGAGGGAGATCCCGGAGCGGAATCTGTTCTGGCACAACGCCGTCATCCCCGGCGACGCGGGCCGGTGCGGCCGGGAGGCGTGGCGCCCGGCGCTCGACGACCTGAACCGGCTGCGCAAGGGGCTGGCCCTGTTCGACGGCGACCTCCCGGTGAAACTGGCCGCCGCCGACTTCTTCCTGCGCCGGTACGGCCCCGGCGCCGCCGTCCCCGTCATGAGCTTCTACCGCGCCGTCCACAGCGACCCGGGCCCGCTGCGCGACCTGGTCCGCGATGTCTTCGCGGCCGGTCCCGGCCACGCGGACCTGCGTGAACGTTTCCTGCGGACCGGCGAGCCCCCCGACGACGACCGGTTCCGCGCCCCGGGTTCGATCTGCGTCTACGCCCAGACGCTCCCGGCGGGCCGCCTGGTCGTCAACACCGTCACCGCCGGTTACGGGAAGGGACTGTCCCGTCTCCACCACCAGCTGCGCAGGATCGGCCACGCCCCGGACGTGTCGGCGCTGCGGGCCCCGCAACACGACACCAGGATCGCCGAGGTCACGGGCGCCCTCGGCAGCGGCCTGAACCTCCGCACCCCCACGGCCGATGTGACGATCGACTACCCGTACACCACGGGTGGAGGTCTGCACCCCTCGGCGTTGACGGTGCGGCTCGACGGTTCCCGGCTGGCGTTGTGGGCCGACGGTGAGAGGGTGCGCCCGATGCACCTGGGCATGACCGCCCAGCACTGGTTGCCGCCGTGGTTGCAGTTCCTGGTCAGGGTCTTCGGCGAACCGTCGGTCGCGATGGTGCCCGGCTGGGTGTTGCGCCCCGGCCCGGTGCCGCCGCGTGGCCGGATCGACCACCTGCCCCGCCTCGACCTGGGCATGGTCACGCTGGCCCGCGAGTGCTGGCGGCTGCGCGCCGCCGACTTCCCTTCGGGCGACCTGCCCGCGCTGGCGTCGTGGTTGCGCGACCACGACATGCCGCGGCGTTTCTTCGCCCGGGTCCTGGACCTGCGCGACGGCATGCTCGCGGGCCTGCTCGGCAAACACCGCAAGCCCATGTACGTCGACGTCACCGATTCATTCCTGCTCGCGGGCCTGCGCCACGCGGCCGGGAACCCCGACGCCCTGATGGTCATCGAGGAGACCCTGCCCAACCCCGAGGACGCCCCCGTCTACCCCGGCGGCCCGCGCGTCACCGAGTACGCCATCCAGGTGAGCGCCCCGTGACCTCCTGGCAGAGTGCCCACCTGTTCCATACCGGAGACCTCGACGACCTGATCCGCGACGTCGTCACCCCGCTGGCCCGGTCGGCGACGGCCTCCTTCTACCTGCGCTACTGGGAGTCGGGCCCCCACGTGCGGCTGCGCCTGAAAGGGGTGCCCCGCGACGAGATCAGGGACCGAGCCGCCCAGTGGTTCGCCGACCACCCGTCGCCCGCCGTCGACGCCCCGGCCTACCGGCGGCTGGCGGCCGTGCTCGCGAAAGGGGAACGCCGCGAGAGTTACGACCCGGCCCTCCACCCGCCCGGCAGCGTGGTGTTCATCCCGTACGAGCCGGAAGAGCGCGTCTACGGAAACATGTCCGCCGTCGAACGACATTTCAGCATCTCCAGCTCCCTCGCACTCGACGTCCTGCACGGCGCGCCCGCGATGGAACGCAGGACCGCCGTCGGCCTCGCCGTGCTCACCCTGACGATGGCCGCCTGCCAGCCCGACCTCGCCGAAGCGGCCCGCCGCCTGCCCCCGCACGACCCCGGCGACCTCGGCGACCTCGGCGACTCCGGCGACCTCCCGGCCGCGCTGGTCACCCAGACCGAACGCCTCTGGCACCTGAAGGACGGCCCCGGCCTGCTCGGAACCTGGGCCGCCTCGATCAACGACCTTGCCGCGAACCTCCCGACAACGACCGGCGACGCGGGCTCCGCCCACGCCCACCTGGCCGTCATCGGCGACGACGCACAACGGGCCCGCGTACTGCTGCGATGCGCCCACCTGTTCCACAACCGGATCGGCCTGCGCCCCGGCCCGGAATCACATGTCTCGACTCTCGCGGCCCGCGCGCTGGCCGCGCTGCGGAGGTGACCACCATGTGGCACAGTGTCCACGTCTTCTACCACGAGCCGGACAAGGATTCCCTGATCCTCGACGCCGTCCGGCCCCTGCTGGCCGACATCCGCGACCATGTCGAGGCGGCGTACGTGGTGCGCCACTGGCGGCAGGGCCCCCACCTGCGCGTCAACGTGAAAACCGACCGGCGAACGTGGGAGGAGGCGGTGCGCCCTCGCATCGACACCGTCGTCGGCGGATGGTTGCGCGACCACCCGTCGACGTACGTGGTGGACCAGGCCGAGAGCCTGGCGCGGCACCGCCTCATGGCCGCACGCGAGCAGGAACACGGCCCGCTCACCCCCTGGCCCGCCGACAACTCGATCGTCGAGTTCCCGTTCGACGACCGCCGCCACGTCCTGGGCGGCGACGAGGCCGTCGACCTGCTCACCGCGTTCTACAGCGACAGCACCCCGCTCCTGTTCACGATGCTCGACCACTGCCGCGACGGCCGCGACACCAAGCCGGACCTGGCCATGGCCCTGCTGCTGACGGTCGCACACACCTCCCATCCGATCGAGCGCAGCTACCTGTCCTTCCGGGTGCACGCCGAGGGCTTCCTCCCGTGGACCAAGGACCCCGAGGCCGCCCGGCGCTCCTTCGACGAGGTGTACGACTCCCGCCGCACCCAGCTCACCCAACGGGTCAGGCAGGTCGTGGACACCATCGACGCGGACGGGGACAGCCCGTTCGTCCGGGAGTGGGCGGCGCTCGTGGAGACCTACCGCGCGAGGGCCGACCGCGTGGTGCACCTGCTGCCGACCATGGACGACGCCCCGGCGGAAACGAGGGGCGAACTGCACACCCTGATGTTCGGCACCCCCGACTACCGCCGCGACATGTTCACCCGCCCCGACTTCCTGCGCTACCGGGTGGTGCTCAACTACACCTACCTGCACCTGACGAGGCTCGGCCTGACCCCGCTCGACCGCTTCCGCACCTGCCACCTGCTCGCGAACGCGGTCGAGGAGGTCTACGGCGTCTCCGGCCTGGAGTCGATGCGCCGCTACGCCCTCGGCTAGCGGGACGGGCCAACCGGCGACCACGGGGCGCCGGTCGTCGGCAGGCGTGCACGTCCACCGACACGAGAACAGGCCCTCCCTCACCAAGGGCGCCCAAACCATGGACAAGATCTTCAAGAAGCGCCTGGACACACTCGCTGCTGCCGCAGCACTCGCAGTCTCCCTCCCGTTCATATTCAGCTGCATCCATACCTGTTACGCGCGCCCGTTCCGTGAGCGGTTCACTGGACAGACCCCGGAGAACGGGGCCGGCGATCAGCTCTGGAGTGCTTTCCAGTTCCATGTGAGCCCGTAGGACGAGCTCAGAGCCAGCGAACCTGGGCCGATGGCGCCGAGATTGAGGAAGCGGGCCTGCGCGTCGTACTGACCCACCGTCGTCGGCTGCGATGCGTGCCTGTCGGCGAGAGGGGTGCAGAACACGTAGCCGCCGTCATTGGCGCGGAATTCGTTCAGCGTGAGCCGGTTACCATCGCCGACCGCGGGATCGGTGGCCGTTGAATTGACGTACAGTCCCTTGTGGACGAGGTAGTAGCAGTAGAAATCCTCGGTCTTGTCAGCGTATATGGGCAGGAATTCTTCTTCGGGACCGCCGCTGTCGGGTTCGAGCACCACCGGGGTGCCCGGCTCCGGATCGGAGTCCTGCACGGTCATGGCCGAGCCTGCGCCGGTGACGATCTCGTCGACGTCCAGCGCCTCGTTCTCGGCGTCCTGAAGGAACCAACGTTGCCCGGGGTCGAATTCGTCGACGAGATCACGGCCCACCAGTTCTTCGCCGTCCGCGCGATCCAGGGCGGTCAACGCCTGACCGGTGGCCTTGTTCAGCAAGATCCATGTGCCGTCACCCATGTCCAGCAACTGCCAGAGCTGGGAGTCGCCCTCGTCGGAGCCTTGGAGAACCGCCGGCGCGTCGGCACGGCCGAATTCCTGGCCCAGATAGGTACGCGTGACGCTGTGCAGCACGCGGTAGTGACCTGGGTGGTCAGCGGCGGCCAGGAAGCGGAAATTGTGCGCGCTCTGCTCGGAGCGGGCGAACATCCTGGTCTTGAGGCGACTACTGCCGGGCTGTGTCCCCGCACCCGAAGGGTAGGGAGAGCGGGTGCTGGATGCGCTTCTGAGATTCTGCGTTGTTCGCGGAACGGCCTTCGCCCGCTGCGCCGGCTTGGACGTCGTGCATCTCTGATCGTCGGTGGGATAGGAGAAGTCGTATTCGACGGGACGGTGGTCCGACAGTTCGAAGTCGGTTATCGGCGTCCCGAACCCGTAACCCCTGTAGAGCACCGGGGTGACGCTGTTCTGCGTGACGGCGTAGTCGATGGTGCGTCCCGTGACGGGGCGGGTCGGCCCGCTCGAGGACAGTATGTCGAACTGATGGGAGTCGCCGCCGAGGGCGTTTATCAATCCTGCCTGTCCATAAGCCTCCATGTTGAAGTCGCCGAGGACCACCCAGCGCAGCGGCTGCCCGTTCGGGCCGGCGTTCTCCATACGACTCTTGATGTTCCTCAGCATCGTGGCGTTGTCCGTTCCGCCTTCCGCTGCCCCGTGCCAGGTGAAGTAGACGACACCGCAATAGTTGACGCCGAGCGCGGGACGGGACTTGCCCTCGTGCACGCCGTTCCTGGTCGCTCCGGGGACGACGAATATCTCGTTCCGCTGGACACTTCTCCGAGTCCAGACGGCCAGATTGATCTTTTCCGGGTTGCCGGAGCCGTTGTCGACGTTCGTGTTCAGCCAGTAGAGGTAACCTCCTCTGCGGCCTCCGCTGGTTCGGCTGAGCCAGATCTCCTCGACGGGAGGCGCGTTCGTGCTCCCGTCCCGCATCCTCTTGACGTAGTCGGTCTGCGCGATGGCGTCTTTGGCCCAATAGTGCCGGTCGGCGGGATAACCGGTTTCCTGTAGGGCCAGGATGTCGTTCTCCCTGGGAGGATTCTCCTGCGTATGCAGGGAGGGCAGTGCGGTCGCGTACCTGTCGCCATGGTGTTGCGAGGACGCGCCGGCCATGTTCCAGGTGGCCGCCTTGATCTCGACGAGCTCTGGGTCACGTGGGGGAATTTCGCCGCCGGTGTCGCGGAGGAACAGTGAGTGCCGATTCCCCACGTCGAGGGTGGCCACTCCGTTGCCCCGGTAGTTCAGGGTCTCCCGTTCGGTCCAGTCCGTGATCGCCTGCCCGTTCTGGCGCAGGGGCAGGAACGTGCGCGGGTCGGAGTCGTTCGATCCGAACTGGAAGGCGGTACCGGCCTGGGCGCCGTACGGCCTGTACGGTTCGAACGGCCCGCCCGCGGTGGTCTGCTTGCTCAGCGTGTTGTTGTAGAAGACGTTCTGCGGCCCGGAGGAGCCGGCCCACTTGCCCGCCTTGGGGCCGGCCGCCCACCAGATCGGATACCAGGTGCCCTCGTCGATCTCGCCGCCCTCACCACCACAGTTGGCCGAGCAACTGGCCGAGCGGTGCTCATAGGGGACTCGCACCGTGTTCTGCTCGAACAGGTTGTCGTGCTCCCAGCCGCCGTGCAGGTTCAGGTCGGAGTCGAGGTCGTTGCGGAACGCGACGTTGCCGCCGGCCGACCACTGGAAGGTGAAATGGCGCAGGTTGCGGCTGAGGTTGTGCGCCCACAGCGAGTCCCACACGCGACTGCCGCGCAGGTAGCCGTTGCCGCCCTTGCCCTTGTTCCAGGCGCCGTCGAAGCTGTTGCGCTCGATCTGCAGGTTGCGCGCCACCTCGGTGACGATCGGGTGTGAGCCGGTCATCGTGGCTTTCAGCCCGCGCGCCCAACTGTTGGCCGCCCACTTGAACACGATGCCGTGCATGGCGTACTCGGGCGCCATGTTGCCGTAGTTGTGCACGGCCTGCTCGGGAGTGAGCGAGTACGTCTCCTGGCCACCGATCTTCGGCAGGCCGTTCATGTCCTGGGTGAAGGCGAAGTCCTCGAACCCGACACCCTCGACCACCTTCAGCGGCGTGACCTTGCTGGCGTACGGGGTGCCGTTGCCGTTCAGCGGTTCGGAGCCGTCCGATTCGGAGTCGACCGGCAGGTCCCACTCCAGCGGCCGGTCCAGCGTGATCGTCTTGGCCGTGGCGTCCATGCGGCTGAGCCGGAACATCTCCTGCCGCATGTGGAGCGCCTCGATCATGCTCTGGTCGGTGATGCCCTGCTGCGCGTAGAACTTCCGGCTGTTGGCCGCGCCCACCCAGACATAGCCGCCCGGCTTGAACTTGGTCATGTCGGCTTTCGCGTCCAGCCGCACGACCGCGCTTCCCGCCCGTGCCGAGAAGCCCGGGTCCCCGTCCGCCGCGGCCACCTTGAAGCCGGAGGCCCAGTGCTGGTTGATGCTGCCCTCGTAGAGGTCCTTGCGCATGGGCAGGCTCGACGCCAGCTCCCAGTCATCCTCGTACCGGGCCGCCACCTCCCGGGTCTGGACCCGGAACATGCCTCGCCCAGGCCAGATCCAGCCACCCTTGCCGATGTCGGGGGCGGTACCGGCAATCATGCTCTCCTGGTCCCACCGACCGTTGATCACCTGGTCGTAGCGGGTCCGGAGGCCGGGTCTGAACACCAGCCGGGTGCCGCCGTCGCCGGCCCCCTTGCCCCGTACGATCAGGAATCCGGCGTCGACGTAGATCTGCTGGGTGATGTCGAGCCGGCCGGAAGGCAGCTCGACGAGCGAGAGCCGGTTGAAGTTGGCGTTCGGCGAGCAGACGCTCTTGATGTGGTCGATCGCCTTCTGCAGTCCGGCGGTGTCGTCGGCCCCGTCGTCCGCCGTCACCCCGTAGGAGGAAGCAAGCTTTTCCGGCGAGATACGGCAGGAGGCGTCGTCGGTCAGATCCGTATCGCCCTCGGGCAGCTTCTGGCCGCCTCGGTATCCTGCGCGTGACCAGTCCGGTAGACCGGCCGTCGGGGTTGTGCGGTTGGTGACACTCAGGTCCGGGCCGGACGCTCCCGGTCCGGCCGACGGCGAGTCCTCCGCCGTGGCAGCCGCGGTCAAGGGCGTCGGGGAAGCGGATGCCGCCGGGGCGATGCCCGGCGACGATAATAAGAGCAGCAGGCCGGATAACACGGATGACACGGCCGCCGCTGGTCGAAGCAGTCTCACGTGATCTCTTTCTGAGTAGGACGCCGGCGCCGGGCGCCGGCGTCGACGTCGGCGACGATGGCGCCGTCCGGCTAAGCGTTTACCGGCTTCACCACTGCGGGGCCGACGGCGTGGGCATCGCCGCGAAGTCGTAGACCTTCTTCCACAGCACGCCGCTCTTGCCGCCGGCTGAACCGTTGATGACGTAATAGACATCGGTACCGGCTACCACGGCCAGCGGAGTTCTGCCCGGGGAGAGTGCGAAGCTGTTCTCCTCGTAATAACCGCTCCACCCACCGTCGCGCGAGATCATGTAACTCCCGATGGTGTTGTCGCGGTCCTCGGTAATGGTGATGACGCCGTAACCGCTTCGGGAGAGCGCGACGGACGGGCCATTCCTCGTGTAGCCGGGGGTGCCTGTCGCATAAACCCGGAACGGATTCGTCCAGTTGCCGGTCCCGTACCGCTGCCGCGACATGTACACGTAGTTATTGGTGCCCGTGAAGGCGAGAACGACCTGGTTCCAGGGAGCGGGGTCGTTGTTGGTGTCCACCTGGGCGGCCAGTCCCGGCGCGTCCTTGCTCTGCGCACCCGGCACGATGCCGGGCGCGCTGTAGGTCGCGGTTTCGCCGTTGTAGTACATCGTCCAGATGTCATCGGTGGACTGGCTGTTCCAGGCGAGCATGAAGGAGTTGCCGGGGAGCGCGGCAACCGCCACGGGCTCGGTGTTGGTGGTGCGCGTGTCGTTGGGGATCCTGGTCCAGTTGGGCAGGGTGCCGGGCAGTTGGTAGCTCGCGCTGAGCTGGACGCGGTGCTGGTAGACGTGGCCCTCGGTACCGGTGTGGAAGATCCGGAAGTTTCCGCGACCCCCGTCGTCGGTCCAGATCACCCTCGGAGGAGTCCACGTCTGCGCGTTGGGCAGTGAGTACGCCGGCCCGTTGTTCAACGAGATCCAGATGGAGTCGTTGTCCGCGCCGCGCCAGGCGTGCAGGATGTTGCCACGGTTGTCGCGCGCCTCTCCCGGAGTGGACCTGCTGGTGATCTGCCCACCGGCATAGGTCACCGGCTGCCAGTCGGATCCCTCACCGGGAAAACCCCAGGAACTGATCGAGGCGTCACCGTCGTCGGCCGAAGCCGGTGCAGGCGCCGTCATTCCACCAGGAGCGGCGGCACAGGCGACCAGCGTCACCAGCGCGATGAACAACCTCTTCTTGATGAGCATTTCTTCTCCCGCATCGTCTCTCGAATCGATGTCCGTCGCGCCCTTTGCGCGGAGGTGACTCATGGACTGTCACTACAGAGACAAAGTGCGGCAGGCGGCTTGTGACATGACGCTCGTCACATCACGTCAAGCCCGCGGCACAATCAGTCTGAATTGTTTTCCGAGGTCACCTCAATGCGTGCCTGCCTCGGTTTCACCATGGACGTCTCGATGCCAGACGCGCTGTCCCGTGGCACCGCTCTCGTAGTTGTCGTCCTCCGGTGGCGCGCCGGGCGGTGTGGACTGTTCCAGACGCAGGAACATCTCCACCGCCTCCGCGCCGAACGGCACCAGCGACACCTCCAGATCGCCGTGCGGCAACTTGCGCGGGTGCGGCGGCGGCATCCCCGGCATGTCCAGGCGCGGCGCGCCGCCGACGGCGTTGAGCAGGTTCGCCGCCAGCGCCAGATGCAGCATCTCCTCCACGAAGACGCCGCTCACCACCTCCACAGCGGATCGGACCGCCGGCCGGTGGGCCGGCGGTCTGGTTCGATCCTGGGGTCAGGCAGCGATGACGGCAGCCGGTGCCGTCACGCTGCGGATACTTCGCCGGGGTTCAGGACGGGCGTGGGCCGCGGCGGTCCTTGCGCTGGGCCAGCTCGGCCTCTTCCACCAGCGTGAACATCGGCTTGCCCGGCTCGCACAGCATGGTGACCGTGAACCGTACCGGGACATCGTCGCGATTGTTGCCGTCCTGGTAGTGGATGACGTCGCCACCCGGCTCCCAGAACGCCTCGCCGGCGCGGATCACCCGCTCCGGCTCTCCTTCCAGCTCCATCAGCATCTCGCCCTCGAGGACGACGCCGAAGGCGGGACCCGGGTGGCGATGCGGCGGCGCGCCAGGGTCTCCGGGCGGGTACTCGATGACCACGGTCATCGCGTGCGCGCCCTCGGGGATGAACGGAGGCTGCGCCTCCTGCAGCACGGTCAGCGCCGTCTGCCACGCGGTCGATCGCGGCTTGTCCATCGCCCCGCCTACTTCGCGTTGGACCGGTCGAGCCAGTCCTTGTAGGTGATGGTGCCGAGCTGCGCGCCGTCAGCGGGCACCAGCGACCGCTCGCCGAGCAGGCTGCCGAAGTAGCGTGCCTGCGAGTCGACGACGACCTCGCGGGTGTCGCCCCAGGCGGCCAACGCCTCGCGGAAGAACTCATCCATCTTGTACCGGGTCGGTCCGGCGATCTCGATCCGGCCGTTCAGCGGCGTCCCCACCGCGGTCCTGCCGACCGCCTGAGCCACGTCGTCGCCCGCGATCGGCTGGAACAGCACCGGCGCGATGTGCACCTTGCCGTCGACCGTGCCCTCGTCGGCGATGCCGCGGGCGAACTCGAAGAACTGGGTGGAGTGCACCAGCGAGAACGGGATGCCCGACTTCTCGATCAGCTCCTCCTGGGCGATCTTCGCCGCGAAGTAGCCGTTCTCCGGCATCCGGTCGGTCCCCACGATCGACACCGCCACGTGATGGCCCACCCCCGCGGCCGCCTCGGCCGCCAGCAGGTTGCCGGTGGAGGTCTGGAAGAACTTCATGACGGCCTCGCGCTCGAACGAGGGCGAGTTCGACACGTCGATCACGACCTGGGCGCCCTTCAGCACCTCGGCCAGGCCCTCCCCGGTCAGCGTGTTGACGCCGGTGTTCGGCGCTGCGGCCACGGCCTCGTGGCCGTGCTCGCCCAGCTTCTTCACCAGCTTCGACCCGATGAGCCCGGTCCCGCCGATCACCACGATCTTCATTGTTGGCACCCTTCTGCCTCTCTGGGCGCTGTAGTGCGCCCGCATCGTCAGTTAAGACAAGGCAGCCCCCTCACTTGTGACAGGCGGCCTCGTGTTCGAGGAGAAGCTTGGTGAGCTCGACACGCGAGCCGACCCCGAGCTTGGTGAAGGCATGCCGGAGGTGTGTGCTGACCGTGTGCGGCGGCGGGTGGAGCCGATCGGCGACCTGCTTGTCGGTGGCGCCGCCGGCGACGAGCCTGATGATCTGCGTCTCGGAGGCGGTCAGGCTGTCCAGCCCGCGGTCGGCCTACCGGACACCGCGCGAGCGGCGCCCGCCCAGGCCCTTGAGGTCGTGCGCCGGTAGCCCTTCAGTGCCAACGCTGGAGTTTGTCGGGGTTCAGGATGATCCACACCGCCGTGACCTCGGCTCCGGCCACGCTCACGCTGACCACCGCCACGGCCTTGCCCGCCCGCCGCAGCACGAGCCCCGTCCCGCCGTTCACCGATCCGATGGCCGGCTCGGTTCCCGGCTGGTCGATCAGCAACGCCGTGACGACCCGCGCGACCGCGTCCGCACCGTAAGTCGGCCGTACGGCGACGCGCACCTTGCCGCCGCCATCGCTGACGACGATCGCGTCGGCGGCCAGGACTTCCCGCAGCGCCTCGGTGTCGCCCGCCTGGCAGGCCGCGGCGAACCGGCGGGCCACCCGCTCGTGCCTGGCGAGCGTCTCCGGGCCGTACCCGGCCCGGTGCGAGGCCGGGTACGGCACGGGCTGGGCCCGGGGCACCCGGCCGCCGGGCACGTGGTCGGGGTCGGGGTCGGGGTCGGGGTCGGGGTCGGCGAGGAGCTCCAGGCAGATGCTTCCCGCTGTCCGCGTCAGCCAGGCGCGCGGCACCGCGATGGCGGCGCGCTCCTCCTCGTCGAGGGCGTACCAGCGGCGATAGGTCTCCTGGACGACGTGGTCGGCCGTGGTGTCCGAGCCGAACATGCACAGAGCGATCTCGAGCAGGTGCTGCCGTTCGTCGAGCATCTCCGCCAGCGACTCGGCGCCCGCCTCGGTCATGATCTGCCGCCCCCTTCATTGTTGGCAGATAAGACCGGACAGCCCGTTACGTTGTGACAAAGCGGCTGCGAGACCGCTCGAAGGCCTCGATCTTGGCCGGGTTGAGGATCCACAACAGGTGGTGGATCCCCTCCCTGGAGGCCTCGATGGCGAGCAGGGCGACGCCGCTGCCGTCCCGGGTGACGAGCACGCCCGGCAGCCCGTTCATCTCGACCCACGTGACGGCGGCGCCCGGCCAGAACCGTGGTGAGAACGCGGCCACGAACCTGGCCACCCGCTCATTGCCCAGCACGGGGAACTTGGCCGATCCCCTGATGCCGTCGCCGTCGGAGGAGCTGACGACGTCGGAGGCGAAGAGCTTCTCCAAGGCGCCGACGTTTCCCGTCTGGGCGGCGTCGAGGAACGTCTCCAGAAGGCGCCGGTGCTGGAGCCTGTCGATGGGCTCGTGGCGTACGGCGGTCAGGCGCCTGCGGGCGCGGCTCACGATCTGCCTGACATTGACCGGGGTGAGCCGCAGGATCTCCGCTATCTGCGGATAGGGGTAGTCGAAGGCTTCGCGCAGGACGTAAGCGGCGCGCTCGGTGGGATTGAGCTTCTCCAGCAGGAGCAGAAAAGCCAGCTCCAGCGCTTCGCCGCGTTCGGCGCCGACAGTGGGGTCCAGACTGGTGTCCACGGGTTCCGGCAGCCAGGGGCCGATGTAGGACTCCCGCCGCATGCGCGCCGACTGCGCCAGGTTGATGGCCAGCCGGGTGGTGACCAGCGCCAGGAAGGCCGCCGGGTTCTCGATGGTCTCGCGGTCGGTGTCCTGCCAGCGCAGCCACACCTCCTGGACGATGTCCTCGGCCTCGGCCGCGCTGCCCAGCATCCGGTAGGCGATGCCGAACAGCCGCGGGCGCAGCTCGATGAAAGCGGACGCCGCCCGATCGAGAGCGCCCGCCTGTTTCAGGGATTCCGTGTTCATGTGCCCCACATCGATTCACCCGTTGGCCTGGGCAGGGGTTCGTCAGCCTCGCGCGTGGTCCACAGCGTCGAGGATAGTCGCTGTCACGGCGTCGGGCTGGGAGGCCGCGAGCCGTCCTCCAGCACCTTGACCGCGTCGCGCAGCCCCCGCAGAGCGATCTTCTCGCGCTCGACGTCCGTCGGGTCGTACAGCCACTCGGTGACCGGCCGCCACACCTCCTCTTCCGGATGGCTCGCCTCGGCGATGATCAGCTCCTCCTCGATCTCGACGTGGAGCTCGTACAGGAACTCGTTCTCACCGTTCGGGGTGGTCATGTCTCCTCCAAGGGATGTACAGCCGGCCTGCTGACCGCGTGGATCAGCCGGTCGGCGGCCGGCATCGGCTCGATCGGGATTGGCCGGGCCCCGAACCGTTCGGCGGCCCAGGCCGCCGGCCCGCCGACTCCCGCGCCCACATCGAGCAGCCGCATTCCAGACGTCGGCGGTCCAGCCCGCGACATCGCCGGACTCGGCGACCATCGGCAACGCGGTCACAACAACCTCCCCCGTTCAGCGGTGTGGCCCGATCGCCAGCTAAGACAGGACAGCCCCGGCATTTGTGACAAGATCCGGCTATTCGACGAGCTTTCCCACGGTTGAGACCTCGCGCATGAACGCCGCGATCTCGGCGGGAATCGGCGGGATGCTCTCCCGCTCCACCGATCCGGGGCCGGACCACCCGAGGTTGACCTGCGGTGCGGGGTCGAGTTCCGGGTCGTCGGAGCGGTTGCGGCAGCCACGGGTCTCGCGGCGCTCGATCGCGGTGTCGACGGCCGCCCGCAGATCGGCCCCTCCGGTCCCGATGACCAGGACGGACGTGGCGATTCTGTTCTCTGATGCGTACATGACGCTCCTTCAGCTACGGGCCGCCCAGAGGGCGACGGCGACCAGCGCGACGCAGGCGGCCGCGATCAGCCCGACCACGGCGGCCACCCCGATCCAGGGCGCCGCGAGCGGCGACAACACGACGGCGCCGACGCACCCTGCCACGGCAGGGCGGGGGATGACGGAGTCCGCGTCGACCAGCGCATGCACCACCCGGAGCAGGATGAGATACACCCCGACCGGGATGGCGACCGCGTAGCCGATCGCCGTCGGCGATGCCGCCACCTGGCGCCCGCTCTGCTCCACCGCCACCTCGAGCCCGGCGCCAAGAGCCGCCAGCGCGGCGAAGACGCCGAAGTGGCCGTACCCCCACCAGTACGACCGATGACGCCGGTCGCTGAGCCCCTCCCCTGCCTTGACCAGGAAGTACAGCCACCACATGGCGAACAGCAGGACGAGACCCGATCCGGCGATGGCGACGAGGGGAGCCGCTTCGAGCGCCGCTTCAACTCCTCTGCTCGCGGCCAGGACACTCTCGCCCAGCAGGATGATCGTGAACAGGCCGTAGCGCTCGGCGATATGGTGCGGGTGCCAGGTGGTTGCCCTGACTCGCTCCGCCCACCACGGCACCGCCAGCTCCAGGACGACCAGGCAGGCGAAGAACGGCAGCTGGAGTGACGCCGGCAGGAATCCCGTCCCCAGGAGAGCGAGTCGGAACAACCAGCCCAACTCGACCAGACCTATGCCCGCGGCGTAGCGGAGCCCCGTACGGCGGCTCGCCGGGTCTTCGAACGCGGCCCTCAGCCATTGGGCGACAAGCCCGATCCTCATGATGAGGTAACCCAGGGTGATGATCCCGTAGTCGGAGTGGCCGACCGCGGCGGGCACGCCGACGGCGAGGACCAGCACCCCCGCCATCTGCACCATGGTCAGCAGCCGGTATGGAACGTCGTCGGTGTCGTAGGACGACGCGAACCAGGTGAAGTTCATCCACGCCCACCAGATGGCGAAGAACACCTGGAGGAACGGGACCAGCCCGGTCAGGCCGTGATCTTCAGCGATGGCGTGCGCGAACTGCGCCGTGATGGCCGCGACCGCGATCACGAAGGTGAGATCGAAGAGGAGCTCGAGCTGGCTCGACGCGCGATGCGGCTCGTCGACGGGCCGGGAGCTCATCTGGACCCGGATCCGGACGGTGGTCCTGGTCGAGGGCACGCTCACGCTCCTGTCGCTCTTACGGCATCCGGTTCGCCAAGGAAGACCGGACGGCGCCGCGATCTGTGACAGCTCGTCGCGGTGGTTGTCAACGGTGGGCCTGCACGTGGCGTCCGGCATCGCGGGGATCGAGGACGCCGGGGCCCGGGCGCGCGCCAAATCGAGCAGGTGCTCCCCCCCCACCTGCGCCGACCGTGGCGGCGCTCGGGGCCGCCATCGATCGCGGGCAGGAGAACACCGCGTCCGACGCCCCGGATCCGGAGGTCGATCCGGCTGTACTGAAGGCGGTGGCCGCCGAGCCCGGCGAGTCCCACCCTCCGCGTGCCGAGTGCGTCGACAACCTGGCCGATCACGTGATGATAGTCGGCGCGGACGGTAGTGGTGGCGGCGAGCGCGCCCTGTCCTGGCCCGTCCATGGCGAACACGGCCGACCCCCGGTACAGCAGGGCGGCGACGACATCGTGGAACTCCTCCTTGCCGGAGTCCAACCCAGGAACCACTACGACTGGTACGGCTCGAACCTGTGGACGCGATCCTCCACGCCGACCACCCGCTGGCGGACGCCCCCGCGGTCCGTCCGGCACAGTTGCGCGACGGCGTGCTGTGGCCCCCCGGCCCGCTCCACCGGCTGGACTTCCTGCACCGCTTCGCCACGGCCTTCGGCATCCACCAGCACGCCGAAGGCACGAATCTCGGACTGGACCACTTCCTGGCAGACCTGGCAGCCGACACGCAGCACTTCAGCCTGCTGCCCGCGGACATCCCCCTCCCGCCGCACCCGACGATCCGCTCGGTCCCGCTGATCGACCCCACACCGCTGTACGCCTGGTCACATTGCGCTGGTAGGCGAGTGGGGAACGACCGTGGGCAGCGCAGTCGGGGCTGGACTGCTTGGCGGGAGCGTCGAACTGCCGGGTACGGGATCAGGCCTTCTGGCGCTCGCCGCACGAGGTGCGGGCGACCAACGTAGGCGCGAAGACCAACTCGACCGGCCCGCTGGGGCGGTCGACGACGAGTTCGCCCGCCTTCAGGCCCATCTGGTAGGAGGGCTGGGCGATCACGGTGATCCCGAGCGCGGTGGCCCACGGAAAATCGTCCATCGTCACGAACGCGATGTCGCCGGGGATGGCGATGCCGCGAGCGGTGAGGGCCGCGTGGACCGCGACGGTGAGTCGGCCGGTGGTGCAGACGATCGCGTCCAATGGCTTGCCGCGATCACGGCCACGGACGAGCAGCGTGTCGACGGCACCGCTCACCTCGTCTTCGGTTTCCGCGACCATCACCGCGTCCTCGGGCAAGGGCAGCCCCAGGTCCGCGAGGGCCCGCCTCAGCCCCGCCGTGCGCTCGATCTGAGACGTGCGGCGTCCCGAGGACACGACGCCTATGGACGACCGCCCGCACCCGGCCAGATGGACGGCCATCAGCCGCCCGGCCTCGACGTTGTCCAAGCTGATCGAGTGCATGCCGGGCGGCGCGTCCAGCACGGAGCGCGCGATGATCACGCAGGGGGTGCCGTTCTCGGCCATCCGGCGTGTCCGGCCATCGGTCGCTTCGCCGGTCGTCACGATCAGGCCACGCACCCTCTGTTCGTCCATGGTCCGTACCTGGGCGACCTCGCGGTCGACGCGACGGAAGGTGTTGGCGAGCATGACGAGGCTGTCGTTTGCGGCCGCCACCTCGTCGATGCCGCGGATCAGGTCCAGGTAGAACGGGCTGCTCAGGTCGCGGATGACGACTCCGATCGTGCTGGAGCGTCCGGCGAAGACGCCCCTGGTGAGCGCGTTGGGGGTGTACTCGAGACGAGCGACCGCTTCCCACACCCGGGTGGTGGTCGCCTCGGTGACGGCGCCGCCGTTGAGGACGCGGGAGACCGTGGCCGTGGACACGCCGGCGTCCGCGGCGACGTCGCCGATGGTCGCTCGTTTCACCATGATTCTCCCGGTCCCCCCAGCAGTTCCGGCGCCGGTCAGGCGGCGACGCGCCGACCGGCTCTCGCGACGATCTCGCCACCGACCATGACGATCCCCACGTGGTGGAGCTCCGCAGGGTCCGTCAGCACGAGGTCGGCGATCGTTCCCGGCAGGATACGGCCACGCCGCGGCGCCACGCCGGGGATGGCGTCCGCGACGTTGGCGGTCGCCATCGCGACCGCCGCCGGCAGACTCACCACACCCGCCTTGATGGATCGGTCGATCGCCAGCAGGATCGGGTCGTGGTGGCCGCCCGCGTAGTCGGTCGAGATCGTGTCGACCACCCCCGCGGAAAACATCGCATAAAGCAATTCCGGCCCCGTTGTGAGCCGCTGTGCCCCGAAGGTGTCCAGGGTGGAGACATCCACGATCGCACCCATCTCCTTGAGCCGTCCGGCGTGCTCGACCGCCTCGCGGAGCTCGAAGCTCGAGTGGTTGGAGTGCCCGGCGATCAGCGTCACGTCCGTCTCCGCGATGGAGGCGACCTGGGTCATCGATGCCGCCGCGTTGTGCACCAGCACCGGGACACCCGCCTCGCGAGCTTGCCCGGCCGCCTCGGCGAGCCCGTGCAAGGCGATGTCGAAGGCCGGCAGCACGATGCCGGAGACGATCTCACGGGTGTCCTCGACCGAGAGCGTGCCAGTCAGGCCCGCGCTCGCCAGGGCCTCCTCGACACGGTCCCGATCGAACGCCTTCTCCGAGATGTGCCGGCCCAGCACCGCGGTCTTCAGCCCGTTCGCCTGCCGGGGTGTGATCTTCACGCCGGTACGTCTCTCGATCTCGGCCGGGATGTACATGTAACTCGCCCCGCCCCCACCGAGGGTGTGTCCCGCCCCGATCTCGCCGAGCGCGACCGCGCCGGCGCGTACCGCGTGCCGCGCGGTGAACATACGGTTCGCCTCGGTGAGGCCGCCGCCGTCGGCGATGGTCGCCGCCGCCAGGCACGCCGGGGTGTTGCACGAGGCGAGTTTGACGTTGATCGGGTGCACTTCACCGGTGCGCGCGAGCGCCTCGGCGGTGACGAACCCGTCCACGCAGAGCACCGTGGTCGTCCCTTCCAGCAGGTGCCGGTCGAGGTTGGCGAGGACCTGCTCGTGTGGCAGGCCCACGTGTCCGCTGGGAAACAGCGGTCCGTACGCGGTGCCATGTGTGTGGTTGTTGATCAGTCCGGGGATCATCAGCATTCCGGCCGCGTCAACGATCTCGTCCACCGTGCCGTAGGCGTCAGCCGGTCGCGCGGGAACGATCTCGCGAATGGTGCCCCCCGCGACGACGATGTCCACCCCGTGCCGTGGATCCGTGCCCGTGCCGTCGACCAGGTCGCAGCCATGCAGGACGATCGTGCGCATGATCCCTCCGTTACCGGGCCGCCAGTGCCGGCCGCTCGAACCGGAACGCGGCCAGCGCGTCGTCGTGGTCCTCACCGAGCACCTCGCCGGCGACCAGGTCGCCGGCGTGCACGCTGAGCGTCGCGCCGCTGTGCGAGACCGCGAAGTGGAAGTTGGGCAGCGCGACGACCCGGCCGAGTACCGGCAGGCCGTCGCCGGGGATGGGCCGTTGACCGACCCGGACGGCTTCCACGGTCGAGGCGCGCATTCCCGGGTACAGCGCACGACCGGCCTCGACCACCTTGTCGATGGCCGACGGGTCGACGCTGATCTCCCCGGTGCCGGACACGTGTGCCGTGTCGTCGATCTCATGGGTGTGCAGCAGCAGCCGCCCGCCGCCATCCGGGCGTAGGTGGACGTGCGGGGCATGGATGACGCGCGAGACCGATACCGCGACCGGTGAGGAGCAGACGAGCACACCGCGGGTGTTGCGCATGGGCAGAACCAGTCCGGCCAGCGCGGCGATCCCGGCGGCCTGGGGTCCTGCACAGTTCACGACCGCATCCGCGAGGAGCCGCCGGCCGGAGGCGAGCCGCACGGCGCGCACCGTGCCCGCAGTCACCTCCAGTGCGGTGACGGCGTCGTTCGCCGCCAGTTCGGAACCGCCGGCCACCGCCCTCGACAGCAGGTGGGCGATCAGGCGCACCGGCTCGATCCAGCCTTCGCGCGGGAAGTAGGCGATCTCGCCTGCCGGCAACTCGGCGGGGTCCATGTCCGGTTCCAGGCCCAGCGCCTCCGCTCGGCTGAGCCACCGTGCCTCGTATCCGTAGTCGAGGACGCCCGCGACCTTCTTGCGCAGTGCCTCGCGCCCGGCGTCGTCGGCGGCCCATTCGAGGTTGCCGCCCTCGTGGTACCAGTCGCCATGAGGCACGTCGGTGGCCAGCTTGCGATGGGCCGCCATACTCGCGACGCTGAAATCGTGGTACGACCGCGGCTGCTTGCCGCAGGAGTTGGTCCACGAGAACGTCGCACCAGAGCTGCCAGCCGCCGGTGCACCGGCGTCAACGACCGTGACACGAGCGCCCCGCCGCGTCAGCGCGGCGGTCACCGCCGCACCGTAGACGCCGGCACCGATGACGACCACATGCTCGACCATGCTGATCCGGTCTCCCTCGTCTTTCGTGGGGCTTGTCGGGTCGTTTCGGGTGTCGCCGATCTCGGCGCTCATCGTCTAAGCCGGGGCGAATGAAAGGGAACTGATGACCTCGGCTCGACGGCTTACGCCCTCTCGAAAGTAACTAGTTTCTGTAACTAGTTACAAACAAAGCATGCGCCGTTCCGCGTGTCAATCGAATCTGCCCCTGCACGGTGTCGGGTCTCATGATCTGCGTGACAGATCATGCTCAGGACCTGTGTGACGCTCAAGAAGGTCATCGCGTCCTTGCCGGACTTCCCCTGCCACACGAAGAGCACTGTTCAGGTCAAGCCAGAAGTGCATCGAGGAGGCGCGTTCAGAGTCGGCAGCTTCAACCTCTACAGAACGCGAGACGGTAAGCGTCGTGTAGAGACCATCTTGCTGAGCCCACTCCTGTGGAAGTTGGAACTTTGCCGCTTGCTCGATGATGTGGGCGTCTCGTGCCGCAAGCCGATCAGCGACCTTCGGCACGAGGTACTCGTCCAGCAGAGATCCAATAGCAGCATCACCAACAGCAGTCGCACGGACCACCTCATCAGGGATGTCTCCAATAGTGATCCGAGCATCCCAGCCGTCAACGGTGAAGCGCTTAGTCATGACCACAGAAGCATTTCGCTTGTAGGTGTCTCGCGCCCGGAAGATACGAACTGCCCATAGCTTGGTCACTACGGTCTCCTCGGGGACGGCTGCCAGAACTGGCGACTCTCTGCTCCATAGCTCGCACAGCAGAGACAAGCCGCCTCCAAGCTCTGGCTAGGAGTACCTTGGTCACTCAGTTAGTCACCCAGCAACGGAAAAGGGTGTCACGTGATCACGTGACACCCTTGCCGACCAGCAAAAACCTGGTCGGGACGACAGGATTTGAACCTGCGACCCCTTGACCCCCAGCCACGAACTGGGGGTCTGGGGCGATCTGAAGGCGTCGGATGGGGAGCCTTCCACCTGGGAAAACTTCCGGGGAGGTCGGAAGCAGTCGGAACCAGTTTGAAGGTGTTGGCTCCCCAGATTGGCTCCCTTGACCCCAGGACGTTGGAGCAGGCGTTTTCGCAGCTCAACAGCTCAGGTAGCTATGGATGACGTTTGGCGACGTGCGACTCGTTCTACTGGGTGCACAACGTAGGCTCCCACCTGGTCCCATTGAACCTCTATACAAGTCCGCAACCGGCTAGCGCTCGCCGAACATGCGCTGCTGACAAAGTCCTGTGGGCAGACCTACACAACAGGCAGACACCCATGCCCATAGCGGTTTAGGATAAGCATTATGACGCTAGATAAGATCACTCGCGATGATGTCCTGAGGTCTATCGATGAATATAAGCTTATTGGCCAAAAATCTTTTCTTGACAAGTATGGGTATGGACCATCCGTTCGCTACCTGATTGCATACCAAGGAACAGCATATGACGCGAAAGCTATTTTGGGCGTAGCCCATAAATTCAGCCAAGGCAAGGCACTACGCCCTGAGAATTTCTCAGGCGGACAGTCACATACGATACAAACGCTCCGTAATCTGGGATTTGAAGTTCAAGATTCACTCAGTCGGGTTTCACGTATATCGAGCAGGCTTCTCTTTAAACAGTTTGGTGGTCAATGCGCCTTTTCTGGCTGCTCTACTTCCTATTTGAGAGACGGGACACCATTACTTGAGATCGCCCGCATATCCTCAACTAACCCAGCTAGTCCCAGACATGAACCAGGGGTAATCCCTAATGCACCTGAAAATTTGATTGTCCTCTGTCCAACTCATCACTCATTGATCGACAGGGATCCGAGTCGTTTCACGGTAAGGTGGTTAAAAAATCTCCGAAGCCAACGAATTGCGCAATTCGAGATACGCTATGAGACACCCTCCACTGCAACTAATACACGAACCACGGTCGACCTGCCTGAGTGCATCCAAGTGTGGGAACAAGAAAAAGGTAATTCCGATGAGGAATTTTGGCAATCCTACTTTCAGGACCGGCCCGAAACCTTGGCTCTAGCACTTGAAGGCAGAGCCTACTGTCTTAAATCTAAATGCTACGTAGGCGGCAAGACGGTAGAAAATAAGCAAGGCAACGAGATTGACTTTCTAGCTCAACATCGAAGTAATGCCGCACTTCTTGAGATAAAGCCACCCACAACGGATCTTATGGCATCGAAATATCGAGGGAATGCAATCCTGCCTGCGCGCGATCTTATCGGAGCATGTATGCAGATACTGGAATACAAAAATAGCCTCGCCTTTAATATGCATGCACTGTCGTTCGCCAGTTCAGACTTGCAGGCTTTCGATCCTCGCGCGCTAGTTATCATTGGAAATCTGGAAGCTGAGGAGATGAATGACATCCAATTGCGGTCGTTTGAGCTTTTCAGGAACTCCCTCAATGGTATCCGCATAATTACTTTCGATGAACTTTTCAATGGCCTCCGCCAATGGCTCGACTTAACCGGGAATAACGGTTAGATTTTAGTTACGCTACCCCGAAGAGCGTCTAATCTCGGTCGGACTCGCTCAGGGCACGCAGGCCCGTCAGGTGACGGTGGGCGGTCTGCTACTGACTCTTCCGATGGTCATAGCCGATCTTGAGACCGGCGAGATCCGCCTCAGCGACGCCGACTTAGAGGCGCTGGACGGCGAAGACGATGATGGGGATGCAGGGAACATGCCCGCCGAATACCTGAGCACCGAGGATCCGGGGCCGGAGGTTCAGGCTGGACGACCCGATACGCGACGCCCCGAACGGCCCGAAGTGGAAGTTCACGCCCCCGCCGTGCGATGACCGCTAAGGAACTCTCAGAGCTTTCCCGACATCTGACCTGTGGGGTGGCGGAGCCTGGGACTTTTCTACGCGTGATCTGAGGCCGTTGTGGAGTCGACGGACCCCGATCCGGCAGTGGGCGCATGGCGCGCAAGCAAAGCAAGTCACCCACATCCAGCCACACAAGCGTTTCTGTCGGCGGACTCGACTAGCATCTCTGCCACCCACCCACCATCAACCCAGTCAGGGGAACAGATGCCTGCATCCACTAACAGAAGAACGGAAATCGAAAAACTTATCGAAGAGAGTTACGAGATCGAACGTACACTAGCCAAGTGGCAGCAAGGTGACACGGTTGACGAGATCGAACTCCGGAATGGGCAATCCCAATATCAAGCATGGTACAGCCGGTCTCTGCCGCTCATCCCTGAGGCTACCCGAGCAGAATTCAAGGACATGTACGAAGGAGGCATGTTCATCAAGCGAATAAAATCGTTCATTTTCGCCCCTCTCGCCATAAATGACTTCTACAATCCCGCAGAAGAGAACCCAATCATCGATAAATGGAAATATCCTTATGATAGGAATTTTGCGGAAAGCTTCCACACTCAAAGGTCCATCCTCCAAGGGCTCATCTATGCCGTAGCAGAAGTTGCCCCAACACTACGAGAGTTAGCTGAACTGTTCAGCAGGTTTCCTAGTTTTCTCCAGGTTCTCCAGAATTCCGATAGGCTCAATATCCCTAGCCCCACCATCGAAAACGAGGGAGATCTACAAGTACTGGTACATGCCTGCCTTCGCCTTTTTTACGAAGACGTCAGGCCAGAGGACTTCGTTCCCGAATATGGAGGTGGGCGTTCCCGCGTTGACTTTCTGCTTCCCGAAGCGGGCATCGTGGTGGAAACAAAGATGACCAGAGAGACACTTAGCGATAAAAAAGTAGGCGAAGAGCTACTCATCGACTGGGGTCGATATTCAAAGCATCCCGACTGTCGCGGAATTTTTGCATTAGTTTACGACCCAGAACGGCGGCTGCAAAACCCGATCGGACTCCAGTCGGACTTAACTCAAGAGCAGAACAACCCAGCTACCAGGGTACTCGTAGTGCGATAGGCCCGATCCTGAAATGACAAATCATCTATAATCAGCGCGTATGTAAATAAGGCATTGGATTTAGCCCCGCCCCGATAACGTCCGCCCTATTCTGCCTGCTGACTCTCGTTCCGATGATCAGCCATCCGGTCATGCCGAAAATTCTCTAAGCCTAAGCATTAACTGCAGATGACAGCCATCCATAGACACGATCCCCTTGCTATAACCTCTTATTCATGAACTGGGCTTTCGCCCAAATGCGCTCGAAGCTGTCGAGGTAGATTGCCGCTGCACTGTCGCTTTCAGTGCGCTTCAAATAGATGACAGGAGCATCAGAGGCCCGAGTGCCGTAAGCATGGAGGTTGACCAAGAGTTCATCGTCCGCGCGGTAAATCGAGTTGTAGAGCACCGTCCCGTGTAGTCGGATCTCGATGCCCTCAGCACCCTGGAGTGGCAGGCATATGGCAAGTGCATTTCTGACCCTGGCGGCCATGACGTCGCCGCCGGCGCCCTCGTCGACGCCTCGCTCTGCTACATGCAGGCTATCGGGATCGCCGAGCAGGATGCGGACCCTGACGCCAGCCTGTGCGCGTTCGGTGAGGATGCGCAGAAGTCCGGCGTCTTCGACGAGAAACAGGCCGCTGTAGACGAGGATGCCGATCTCGTGTTCTGCGGACTCGAAGAATTTGCGCCAGGTGTCGGCCGGTATGGCCCAGCGGTGTGAGTAGACGGCTTTGATCTCTTCGGAGAGTTCCCGCCCGCGTCGGGTGTCTTCTGCCCAGAGGTCGGTCTCGTCGACCTGGAGGAGGTCGGCGACCGCCAGGCGGTGGCGAGGGTGGGGGACCCTGCCGCGTAGCCAGCGGTTCACGGTCTTGGGGTCTACGGCCAGGCGGGCGGCGATGTCGACGGGTTGCAGGCGCGCCCGGATGAGCGCGTGGCGAAGGTTCTCGTTCATCGGGCACACCTCCACAACGGGGTCCGTGCCTGCGACGCTAACATGAGACGTCCCTAGACGTCCCCGAAGTGTGGTGGAGAGGTTCCATGCTCCCCAACAGGCTCATGGCACAGAGCGTGACCAACCGCCGCTCTGTCCTCCAACCTCGATGGGAGCTCTGCCACATGGGCACCGTGCAAGAGAACCAGCGCGCCTACCAGACCGACCTGCTCACCGCCCTGCGCGGGCAGCTCGTCTCCCGGGAGATCATCGCGGTCCTGGTCGTTGATCAGAAAGATCAGCCGTGCCTGGACGTCACCGACAGCGCGTTCATCAGCCGCCGCGTCTACGTCCACACCGCGTTCCAGTGGTTCTACTGGGGTGACCAGCCCGACGAGCGAACCTCCTGCCTGCGCCTGTTCCAGGCGGCCGATGTCATCGCCGAGGCCGCCCTGAAAGGGTGGCGCGAGGGCGAGCAGGGAGAGCTTGGCCTGGACTTCAGCAAGATCGTCGACGCGTACCGCGCCTGACCCGATGGCACCTGGCGAAAGCAAATGGCTGACCGGTGGGCTGATCTATCCCCAGATCGCCGAGAGGCTTCGTTCTCGGATCGCAGCGGGCGATTACCCGCCGGGCAGCCTCCTGCCCTCGGAGGCGGCCCTCGTCGTGGAGTTCCGCGTATCCCGGACCACCGCCCGCCGTGGCCTGGCGGTCCTGGAGAATGAGGGGCTGATCATCGCGATGCCCGGCAGAGGGCGCGTGGTGAGAGATGACGGCTCAACAGCGGGGGTGCCATACCGCTATCAGACGATTGCTCATGATCTTCGTGAGCAGATCCGTGCCGGGACGCTTGCCGCCGGGACCACGCTGCCCAGTGAGCGCGCGCTACGGCAGCGGCACGGGGCGTCGCGCAACACCGTTCGGCAGGCTCTCTCCGAGTTGGAGCGCGAAGGGCTAATCACGACGGAACACGGTAAGGGCCGCTTCGTTCGGCCCGATTCGGGGTGAGACGTCCTAGGACGTCTCACCCTGAACGCTGGCTCCGCTGTGGGGGACGGTGTCTATGGTGAGCGGCATGGGACAAGCTGAGTGGGCGCGTGACCTGGCCCGACAACTCCTTGAACAGCCGTTGCCGCGCCGCTGGGCGCATACGCAAGGCGTCGCGGCACAGGCCGAGTCACTGGCCCCGATTCTCGGTCAAGAGGCCGATCTGCTGACCGCGTCGGCGTGGCTGCATGACATCGGGTACTCGCCCGAGCTGATCGACACCGGGTTCCATCCCCTCGATGGGGCGCGCTACCTGCGTGATGTCCACCAGGCCGACGACAAGCTGTGTCGCCTGGTGGCACATCACTCCTGCGCCGTCTACGAAGCGACCGAACGCGGTCTGATCGACGCGCTGAACGGCGAGTTCGTCAGGGAACGCCCCGAGTTGGTGGAGGCGCTGACCTACTGCGACATGACGACCAGCCCCGACGGGTTCCCCCTCGATGTCGCCGACCGCCTCACCGAGATCCACTCACGCTACGGCCCCGATCATCTGGTCAGCCGCTCGATCACCAACGCGACACCGTGCATCACCTCGTCGGTGCGCGCGGTGCTGGCCGCGCTATCCGATGTGCGGGCCGGTGGCGTCGTCTAAGGACTCTAGGAAGTGGCCGATCCGCAGGCGCATCGACCGATCAGAGGTGAGCGAGTCGATCTCGTCACGAGACACCCAGCGGACCTCTTTGGATTCGTCGCTCGGTGTGGGCTCCCCGGCGACGGGGCGGGCGGTGAGCACGATGGAGAACTCTTGCCGGGCTTCGCCGTTGCTGGTGTAGAGGATCACGTGCCGGGGGTCGGTGTAGGTGCCGACCAGGCCGGTGATCTCACACGTGATGCCGGTCTCTTCCAGCGTCTCGCGGATGGCCGCCTGTGGCAGGGACTCCCCGAGGTCGATCGCGCCGCCGGGAACGGCCCAGTTGTCGTTGTCGGAGCGGCGGATCATCAAGATCTCGCCGGCATCGTTGGTCACGATCACGTTCACGGACGGAACGAGGCTGTTGGGGGCGGGGGCTTGGGGATCGTCGTAGAAGTCCAGACGGCGCGCCATGGCTCAGAACTCTACTGGCGTGGCGCGCTCCCAGACGGCTTCGAAACTGCCGAGATAGGTCGTCACCATGCCCCCACCCTCTACTTTCCGCAGGTGCATGACGGGCGCATCGGCGGCGAACCTCCCATACACATGAGTGTTGACCAACAGCTGGTCGTCGGCCCGGTAGATGGAGTTGTAGAGCACGGTGGGGTGAAGGCGGATCTCCACACCTTGGACCTGCCCCAGTGACCGGTACAGGAAGAGCGCGGTCCTGATCTGCGCGGCCATCCCGTCCCCGACGCCCTCATCCTCACCGCGTTGAGCGACCTCTCGGCAGTCCGGGTCACCGAGCAAGATCCTCACTCGCACGCCCTCGCTCGCCTTGTCGGCGAACAGGCGTAGCAGGCCGGTGTCCTGGGCGATGAAGATGCCGCTGTAGACGAGCACGCCGATCTCTCGCTGAGCTGTTGAGAACAGACGTCCCCACGCGTCCTTGGGCACCGCCCAGCGATGCGGGTAGATGGTGACGATCTCGGTCTCGGACACGGCCGCCGCCTGCGCGGGAGTCATCGCGTCCGGCCACAGGTACGCCTCCTCCACACCGAGGAACTTGGCGACGGCGAACCGGTGCTTGCGATACGGGGTGCGACCTCGGGTGATCCACCGTTCCACGGTCTTGGCGTCCACCTGGATGGCTTCGGCCAACGCGTCGATGGTGGTGCCGCGTTCGAGGAGTGCCACGCGTAACCGCTCGTTCGCCATCTCACCTGCCCGGCAGAGGGGACGTCCAGGGACCTGGCAATCGTAGTCCGGACGTCCTGTACATGTCCCGTCCTGTAGTGATCACGTCCCGCTTCTGTGGCGCACTCTCGGTAGCGCAAGCAAGACCGCAGCTACCAAGGAGAGATCGACATGATCAACGACATCCCCCTGATCATCGGCATCGCGCTCGGTACGGCCGTCGTCGCCGGCTACGTGCTCGTCCTGATCGGGATGCGCCAGGAAGACCGTCACATGCGCCTGGCCGACGTCCCCCCGACCCGCGCGGCGAGCCTGGCCCGGCGCGTCACCGGTTGCCACGTACGAAGCGGCACCGCCACCGCCCCACATGCCCCCAGAAGAGCGTGAGCCATGGACATCCCCCTGTTCATCGTGTTCTTCGCCCTCTTCCTGGCCGGTGCTGTGCTGGTGACGTACCTGCTGCTGATCGTCGGCATCCGCGCCGAGGACCGCCGCATGAACATCACCGCCCCGCCCCGCACTCTCATCGAGGCCCTGACACGGCGCCTGCTGGGCGTGCGCGTCCGCCACGACTCCGATACCGACACCCACCCCCACGACGCGAGGAGGTGAACACGTTGCGCATGTTCCTGACCCCGTTCGGCCGCCGCTGCCCGTGCGGTGCCCTGACCGACCCCGGCACCGGTCGCTGCCGTAAGTGCCGTGCCCGCGCCCGCTGGCGCCGCCGCAAGGCCCACCACGACAACCCCTGACCCGCGAAAAGGAGGTGAAGTCCCTATGACCGTGTCGATTCCGCTGGTCGTGCTGCTGGGCGCCGTCGTGCTCGTCGCCTGGCGCTACCTCGGACTGCGCCTGTGGCAGGCGATCACGTGCCTGCTGTTCGGCTTCTTCATGGCCGCGACCGCCCTTGGCCCCGACATCCGCCAGCTGGTGGACGCCGCGCTGAGCTGGCTCACCGGCTCCTGACCCCTGTTCCCGACCGAAGGAGAAATGCCCAGTGCCCCACACCCACCCCTATCCCGACCGTGATCTTCAGGAGGCCATCGCCCGCAACCGCACCGCCCGCCAGTTCCTCACCGCCTTCTCCGCCGCAACCCTCACCCTGGCTGACATCTGGCAGCACGTCTCGGCCGCGCTGGACGACACGCTCACCCTCGCAGCGCAGATCACGCACCTGCGCGCCGATCTGGCCCGTACCCGCCGCAGGCACGCCGACCTGACCGCCGCCGTCCGCGCCACCCTGGCCGCCCACCACGACGGCGAAGCCGACCCGCTGTTCTACCTGCGCGACGAACTCACCGCACAACACCCCGACAGGGGTGAGGCCAGATGAGCAGGCATCGCACTTCCCGGCGCCGACTGCGCCGCAACGCCCGTAGCATTCGCCGCGACGGCATCGAACCCTTGATGATCCTGTCCGATGACCTGGAATTCGCACCCCTGGCCGTCGTAGCCATCACCCGCGCCCTGTGGCGCTACCGCTCCGAACTCACCCCGCTCACCACGGCGCTACTCACCTTCGTGAGCGGAGTGATCCTGCACACCGGCTACCCGACGTGGTGGCCGACCGTCCTCATCCTCACCGCTGTACTCGCGTGGGTGCTGGTCTTCTTCGGCCGATGGGTCAACCTCACGCGCCGCGTCGAACGCGGGTACGCCGCCGCCGTGGTGCTGTTGGTCGGCGGGTGGATCGCCACGGCCGCCGCGCTCGGCCCGTTCACCTCACCGCTTCCGGCGCTGCTCGGCATCGGCGGGGTGCTCACCGCGCTCCCGTGGTGGGCGCATCGCCGGCGCCGCGCCAGAGTGCGGGTGGAACGCACCCTGGCCGCCTGGCCCGACATCGCCCAAGCTGTCGGCCTGACCGGCTCCCGTATTCAATCGGCGATCGTCGACCTGTGGGGATATCGCGCCAGGATCGCCCTGGCGCGCGGCCAGACCGTAGAAGACGCCATCGCCAAAATCCCCGCCCTGGAATCGGCCCTCGGTACCCGACGCGGCTCGGCTCGTATCCAGCCGATCCCCGAGCGCGCCAACCGTCTGGAGTTGCGGATCATCGAGACCGACCCGCACGCCGATGCGATCGCCTGGCCCGGACCGTCGATCACCTCGATCATCCAGCCCGTCAAGCTGGGTGTGTTCGAAGACGGCAGCCCCGTCCGCGTATCCCTGCTACGCCGTCACGCGCTGGTCGGCGGGGTGGCCGGTGCGGGCAAGAGCGGTGGCGTCAACATCGTCCTCGGTGACCTGTCCGCCTGCCCCGATGTCGTCATCTGGGGCGTTGACCTCAAGCGCGGCATGGAACTCCTGCCGTGGGCTTCCTGCCTGGACCGGTTGGCCACCACTCCGCAGGAGGCCGAAACGCTGATGCGCGACGCGGTGGCCATCCTCGACGGGCGCGCCGACGCTCTCGCTCAGCACGGCAAACGCGTGTGGGAACCGCGCCCGGACGCCCCTGCCCTGATCGTCTTGATCGACGAGTACGCCGAACTCGTCGACGACGCCCCTGGTGCCATCCGGCACGCCGACTCCATCGCCCGACGCGGACGCGCGGTCGCCGTCACCCTCGTCGCCGCCACCCAACGCCCATCCCAGAAGGCCATGGGACAGGGCGCGGTGCGCTCACAGATGGACGTACGGCTCTCCTTCCGGGTCCGGGAGCGCCGCGACGTCGATCTCATCCTCGGCCAGGGCATGCTCAAGAGCGGCTGGCACTCCCACACCCTCAACGCGCCAGGCAAGTTCCTCATCAGCGCACCCGAACACGACATCCCGCGACGCGCCCGCACCTACCTTCTCGACGACGCCGGGGTACAGCGCACCGCCACCCACCACGCACCCCGGCGACCCGCCCTCGATCCCGTCTCCGTCGCCGCCCTCGAAGCCACCACCCCAACCGCACAGGCCACGCCGGACGGCGCCAACCCTCCCAAGCACGCGCGCCCGGACGGTACGCAGGACGCCGAGAACGCCATGTGGACCGCCCTACGCGACGCCCCCGCCGACGGTGTCTCGATCGACGATCTGATGCGCACCACCGGCATGGGCCGATCGTGGATCTACTACCGGCTCCAAGAACACGCCCGCTCCGAGCGCGTCATCCAAGTCAGCCGGGGACGCTGGCGCGCCACCCCTGAGCCCTGACAGTCGGTAATCGTCCACGTCCATGTCCACGCGCGCGTCTGCACGTAAGGGCGCCATGCCCGTCCGTGGACGCTCGCGTGGACGATCACAAAAAGTAACCAACGGAGGTGATCAGTCACATTCAACCCATGCCCGAGACGGGCGCGAGAGGAAGGAGGTGAGGCGTGCAGGCATACACCGTCGAGCAAGTCGCGGAGATGCTGAACGTGGGTCGCGACAAGATCTATTTTCTGCTCAGAACCGGTCAGCTCCGCAGTATCAAGATCGGGAAGCTGCGCAGGATCACCGATCGGCATCTGACCGAGTTCATCGCCACCCTCGAAGACACTCACTAGAAACTGCATTGCAGTGCAATGCAGCGCAATGCAGTGTGGTACGCTGCCCCCGAACGGCTCGACGGACCGCCCTCCCCCACGGAGGTCAGGGCGCCGAGAGCCGATCTTTCAGGCACGAACAGCGGCTGAGACCAGGACGGTTCATCGCCACAGGCACGCCGGACAGGACCACCGCTGCCACCAAAGAGAGAGCGGCATGGCTACCGAGAACTACAGCTTGAGACTCGACTCCGACCGTCGGGACAAGCTCCAGAAGATCGCCAAAAAGCAGGATCGCGACATGGCCTATGTCATCAGGAAAGCCATTGACGAGTACATCGAGCGGCACGAGAACGACAACGGCTGACAGAGACAACAGCCCTGATCACCACGAATCTGGTGGTACGCCTCGACAGCGGATCAGGGCACGCACCATCAGACCGGCAACGAAAAGGAGGAATCGATTGAAAATCATCATCGGGAAGTACGAAGCGTCCATCTACCCGGAAGGGGAAGGCTTTACCGGCGCCATCAGCCTTGGCTTCGACGCCACCGGCAAGCGCCTGCGCGTCAAGCGCAAGGGCAAGACCAAGGCGCAGGTCAGGGACAAGCTCCGTGAAGCCGTGGAGGATCTGGAAGCGGGCATCAAGACGGAGGTCAAGTACTCCGTGGAGGACGCCGTCAACGACTTCCTAGAGAAGGGACTGAAGGGGAAGGCCAAGAGCACAGTCGACAACTACCGATCCCTGGCACGCAAAAACCTGATCCCCCAGATCGGAGCCATCAAGCTCAAAGAGTTGACGGCGGACTACCTGGACAAGTGGCTGGACGAGCGGGCAGAGGAATTGTCCACGCGTTCGCTCCGCCTGGTTCACCAGATCCTGGAGCGCGCGATTCGCCAAGCGCAGGCGCGCGACAGGGTCAGGCGCAACGTCGCGAGTCTCGTCATCGTCCCGGAAGGTCAGGAGGGGCACCCCTCGAAGGCGATGACCCTGGAACAGGCGGTCAAGCTGCTTGAGGCGCTGAGGACCACCACCGAGTTCCGTCTCTCGGCGTACGTGGTGCTGTCACTGCTGGCCGGTATCCGCACCGAGGAGGCACGCGCGCTCACGTGGCCGGAGGTCGATCTCAAGGCGCGCACGGTCGCCGTGTACCGCTCCGTGCGGGCCAAGGGTGACACGAAGACCAAGCGATCGAGGCGGGTCCTGAAGCTGCCCAAGAAGGCCATCGAAGCGCTCAGGGCGCATCATCGGCGCCAGGCGACTGAGCGGCTTCAGGCGGGCGAGAAGTGGCAGGATCACGATCTCGTCTTCTGCCGTGAGGACGGCATGCCGCTCGACCGGTGGCAGGTGCGCCGGGAGTTCCAGAAGATCACCACGTTGGCGGGACTTGGCGAGGACTGGACGCCTCGCGAGCTCCGTCACAGTTTCGTGTCCATCCTGAGCGCACACGATGTGCCGGTGGAGGACATCAGCGATCTCGTGGGCCACGTCAGCACGCACGTGACCGAGACGGTCTACCGTCACGAGATCAGGCCCGCGCTCACCAAGGGCGCCCAGGCCATGGACAAGATCCTGAAGAGGCAGAGCCGGTCCGCGTGACCCAGTGGCTCCCCGTTTGGCTCCCGAAGATCGAAAAAGGGGCTCCGGAGAAACTCCGAAACCCCTGCCGACCAGCTGAAACCTGGTCGGGACGACAGGATTTGAACCTGCGACCCCTTGACCCCCAGTCAAGTGCGCTACCAAGCTGCGCTACGTCCCGGTTGTCCTGCGCCCTCTCGGGCGGGACGTCATAACCTTAGCGCAGATCGAGGGGGCTTCGCACACGGCGACGCCCACGAGGGCAGGCGATCGCGCGAAGGGCGAGGGGCACCGTGGGGCGTAAGGCGTTGATCGACCAGGAGGAGTTGCGGCGGCTGGCCGGGCAGGGGTTGTCGAACGCGGAGCTGGCCGCGCGGTTCGGGGTGAGCGAGTCGGGGATCTTGCAGGCGAAGCGGGCGGCAGGTCTCTCGAAGCCGATGCTCGACCACTCGCGGGCCATCCCGTGGAAGCTGGACCGCGCGCACAACCAGTCCGGACCCGCGACGAACCTGCGGAATCTCTCGTCCGTGGCGCAGGGGCGGGTGATCCCGGCCGAGAAGCTGAACACGGCGCTGCGCTGGGCCGGGCGGCTGGTCGCCTCCGGGATGGACATCTCGTACGAGCCGGGCCAGGGTTTTCTGGAGGTTCCCGCCTCTCCCGGGGACTGGCTCGTCGAGAGGATGCTGAACGAGGCCAGGAAGGCTCTCGAGGTCACCGTGCCCTCTGAGGGCATCGAGGATCACTAGATCATGACGTCCTGCCCGAGAGGGCGATGGGCGACCGGGACGTAGCGCAGCTTGGCGGCGCACTTGGCCGGGGGCACGGGGGCGCAGGTTCAAAGCCCGTCGTCCCGACCGGGTTTCGGCTGGACGGAGGGGTGAGCACCGGAAACCGGCCGAAGCCAGAGGAGGAGGCCACGATCAGAAACTCCGCAAAGGAACGGTCAATACCCGAAAAATCGCGGTAAAACGTCAAATCAAGTCTAAATAGTGGCACGCCATAGATGTTGGCATCCGGTTTCGAGCCTTGACCCCAGGGCAGCGCACGGGTACAAGCGCCTACACGACCGGAGGCAGACATGTCCACCGTGATCTGGGTGGCCGTCATCGTGGTCGCGGTGGTGGCGATCGCTGCAGTCGGCTATTTCGTGATGCAGCAGCAACGCCGACACCGGCTTCGCGACCGTTTCGGCCCAGAATACGAACGTACCGTGCAGGAGCGCGAGAACCGGCGCGATGCCGAGCAGGAGCTCATCGCCCGCGAGCAGCGCTTCAGCTCCCTCGACATCCGCGCCCTGGACGCCGGGACGCGCGAGGTCTACGCGAAGAAGTGGATGGAGGTCCAGGAGCGTTTCGTGGACGCTCCCGGCTTCGCGGTGACGGAGGCCGACCACCTGGTCACGTCCGTGATGGCGGAGCGGGGCTACCCGACCGAGGACTTCGAGCAGCGGCTCTCCGACCTTTCGGTCGCGCACGGCCGCACCCTCGACCACTACCGGCAGGCTCACGAGATCAGCACCCGGGCCGCCCGCAAGGAGGCCTCCACCGAGGAGCTCCGGCAGGCCATGGTCCACTACCGCGCCCTGTTCGAGGAGTTGCTCGAGGCCCCCGGCACCTCGACCCCGGAACCCTCGGTCAACGGTGACCGGAACTCCCGGCGGACCGAGACCGCCGACCGGGACGCCACGATTCCCGCCGACCGAGACGCCCGGCACCCGGACTCCACCCAGCCCGAGACCATCGACGACGCCGAGCGAGCCCCTCGACGCGACCCCCAAGGACGGTGACCCGAATGAACGACCGATTCAGCACGGACAAGGACCGGCTGGTCCACAAGGCGGACGAGGACGACCTGAACACGCCGCGCCACGGCGAGGAGGCCGCCCCCGAGTTCCGGGAGCCGCACCACGGTGACGCCGGCCGCACGGACACCTCGTCCCTCGACCCGGACACCGGGACGCGCGACCCGCTGATCAGTGACCGCGACGACGTCCTCGTCGTCGAATCGAGCGACGACCGGCACACCGCCGTCGGATCGGACGCCTCGTTCGACGACGACCGGCGCGACATGGCGAACGACGGCGTGCCAGGTGACCTCGACGGTGACGGCAGGAACGACAGCCCGTTCGCCCACGCGCAGCCCTCCGCCACCACCCCGGGTACACCGGTGACCGGCGCGTACGACTCCCCGGTCGCCTCCGATCTCCCCGGAAGCACCGCGGACCGGCCGGACGACGTGCTCGACGAGAGCACGGGCTTCACCGACGCCGAGCGGACCGGCCAGACGCCCGCCACCACCGCGCCCACCACGGCCGGGGCCCTGTTCGACCAGGACGCCGACGACGTACGGCGGCGCTGGCAGGAGGTCCAGGCCGGTTTCGTGGACGATCCGCGTGACGCGGTGGAACGGGCCGACTCCCTCCTCGACGAGGTCACGGGTTCCCTCAGGAACGCGCTGGAGACCCGGGCCACCGAACTCCAGGGGCGTTGGAAGAACACCGAGAAGAACGACACCGAAGATCTCCGGACCGCTCTGCGTGACTACCGCGCGACCTTGGAGCAGCTCCTGAACATCTCCGCCGGGACGAGGTGACCCATGCTCGCAATCGCCGCCGCCGTCGTTTTCGGCCTTGGATTCCTGCTCGACCTGATCAACACCAGACTCGGCCCGATCAGCGGGACAGGCTTCCTGCTTCTCGGACTCCTGCTCCTGGCGCTGCACCAGGCCGGGATCGGCTCGGCCGGTCCGCGGACCGGCGGGGGTGGAGGCGGCTGGCGCCGTAGGCGCTAGACCCTCCGCCCACGGGCTGCCCCGCACCGGGGAAAGCCTGCTCCGAGAGTCGGGAACACGGTCGCCGAAGGAGCCGAAGGAAAGGGCTCCGTCCACATGGACGGGGCCCTTTCGACTGTCCTGATCTCCGTCGGCTGCGGGGGAAGCCTCTCCGACGGACTCAAGGGCATGAGGAAACCGGCGTCGAGGGCGCTGGGACGCGCCTCGCGCCGGCGAAGGAAGGGCGGTGCGGGAAAAGCCGGTGGGCGGCCGAGCCTGGCAAGAAACGCCCCCCCCCCCAGTAGATGGCCGACCAGCCGCAACCCCCCCT
>NZ_JBEPDA010000010.1:0-150906 GCF_040299985.1 Streptosporangium sp. NPDC000563 | reverse complement strand
CGGGGTCCCTCTCGTGGGGTATTCAGCGGGTAATAAGGTCTCACAGTAGGGCGGTGGGAGTTGTGAGTCCACCGGCTTTCCAGGGCCTCCGAGCGCCTCCCCGGAGAGAATCAGACCCTGAAGGACATCGTGATGAACGTGCCCGAGGCCCCGGTCTCGAACTTGATGTCGGAGCTGACCATCCGGGCCACCCACAACCCCATGCCGCTGGTCGCCTGCGGGCCGGGAGGCGTCTCGCCCGGAGCGGGTCCCGGGTCCCACTGGCCCTCGTCGTGGATCTCCACGAGGAGGGTCCGGCCGACCGTCCACATCCGCAACACCGCCTTGGCGGTGGTGTGACCGTGGATGACCGCGTTGGTGGCGACCTCGTTCAGCGCCACCAGGAAGTCGGCGAGGTTCTCCTGGGACATGCCACTCCGCACGGCCTGGGCGGCGGCGAAGTCGCGGACGTCGGGGAGATCGGGAAGGCAGAAGGCGAGTTCGGCGACGGCGGCGCCTGCGGGGATCATCCGGGAACGGCCGCCACTCGCCGTGAAACGAGCGGGACGAACACCGTCCTCGTTCACCCGAGATCCGCCTCCCCTGTTCCCGTTCGCCGTTGTCCTCAGCATCCGGGATCCATTCAAACGCACCTTACGCCACGTCCGTTGTCGCCGACTGGGGTGCCCCGCAACGGGCGGTCTATTCAGCATTCGGCGACAAGTTCCTCACGGAGCTGGTCAAGCACCTTCCGCAGGATACGGGACACGTGCATCTGGGAGATCCCGAATTCCGCCGCTATCTCGGCCTGGGTCATGTTGCCGAAGAAACGCAGCAGGAGGATGTTCTTCTCGCGCTCCGGCAACTTGTCGATCAGCGGCTTGACCGCCTCGCGGTCCACGAGCGTGCCCAGAGCATCGTCCTCGTCGGGGATCACGTCGCCCAGCGCGCCCGCGTCGTCGTCGGCGCCGAGGGGGGCGTCCAGTGAGAGCGCGCTGTAGGCGGCGGAGGCGTCGAGGGTGAGCAGGACGTCCTCTTCCGAGATCTTCATCTTCGTGGCCAGCTCGGCGACCGTGGGGGCTCGGCCGAGGTCCTGGCTGAGGTCCGCGACCAGGCGGTTCAGCTCGGCCCTGCGCTCCTGGTAGACGCGGGGAACGCGGATGGCCCAGGTGCGGTCGCGGAAGTGGCGCTTGACCTCACCGGTCATGGTGACCACGGCGTAGCCGCGGAAGGGGTGCCCGAGGGTCGGGTCGAAGCCGTTGATGGCCTTCATGAGCCCCACGTACGCGGCCTGCAGGAGGTCCTCCATCGGCTCGCCGCGGTAGCGGTAACGGCGGGCGATCTCCATGGCGAGGTGGCGGTGCATCTCGACGATGCGCTCACGCAGGCGCTCGGCGCGGTATTCGGAGATCTCAGGCAGGGACATCTCGGCGAGGAGGTCCTCAGCGGTCATGTCGGTGATTTCGAGTGCCTGAACAGACATTGCTGCTCCCTGGTATTACTGTCGGGCGAGCCGACCACGGAAGCAACATCCGGGCAGACGGCATCGCCTCGACCAATTTTCGAGGCGAGGCCCTCTGCTGGACCTCTGGGTTCCAGTATTCCCCCGAATCCAGGAGTATTACTCGCCCCCAGGTAACAGTAAGGTTGCTAATCGAATGGCACGAGGAGGCCCTGAGTGACGGTGTCGGAGAACGGCGAGAGATCGGCAGCTCTGACTCTCACGTCGGCGCTGGTCAGTGGGATCAACGTGATCCGGGTGACGGGTCTGCTTGACGCGACGACGAGGGATCAGTTCGCCGACTACCTGGCGGCGGAGACCGGCGAGCACGGTCTCGACATGGCGCTGGATCTGAGCGGTGTGACCTTCATGGACTCGCGCGCGCTGGGACTCATCGTCCACCACTGGCAGGTCAGCACCACCGCGGGCGCCAAGTTCGCCCTCATCGGGGTGGAGTACGCCAAGACCAAGGTGATGTGGATCACAGGGCTGGCCCAGCGGCTGCCCCTGTACGACACGATCGACGAGGCGATCGCCGCCTTTGGATAGCCCGTTTTCCGCACGTGCCGCCTTGTCGCGGATCGGCCGTGTCCGAGGAGGCGGGGCGGGTCACCGCCCGGGTTCGGGCAGGGGCACGTGCGGAAGGCGGAGCCGACCGGTGACGGCCCCCCGGTGCTCTCCCGACGATCCCGGGCCGGCCGCCGGCCGCCGGAAACCGCCCCCCACCGGGCCCTCAGCCCTCTTTCTTCTTCGTCTCGCGGTTGCGCTGGTGCTCCTCGACCAGCAGCTTGGCCAGGTCCGCGACCTTCACCTGGTGGTGCTGCGAGATTCGGCGCAACTCGTCGAAGGCGGCCTCGGCCGAGCAGCCGCTGGACTTCATGATGATGCCCTTGGCCTGGTCGATGATCGCCCGGCCCGCGAGAGCCTCCTGCATCTGGGCCGCGTCGGTGCGGACCTCGTCGTAGTCCCACATGTTGGCGAGGGCCACACCCACCTGCTCGGCGAGCATGTCGGCGAGCGGAGGGACGTTCCTCGCCGCGAAGACACCGGGACGCACCCCGTACATGCCGAGGACCAGGACGGCGTGCTCGATGACGATGGGCATCGCCAGGACCGAGCGGACGCCGCAGCGTACGGCCATGCCGGCGTAGGCGGGCCAGCGGGGCTCGTGCAGGACATCCTGGACGATCACGTGGCGCCCGGTGGCGCGGGCCTCGGACGAGGGCCCCTCGCCGATCTCCCCCTCGCTGTCGAGCAGGACGATGAGCTCGCTGTGGGAAGCTGAGACGACCATCCGTTCCTGTCGCCAGAGCTCGGCGGAGCCGCCCGCGCAACCGGGCACGCCGCCTGCGAGAGTGGCTGTGAGACCGCGCAGCACGCTCTCGCTCGACGTTTCCTCGCTCACCCTGCCGAGGGCCGCGAGGTCCCGGGCGAGAACGGGGGTGACCATGTCCATCTCGCGACTCCCCTCCCCTGTGTCGCTAACTTAACCACTATCCGACCGCGCATCGATTCGGCCCACCGGGTGGCGTACCGTCTACGACGGGACCAGTCCACTCCGGCCCCTGACGAGGACGAGCATTGACCGACGCCATTGGCCTTCAGACCCTGGAGCAGGCGCTGAACGCGCTGACCACCAGGATCTCCTCCCTGCGCGAGGCGAAGTCCGCCTACCCCGCCGACCCCCGGTCCACACTCGACGCGGCGCTGGCGGAGCTCGACACCGCCCGTGAGCTGCTGGATGCCTCGGTGCGCGAGCTGCGCAAGGCGCCCAAACGGTCGGGGGAGCGGGAGAGCGGGTCACAGCGGGAGCTCAAGCTGTTGCGGCAGGTGTTCCGCACCTTCCCCATCCCCGTGGTGGTGCTGGACGCCTCCGGGGTGGTGCGGCGGATCAGCGCCGAGACCTCCCGGATGCTCGGCAGCCCGGCGGGATACCTGATCGGCCGCTCGTTCCCGCTGTTCGTCGACGTCTCCCGGCGGGCGGCGTTCCGCTCGCACCTGACGGCGGTCCAGCAGGGCGGCCAGACCGCGACCCTCCAGACGCGGCTCGCCCACCAGGGCCGCGCGCACACGGTTCAGCTGGCCGTCACCCGGCTGACGATGCCGGGAGAGCCGCAGGAGATGGTCGCGGTCATGATCCTGCCGCTGGAGGCGCAGGTGGCGGGCCCGCCGCACGGCCCGGCCGACCGCTCGGACGCCACCCTGGTCATGGCCGCGGCGCGCCGGCAGGAGCTGCTGTCCAGGATGACCCGCCTGCTGCTCGACGAGGAGAGCCTGCGCCAGCCGGTGACCGTCACCAGGGCCGCACGGCTGCTCGCCGCCGAGTGGGCCGACTGGGTGATCGCCGACGTGGTCCGCGACGGCATGCCCAAACGTGCCTGCGTGCTGGGCCCGAGCGACAAGCCGGTGACCCAGCTGCTCCGCCTCGCCGAGGGGATGAACCCGCTGACCGCTCCGGCCGTCGCGCACGTGCTGACCGGCGGCTCCGGCGTGGTGCACGAGATGCTGGAGGACGACAGGCTGCTCGGCGACGTTCCCGGTGGCCCGCCGCTGCTGCGGGTGATGGGCGCCGCCTCGGTGCTGATCGTGCCGATCGGCGGCGAGAGCGGCGTGCTGGGAGCCCTCACCCTGGTGCGGCTGCGCGACCGCGAACCGTTCTCGCTCGCCGATCTGGGGCTGATGGAGGAGATCGGCGCCCACCTGGGGCTCGCGCTGCGCGCGCGGCGCAGCTTCCAGACCCGTTCCCGGGCGGCCGACGCGCTGCGGACCAGCGTGGTGCCCAGGAGCCTGCCGGACATCCCGGGATTCGAGGCCGCGGCCATCTACAACGCGGGTTCCAGCCCGGTCGGCGCCGAGTTCTACGACGTCTTCCGCGTCGGTGACGGATGGGGTTTCGCCCTCGGAGGGGCCGCGGGCAAGGGTGAGGAGGCCGCGTCGGTCAGCGCCATGGTCCGCAACGGCCTGCGCGTGCTCAGCGTCTGGGAGACCGACCCCGGCGAGGTGATGCGCAAGCTGAACCAGGCCCTGACCGCCCAGCACAACGGCATGTTCGTGATGGCGGTGACCGGGTTCATCAAGGCGCGCAGGATCAGGCTGGCCAGCGCGGGGCACCACCCGGCCGCGCTGCTGCTGCCCGACGGCGGGGTCCGGTTCACCGCGGGGGGTGGCGTTCCGCTGGGCATCGCTCCCGAGGCGGAGATGTTCACCGAGGAGCTCACCCTGGCCTCGGGCCAGACCCTGGTCTTCTACTCCGACGGCCTGGTCGCCTCGCAGAACGAGCTGGGTGAGTCCTACGGCGAGATCAGGCTGGCGGACGTGCTGGCGCGCTGCGTGGCGCAGTCCCCCGCCGAGATCGTCAAGACGGTGGAGGAGGACCGGCACGCGTTCTCCGGCGGGAGGGTCTGGGATGAGATCGTGATCCTCGCTCTTCGCGTCGTATGAGCCGGATAACCGGTCGAATTCGGTACGGACAGCCGGGCGAACGCCTCGACATCCCCCTGACCGGGGAGAACGCGGGAGCCGATCACACGTCCTGAGCTCCGGGGCCGAGGAGTCGCGGCAGCGCGGGACGCGTCGGGAGGCCCGGCTTCGCCTCAGGGGTTTGGCTTCTGCGCGGATCGGGGTATGGTTGACCTCATACAGACGTGTGCCTAAGACGCAGGCACCCCTGAAGGAATCACAGGCTCTTTATGCCTATCTCCTCCCAGAGGTGTGCCGTGAACATTGCATTCGTTTCCTCCGAGGCTCTCTCCTCCACCCAGGACGAGTCCGACCTCGCCGCCCAGCGCGCTCACCTGATGGCAGTGGCCCGTGAGCTCGGCCGCGAGCACAAAGTCACGATCTACACCCGCAGGAACTCCGACTCGGAGAAGGCCAGGGTTCGCGTGTCGCAGGGCGTCACGCTGGAGAACCTGACCGCCGGCCCCGCGCAGGACCTTCCGGAAGACAGCGTCCTGCCCTACCTGTCCGACCTCGGCGACCAGCTGATGCACCGCTGGGGACAGGACCGCCCGGACGTCATCCACGCGCACTCCTGGACCGGCGGGCTCGCCGCGATCGCCGGAGCGAACGGCCTCAACGTCCCGTTCACCCAGACCTTCAGCAGCGAGAACTCCCACGACGCCAAGAAGGTCCGGCTGCAGCGGGCCATCGGGCGCCGGGCCAGCGCGGTGATCGCCGGGTGCGGTGACGAGGAGAGCTCGCTGATCCGGCTGGGCGTGCCGCGCCGCAACATCTCGGTCATCCCGTGCGGCGTCGACGTCGAGCGGTTCCGTCGCCAGGGTCCGGCCGCCACGCGCGGCAACCGCCCCCGCCTGCTGCACGTGGGTCCGCTCACGGCCGACAAGGGCGTGCACACCGCGCTCCGCGCGCTGGAGGGCATTCCCGACGCCGAGCTGATCATCGCCGGTGGTCCCGCGTCCGTGGACCTGGAGCACGACGCCGAGGCGCACCGCATGATGCTGCTGGCCAAGGAGATCGGCGTCGACGACCGGATCACCGTTCTCGGGCACGTCCCGCACTCCTCGATCGCCAAGCTGATGCGCAGCGCCGACGTGGTTCTCTCCCTTCCCAGGGAGGCCCCGGCGGGCGTCGTGGCGCTGGAGGCCATGGCCTGCGGCGTCCCCGTCATCGCCTCGGCCGTGGGCGCCCACCTCGACTCCGTGGTGGACGGGGTGACCGGCCTGCTGGTGCCCGCCGACCGCCCGGCGCAGACCTCCCGTCTGACCCGCGAGCTGCTCGCCGACCCGACCCGCCGCACCGCGCTCGGCTTCGCCGGTGCCGACCGCGCCCGGTCCCGCTACTCCTGGGAGCGGATCAGCCAGGAACTCGTCCACGTCTACGAGACCGCGCTCTCCGGCTCCGCCCGCTGACCGCGTCCGCCGCGCCGGCCGGGCACCGCGGGCCACGCGGAACACCCTCCGAGACCGGGGATCCCTTCGAAGGGGTCCCCGGTCTTCGCGTGTCGGGCCCGTGTGCACAAGCGTGACCTACAGGGTGCCCTCGGTGGCGTTCGACGTGTCGCGCTCGCGCTCGCGTGCACGGGGGTGACGGCTCACGGCGGGTACGTGCGACGTCTACGACCGGGCCACGCGACGGTGCAGGACGACGCCGAGGCCGCTGGCGGCCAGCAGGACGACCCCGGCCAGGACCAGGATCACCGCACCGCCCACGGCGCCGTCCGTCCAGTCCCAGACCGCCTCGGGGACCGCGAGCGTCAGCCCGGCCACGCCACTGACGATCAGCACCCAGGTGCGCCACCGCCGGTACAGGGCCAGGCAGGCGAGCGCGATCGCCGCGGTCAGCCAGTATCCCCAGGCGCCTCCGTCCCACAGGACGGGCCACTGACCGCCGAAGAGCGCGATCGCCGCCCCCATGCCCAGGCCGAGGTCGCGCGGGACGAGCACCCCGGCCAGGGCGGCCGTCAGGATGAGCAGGCCCAGCGCGACATAGGCCAGGCCCCAGCCCGCGCCCTCCCGCCCGGCGAGGACGTCCAGCAGGCCGGTCACCGTGACCAGCGCGAAACCGCCGCAGGCCAGCAGGCCGATCGCGGTGGGCAACAGCGCGTAGGCCGTCGCCGCGACCACCAGCCCGGCCACCCCGGCGACGAGACCCTCGTGGCGGTCGACCACCACCCCCGCGCACAGGGCCGCCGTGGCCGAGCCCAGCGCGGCGAGCGTGGCCGCGACCCTGCCCTGCACGGCGGCCGTCCTGCCGGTCGCCGACCGCGCCGCCGCGCCGAGCCCCACGGCCACCGCGAGCAGGAGGACCGTGACCACGGCGAGGACCGCGATCCTCGCCGGCTGGGTCATCCGGTCCCAGCCCAGGCCGACGAAGGCCGCGGCACCGGCCAGGACGAGTGCACCGCCGACGTACGCGAGGATCTCGCTCCACCTGACCCGGTCGCCGGCCCCCGGCTCACGCAACGCCTCGCCGACGGCGCGGGCGACCGGCTCCACCTGCTCGGGGCGGAGCTCGCCGGACTCCACCAGGCCGGCCAGTGCTCGCCGTACGGCGTCAACGTCGTTCATGTGCGGAATCGTGGCACAGCCTGACCCGGACGGCACCCCCCGAACCAGTGGGACGTATGCGAAAACGAAATACCTCTGTTACTGGAGTGCGATTGTTGCTTTGATGTCCCCATGTCGATTCGTGGCACGTTCCTGGGCGTTCTGGCCGCCGCCCTCGCCCTCTCCTCGCTGCCCGCGACGGGGGCGGCCGCGCGGACGGACCCGTCCACCCCGCGCGGGTGGGGCAGCCCGATCCTGGTGGAGAACTTCAACGGCACCCGCGTGGACGACCGCAAGTGGGTCGTCTACCACTCCCCCGGTGCCGAGACCAACCCGCGCACCGGGCGGGCCTCGACCGTGGGCGGCGGCGTCCTGCGGCTCAAGGGCGGCTTCTACGGCGGCAGGGACCTGTCGGGGGGCATCGCGACCCGCGGCGCCCAGCGGTACGGGCGCTGGGAGGTGCGGCTGCGTGCCGAACGCGGCGCGGGCTACACCCCCGTGGCGCTGCTCTGGCCGTCCGACCAGGGGGGCGGCGAGTACGCGGAGGTCGACTTCGCGGAGATCATCGATCCGAGCCGCAGGTCGGGCGGGATCTTCGTGCATCGCGGCGACCGGCCGCAGGCCCAACGGCAGATGAGGGCCGACTTCACCCGGTGGCACACGGTCGCGGTCGACTGGCTGCCCGGACGGCTGACGTTCTGGCTGGACGGCAGGAAGGTGTGGGACTACCGGGGGCCGAACGTGCCGAGGAGCCGCTCCATGCACCTGACGCTCCAGAACGACGTGACGTGCAACCAGTGGTCGCCGTGCCGTAACGGCTCCACTCCTCCGACGGTCAGCATGTACGTGGACTGGGTGAAGATCTACCGGGCCCCCGTCTGACGGGACCCGGGGCTCAGAGCAGGCGGGCCGCCTTGAGGGCGAGGTGGACCAGCAGGCGGTCCTCGCCGTCGGCGAGGTTCCTGCCGGTGAGCCGCTCCGCCTTGGCCAGCCGGTAGTAGAGCGTCTGGCGGTGCACGCCGAGCGCACCGGCGGTCTCCTGGACGTGACCGGCGCGGTCGAGGTAGCCCTCCACGGTCCTGGCCAGCTCCGGGTCCTCGGCCAGCCCGGCGACCTCTTCCGCGAGCTCCCGCAGCCCCGCCGGTGACATGCGGGCGAGCAGCCGGTAGACGCCCAGTTTTGGCCAGGTGGCGACGGGCGCGAGCGCGGGCACCCGTCCGGCGACGCCGAGCGCGTGCACGGCCTCCCGCCAGCTTCGCCAGGCCTGCGCGGGCTCGTCCCTGGGTGCGCCGACGCCCACCACCGTTCCGTACATGCCCTGGATCCGGTCGGCCAGTTCCCCCGCCTGGCCCGCCGGGGCCAGGAGGGCGACCAGTGGCTCGCCCCGTACGGGAAACGCGGGGTCGGCGAGCACGGCGCGCGGGAGCGTCCAGAGGGCGGCGACCCGGTCCGGGGAGACGCGGGCGGCGATCGCCGCCACCGGGCCGCGCACGTCGTCCAGCCGTGTCAGTGCCCGGGAGCGTTCCTCGGCGTCGGAGGAGAACAGCTCCCGTAGGTTCGCACCCAGGTCCTGACGGCTGCGGGCCTCCTGGGCGAGGACGGTGGCGGCCCTGGAGACCAGGTCGCCGACCGAGGCGAGGACCTCGTCACCGAGTGTGCCGTCGTCGAGGAGCCACAGGTAGCCGTAGGTCACCTCGTGGTGCCGCAACGGCACGCACACCCGCGCGAGGACTCCCAGGTCGGCGTCGGCGGGGATGCGTACGGGGCCGCGTGCCCCGGCGATGCCGTACCCCTCGAAGTAGGCGCGTACCTGGTCCGTCGCGCGGCGTCGCAGAATGGACTCCTGGCGCACCACGTCGATGTCGCCGCTCTGCGCGGCGTAGGCCAGGAGCTGGAAGGCCCGGTCCTCCAGGGTGGCCGAGGCGCCGAGCCTGGTGGCGATCTCGTCTACCGTCTCCTGCAACACCCCACCATTGTCATACATGTGTATGAAAGCCCCGCCCGTCGATCGTGGCAGATGCACATGATGGCCGGGCGAGCGGAGGTTTTAGGCTGGAAACATGTTCGGTTCTCTCCTTCTCGGCGCGTCCCGGTCGCCGCTGGTACGGCGCGCGGTCTCCGGCGTGCCGCTGACCCGCAAGGTCGTCGATCGTTTCGTCGCGGGCGAGACGCCTCGGGAGGCGGTCGAGGCGATCCGCGGGCTCGCCGCCTCCGGGCTCGCCGTCACCGTCGACCACCTTGGCGAGGAGACGAGAGACTCCGCCGCCGCCGCCCAGACGGCCGGCGCGTACGTCACGCTGCTCGGCGCGCTGGGCGGGCTGGGGCTCGGTGACCGGGCCGAGGTGTCGGTGAAGCTCTCCGCGGTCGGCCAGGCGCTCGGCGCCGACGGCGACAAGATCGCCCTGGAGAACGCGCGGCGGATCTGCGAGGCGGCCGGCGACTGCGGGGCGAACGTCACCCTCGACATGGAGGACCACACCACGGTCGACTCCACGCTGGAGACCCTGCGGGCCCTGCGCCTGGACTTTCCCTCCACCGGTGTCGCCGTGCAGTCCTACCTTTTCCGCACCGAGGCCGACTGCCGCGACCTCGCGCACGAGGGATCGCGGGTGCGCCTGGTCAAGGGCGCCTACGCCGAGCCCGCCTCGGTGGCGCATCAGAGCAAGAACGAGGTCGACAAGGCCTACGTGCGCTGCCTGCGGATCCTCATGTCGGGGGCGGGCTACCCGATGGTGGCGACGCACGACGACCGGCTGATCTCGATCACCGAGACGCTCGCCGACCGGTTCTCCAGGTCCCGCGGCGACTACGAGTACCAGATGCTCTACGGGATCAGGGCCGACAAGCAGCTCGCCCTCGCCGGGGCGGGTCACACCGTGCGTGTCTACATCCCGTACGGAGACGACTGGTACGGCTACTTCATGCGCCGCCTGGCCGAGCGTCCGGCGAACATCGCCTTCTTCCTTCGTGCCCTTGGAGGCAACTAATGGATGCCATCTCCACCGTTCCCGCCCCGGTCAACGAGCCGGTGCTCGGCTACGCGCCCGGCAGCGCCGAGCGTACGGCGCTGGAGAACCGCGTCAAGGAGCTCGCCGGCGCCCAGCTGGACCTGACGATGACGATCGGCGGCGAGCAGCGGATGGGCGGCGGGGCCCCGATCGACGTGGTCCAGCCGCACAACCACGCCTCCGTGCTGGGCCGCATGGCGGACGCGAACGCCGACGACGTGCGCGCGGCGATCGACGCCTCGCTCGCGGCCGCGCCCGCGTGGCGCGCCCTGCCGTTCGACGAGCGGGCCGCGATCTTCCTGCGGGCCGCCGACCTGCTGGCCGGCCCCTACCGGCAGACGCTGAACGGCGCGACGATCCTGGGCCAGTCCAAGTCCGCGCAGCAGGCGGAGATCGACGCGGCCTGCGAGTTGATCGACTTCCTGCGCTTCAACGTGGACTTCGCGCGGCGGCTCCTCAGTGACCAGCCGATCTCCTCGCCCGGCGTGTGGAACCGGATGGAGTACCGGCCGCTGGAGGGCTTCGTCCTGGCGATCACGCCGTTCAACTTCACCGCCATCGCGGCGAACCTGCCGTCGGCTCCCGCCCTGATGGGCAACGTCGTCGTCTGGAAGCCCTCCCCCACCCAGCAGTTCTCCGCGCACTTCACCATGCGCCTGCTTGAGGAGGCGGGGCTGCCGCCGGGTGTCATCAACATGGTGACCGGCAACGGCGCGGCCGTCTCCGAGGTCGCCATGACCCACCCCGAGCTGGCGGCCATCCACTTCACCGGCTCCACGCCCACCTTCCAGCACCTGTGGTCCACGGTCGGCGCGAACATCGCCTCCTACCGGTCCTATCCGCGCCTGGTCGGCGAGACCGGCGGCAAGGACTTCGTGCTCGCCCACCCCTCGGCCGACCCCGCGGCGCTCACCACGGCGCTGATCCGCGGCGCGTTCGAGTACCAGGGGCAGAAGTGCTCGGCCGCCTCCCGCGCGTACGTGCCGCGCTCGGTCTGGTCGGTGATCCGCGACGAACTCGTGGGCACCGCCGAGTCGCTCACCGTCGGCGACGTGGCCGCGGACCTGTCGACCTTCATGGGCGCGGTCATCGACGAGCGGGCGTTCGCCAAGCACAGGGCCGCGATCGACCGGGCCCGCTCGCTCGACTCGATCAACGTGCTGACCGGGTCGTACGACGACTCGACCGGCTACTTCGTGAGGCCGACCATCCTGGAGTCGGCCGACCCCACCGACGAGATCTTCGTCAAGGAGTACTTCGGGCCGATCCTCGGCGTGCACGTCTACGACGACGCGGACTTCGACACGGTCCTGGACCAGATGGAGGGCGTCTCCCCGTACGCGCTGACCGGTTCGATCATGGCCCAGGACCGCTACGCGATCGCCTCGGCCTCGGAGCGGCTGCGCTTCGCGGCGGGCAACCTCTACATCAACGACAAGCCCACCGGCGCGGTCGTCGGCCAGCAGCCCTTCGGCGGGGGCCGGGCGTCGGGCACGAACGACAAGGCCGGGTCGATCCTCAACCTGACCCGCTGGGTGAGCGCCAGGACCGTCAAGGAGACCTTCGCCCCCCCGATTGTCAAGGGACCATATAGGGGTGACATTCCCCAGTCCGGCTGGGAGCAGCCTGATCTCAAGAAGTTCGGCTATTCCGAATAGGCCGTGAAAAGCGGTGACGCCCGGGTTCCGCATGCGAAACCCGGGCGTCACTCGTTTCCATCGTTTCCGGCTACAGCCAGGGCATCGACCCCACCCACGAGGTGCCGCCGCTGGCGTCCAGCCGGTACCAGCCCGGCCCGTACGCCGCCCGCAGTAACACCGGCTCCGTGCACGGGTCCTCCCCCGGCCCCAGCAACAGCCCCAGCTTCCGCGCGATCGTTCGATTCTGTTCGATCCACGCGTGGCACACGTCGTCCAGATCCAGCCCGTTGCACGGGCAGTTCGTGATCGTCCGAGGATCACCGCCCATCCCCCGCGGATCCCGGTGATGCTGCTGCGTCGCCGGCCGCCGACCGCACGCCTCGCAGATCCCCATCGACCGGGAACGGATCGCCGACCGCGTCGCGGCCGGGAAGCCGCTCACTCCAGTTCCTCGAGCGCGGCCACAACCGCATCGGCGATGGCCATCGCGTGCGCGTCCGGCGCCGCCGACACCTGCTCGCGGACCCGCCGGTCCCACTCGGCGATCGCGGCGCGCCGCGCGGCCGCCCGCCACGGCGGCGAGGCATCACCCCCACCGTCGGGCTTCGGCTTCTGGAACGCCCACACCGAGTCGGGCACGTCCAGCTTGACGGCGGCTCTCCCCCCGCAGTTCGGGCAGGCGAACAGATGCTGCGACTGCCCCGGCCCAGGCCCCCCGACCCCGCTCCGGCACATGGTCCACTGCATCGCGCTGGTCTGATGCTCCATCGGCCGCCCGCAGTGCCGCACGACGACCGAGCAGCCGGGCGGCAGGAACAGGCCCCGTTCGCGGTGCCCGTGGGTGGGCTCGTCCCGATCCTCGGGCCACGGCCGGCCCTGCAGCAGTGAGCCAGTCACGAGGGTTGCCGCACCGAGATGGTCACCGCCACCGGGCAGTGCGAGCAGGTGAACCTGTGGTCCGACAGCTCCTCGCCCTGGCCCGGCTTGCCGGTCCAGGTCACGCTGCTGCCGCGCTCCCTCATCGGCTGCCCGCAGTGCCGCAGCCGGACGTCGAATCCGTCCGGCATGAACAGCGCGGTGTCCGCAGGCGCGGCACCGTTCATGCCCGCCTCCGCTCCCAGCCGCAGTCCAGGCAGCGCACGGCGCCCGGCCACCAGAAATGGCCCCAGCTGAGCGCGCACCAGATGATCCGCCAGGGCCGGAACGGGATCGCCACGAGAGGCACCGACTCGGGAAGGGCGATCGCCATCGGCTGAAGTATCGGGATGGGGGCGGTGTTGTGCGGGGACTGCGCGGGGATACGCGGGATCACCTCGGTGATGGCGTCGGGGCTCATGGCCCAAGAGGAACGGCTGCTCATGGGCCGAATTTAGCGAGGTCATCCCGTGGATGTGCCAGTACGGCTCGCCGGTTCAGCCTTGACGCTTTGTGCTGTGACCTGGTCCAACGGCGATCTTCTCGTGATGTCGCACGCCGCACGGCAAAGGCCCCTTTACTTTGTCGATTCCTAAGATGGGGGCGGGGTGGTCGTTCGGCGGGCGCGGCGAGCAGGGCACTTCAGGGGCGGCGCCGCCGGAACGGGATGACGTTGTCGGGCCTCGGCGGCGCCACCGGAGGCGGGGCCGGCGGCTCATCGTCCAGGCCGGGAATGGCCAGCTGCGCGGAGGGGGCGCGGCTGCCGCAGGTCGTGTGGTGCGGGACGAACCGCTTCTCCAGCGGGTGCGCCGGATGCTCGCCGTCGGTGGCGGCGAGCAGGGAGCGGCACCACCACAGCTGCACGCCCCGGCGGTAGGCGGCGACGCTGCCGTGGACCGGGTCGGGTGTGACGTTCAGCGGCTGCCGCTTGCCGTTGCGCGTCACCGCGAAGAAGATCAGCGTGCCGCAGTGCTTGCACCGGGTCTTCTCCCGGCTGTTGGGCTCCACCGGTCAGGCGCCTTTGCGGATGGAGAAGTGGCAGCTGGGGCAGGGGCCGAGGTCGCGGTCTTCGGCGTCTTCGACGCGACGGCGGATCGGGTCGGAGCAGGTACCGCACCAGGGGATGACCGGTGGCCGGTCGGTGGCCTGGGTGGCGGCGTGCCACCACGGCCCGTCGTGGAGCAGACGGCCCGGGAACTGCGTGACCGGATCGCGGGCGAGCGCGAGGGCCGCGTGCCGGACGATCCACCACGGCCGCTCGACCACCGAGGCGTCGGTGAGGGTGCGGATGATCGACCGCGTCGACCAGTCGGGGCGCAGGCGGCGAAGGTCTGCGACCAACTCCATGATCTCCTCCCCCTCCTCCTCGTCCACAGCGAGGTCCTCTGGCGTGGGGAGGGAAGGGAGGGGGGTTTCCCCCCTTCTTTTAAAACCTCTATAAGGAATAGCTACCGCTCCCTGCGGCAAGGGTGGCCGCTGTGAGCGGCAAGGGTTGCCGCTGTCAGCGGCCAGGGCCCCACTATGCCCGTTCTGTGGTGGCCGCTCTGTGCGGCCACCTTGACCTGCGGTTTTTACCTCGTCTTTGAGCTTGGCGCGACTTACCTGGGGAAGGTTATCCACAGGCACACTCTCCGTAGTCGCGTCCGACTTCTCCCTGATACCCCTTTCCAGGCGGGCCAGTTTGGAGTCGTAGAGCACGTATCCGGAGGGGGCCCGCGACTTCGTACCGGGCTGGAAACGCACCAGCACTTCGACGTATCCGCACGCGACGAGCTTCTTGAGACCGCGGTCGAAGGAGTCGACCGACATGCCCATCACGGCGGCGATGTCGGCGCGCGTCAGCTCCTCCAGCGTCCTGTCGTAGTAGTCGGCGCACCGGACCAGACACACATAGGCGTCCTTAGCGTTGCGGTCCAGACGATCATCATCAAGAACCTCGAAATAGATCATTCCGAATGGGTCTTTGGACGCCTGAGCAACGCTGAAACGCTCGTTGTTGTCGGTCACTCGTCAGCCGATCGCCGGGGAGCGACGATCCCGCGAGAGCACAAAGTGAACGCGCCCGGATCCGGCGATGTGATCACCACGTAGCCAAGGTCGGCGAGCGCGCGGATCAGCCGCAGCGCCTCGTCGCGCCGGTGGTAGGGCATGCCGCTCGCGATCGTCTCCCAGGCATACAGGTGGCCCTCGGGAAATCCGGCCAGGTAGCCGAGCATCAGCAGCTGCTCCATGGTCAGCCGCGGATCGGCCAGCCACGCCGCAGGCAGCGGTCCTTCGCTCCTCATCGGCACCTCCCCGGCGCCGACGCGTGAACCGTCCGCACGAGCGGTGAAAGCACCGGAAGCGCGGTCCGGCAGGCGCGAGTTCGCCCAGGAAGAAGCCGAACCAGGCTCGGGTTTTGTGCGGGTATGCGACCCCCGATCGCCTGTGCGGCCGGGACCTGTATGGGTACAGTGATGCGCAGCACCACGACCTCCTCGACTTAGGTCGTACACAGGGCCGGACCGCTGGCAGGCGGACCCCGGCCCTTCACTTTTCCGGGCCCTTGTGCGGCTCCCGCCGATAACGCTGCTGGGCTGTTGCAGCGGGAGCCGTGGGGGAACAGTAACGACCGTTTGCCATCTACCGCCAGCGTTGCCGTTGAACCGCGGGCGTGAAGTGCTGGCCGGTCGAACAGCCGGGCAAGCCGCACGGCGGCGGAACCGTCACCCGCCGCCGCCCTCCTCGCTTTCGCCAGCCTGGCCGCCGAGGTGCTCGCCGCCCCGGCGGCCGGTGCGGGCGTCGAGGTCCTCCACCCACGCGATCAGCTCGGCGGCCGCGGAAAGCACCTCGGCGCGCAGATCCGCCGGGTCGCCGACAGCCAACGTCCGGGCGAGCACCGCCCGCACCGTGACCGCCCAGGTGAGCCGGTTGGCGCAGTCGGCCCGAATCTCTTCGGCGAGCGCTTCTTCTGCGGCCTGCCGCCACTGCGGGCCGGTCCCGTCGTCGCGGGAGGGGACGCCGCCGCGGCGCAGGTCCCGGTTGCCTCGCACCAGGTCGATCTCCTGCAGGATGCGGCCTCGACGCACCGCCTCAGGCGCCGGGGGCGGCCCTTCGGCCAGCGGCCCGATGAAAACGTCCTCGCCGAGAGCCCGCGCGTAGTCGACCAGGTTCTCCACGCTGGGCGTCTTGGCGCCGGTCGACCAGCGGCCGACCGTGTTCTTATGCACTCCCGTCGCCCGGCTGATCTGTGCCTGCGAGACCCCCATCGCGGTCCGCGTCTGCTCCAGGTGGGCGACGAGGGGATGCAGCATCCGCCGCCGCGCCGAGGAGCGTGGCTGCTTCGGCGGCCCGCCCCGGGCCGGTTGCGGGACCTGCTCCGGCTCGGGCACGTCCACGACGACGAGCACCGTCCTCCAGCCGAGGACGGCGGCGTACCCGGTCAAGCTGGCCAACGAAGGCGGCTTCTTGCCCGCGGCCCACCGGCTGGCGGCGGCCGCCGACACCCCCATCTCGGCCGCGACCCGGCTGCGCGACCAACCGAGCTGATCACGATGCTCTTCCAGAACGGCCATGAGCCGTCCGACCGGGTCATCGGCATCGCCGTGCAGCTGGTCAACGTAGACGACTTCCCCTCCGGCGTCGGTGAAGCCGATGCGTCGGCCGAGCAGGGCCGCGTACGCGATGGTCTGCTGCACAGACGGGGTCCTCAGCCCGATGCCCCACCAGCTGACCTCGTGAGCGTCGGTGCCGGTGACCTCGGCGACGGCCTGTTCGGGCACGCCGAGCCCGACGCGCAGGGCGTCGAGCTCAGCGACCAGAGGATGGATCGTTCCCACCTGCTCAAGCCTCCTGGGCTGCAGGCTCGTCCAGGGCGGGGCCGAGCGCCAGAACATCACCCATCGCACCCGTCCGGTACATGGCCTCGATCCGTTCCTTGCCGCTCGGACGGCCGTTCTTCGCCGTGGCGTAGCGGGTGATGAACGCGCCCTTGCGTTTGCCCGGGGTGATGGTGGCGAGCCGCACCAGCTCCCCCGTCGTCGGGTCGGCCTTGCGGCCCTGCTCGTCGATCTCGGACTGCAGGCGCGTCAGGTACGCCTCCTGAACGTGGGTCTGCACGTAGTCGGGGTGGGTCATGGCGATGTAGGCCACGACGTCGGGCAGGGAGAGGGCGCCGGGCAGAACCTGCTGGCACAGTTCGGTGGGGGCGTGCTTCTCGCAGAACGCCTTCACCGCCTCCATGTTCCAGGTGATCTGCGGCGTGGGCTCTTGGATGTGGATGGTCGCCACGGCCGGGCCGCCGTCGTCGGCCATCACGTCGAGCGACTTCATGCCGTGCACCAGCTGGGCGGCGGCGAACAGCTTCTCGGCGTGCTCTCGGGTGCGCTTGACCTGACGGCCGATCGCCTTGTGCACCTGGTCGAGGTAGGCGTAGGCGTGAGCCAGGTCCAGGGCGCTCTCGCCGCGCTCCTCGGCCTCGGCCAGCAGTTTCCTGGCGGCGGCGACCTCCTCCTTGAGGACCACTCCTTCCAGGATCTCGCCGGTGTCGGGGGGTGTCGGCACCCCGGCCATGCCGGCGAGCTGGGCGAGTTCTTGGAAGGACAGGTTGTCGAAGCCGGGCATGGCGTCGTCGCCGGTGAAGACCACAGGCTCGTCGCGGCCGGGCACGCCGTGGATGCGGGTGGTCGGCTCCGGTGCGGCCTCGGGCGGGTCGGCCGCCGCGGGGGCGGCCGGGGTGAACTCGCCCTTGTCGAAGTCGTAGGTGCCCGGCCCCATGCCCTTCTTCCAGGTACGGCTCTTGCGGGTGGTCTTCTTGTTGGGGGTGCGGCGGCTCATGCGGCGGGCCTTTCCTGGGCGAGGACGGGGTTTTGGGCGGTCATGCTGGCGGCGACGCGGGCCTGCATCAGGGTTCGCAGCGCCTCGTTCGGCGCGGCCGCTGTGATCACCGGGGCGAGCATCACGATGAGGTCGGCGCCCATCGCGGTGGTCAGGCTGCGGCTGTTGGTCAGCCGCTTGCCGGTGAGGATCTGCAGGACGACGTGCCGCTGATCGGGGGTGGTGACTCCGCAGTCGGCGAGCATGCGCTGCAGCACGAGCAGGGTCGCCTCGTCGAGCGGCGCGGCCGGGTCCGGTGTCGTCTCCGGGGGGGCGGGCTCAGCCGTGTCCGGCGGGGTGGGTGGGATGGCTGATCGTTCTGCGGTCGCCTGGATCACCTGCCCGCCGGGGCCGGGCTGGGCGACCGCGCGGACCGGCGCTGCCGGGACACCGTCTGGGGCGGCGTACTCGGCGCCGTCGACGCCCCCCTGACCGGCCATCGCCCGGATCCGGCGGGTGATCAGCTCGGTCAGGGTCTCCTCGGCTCCGTACTCGTTGTCGACCGTGATGCCCCGGTGCGCCGGGTGGGCGGCTTCGGTCAGGAGCCGTTGCAGGTGTTCGCGGTCGACGGTGGCCAGCGCGTCGTCGCGGATCGCCTCGGGCAGCCGCTCCTGGCCGAGGCGCACCAGGGGGCGGGGCTGGCTGTCGGCGGAGATCCGCAACGTCTTGAAGATCAGGTCGGCCAGGTTCAGGTCCGGGACGATGCGCGCCTCGTCGGAGCCGTGCGTGATGTTCAGGTGCTTCGACTGCGCCCCGATGATCGTCGGTGGGGCATCGAGGCTCAGGCGGATCCACACGGTCGCCGCGTGCAGCAGGTCCCGGTGGCAGTCGACCTTGTAGCTGGCCATCTTCGGCACCGGGTCGGTGCTCTCCTCGTCGATCCACATTTCCCGGCCGCGTGCGGTAATCACCGTGATGCCGGGGAACGTCGCGAGCAGGTGCAGGAACTGGTTGTGCCGGTCGCGGACGTCATCCCAGATGTTGTTGGGGATGCGCACCTCGGCGTTCGGGTCCCAAGCCAGCAACCTCTGGTGTTTGATCGACCCCTTGGCGCGGGCGTTGCCCCACGACTTGAGCATGTCCCAGATGCGCGAGCCGCTGTCGACGCACAACGCGACAGGCTTTTCCCCGGCGGCGTGCGCGCGGGCCGCCTCGGCGTGCGCGGCCTCCACCTGGCCGATGATGCTCGCCCAGGTGCCGTCGTGGTCGATGAGTTCGTAGGTGGGGGTGCCGGTGATGGCGTCGCCGTACTCGTCGCCGCGGCCGTCGCCGAGGTCCAGCAGCAGGCAGCGGCCGACCAGCGGGGAGGCGGTGAGCTGCACGAACATCCACGTTTTGCCGGAGTCTGCGGGGCCTTCGACGAGGATCGTCGGGTAGGGCACCACGCAGGTCGGCGGGCGCGTTTGAAGAACCACGGTGCTGTTTTCCCTTTCCACGGGGAAGCTGTGCGGGAACTTTCCTCGACTGTCCCCTTACAGCTGAAGGTCAGAGTTCGCCCCAGACTGGGGCGAACGGTGGTGCTTACTGCCGGTCGGCCTTATCGGCCTGGTTGATCCTGTTCAGAGCGGACACGTCGATGGGCCGGCCGGTGCGGCGGGCGAACTCCTCCCACGGCGGAACCGTCCAGATCCGCGTCCGGCCGATCTTCACGGCCGGGGCGGGTGGCCCGTTTCTCCGCTGGAACCAGACGGTCACGGTGTCTGGGTCCACGTCGAACATCGCCGCCACCTCCTTCACCCCCACCAACGGCGGGAGTTTCGGCAGCGGCGCGTCCGGGTCGGTCCAGCGTTGCTTCAACCAGAACGGGGTGCCCGAGACGACGACATCGGCTTCACAGAGCTTGTCGTAGTCCTTCCGTCCCCGCCACGAGTGCAGCGTGTTGATGGACACGCCGAGCATCGCGGCCAGGTCGGGCTGCCCCACCAGATCAGGCAGCGTTTCGGGCGCTTCGGTCACTATTTCACCTCCCTCAGAGTGCAACTCTTACACTACACCTAGGGGGGAACTCTGTGCAACTTTTCCCCAACAGTGAGGGTAAAAGAAAAGCAATGCGGTACTCTTCAACGGCTGGGCGCTTACGGGCGCAGCTCTCCGACCACGGGGGAGCGAAGAAGGGCCTGCCACCTCGACGGCGGGCCCTTCGCCCATTTCAGGGCGCGTCGGCGAACGACGCCGACTTGGCGTCGCCGGTGCCGGCCGCGGCCAGCGACAGCAGCAGCGACACCAGCGCACCGCCGCCACCGAGCAGCAGCATCGTGCGGAGCGTCGACATTCGCACCGCGCCGAGCTGTTCGGCGCCGACCCCGGTGAGCGCAGCGGCCGCACCCGCGCGCACCGCCCGTTCCAACGCGTCGCGCCACCACACCCGCGACCAGATACCGCCCTTCCCCGGCCGGCGATGCCGCCCTACGTGATCGGCGCCAGCCACGCCGCGTCCCAGTCGTCGCGGCCCACCTTGCCGTCCGTCCGTAGCCCCTTCTCCCGCTGGAACTGGCGGGCGATGTCCCGCGACTGCGGCCCGTAGGCGCCGTCCACGGTGATGCGCCACCCGCGCAGCCGCATCTGCTCCTGCCAGGCGCGGACATCCTCACCGACCGCAGCCGGCGGATACTCCAGGATCCGGCCCGGCCACGGCGGCACCTCCACCCCCGTCGAGGGCTGCGTCGCCTCGCCGGGCCGCGGCCACCCGTCCTGAATCCACTCATACAGCCAGTCGCCGGGGCAGTCGGTGGCCCACCCGTCACGATGCCCCAGCACCTCGTACCCGCACGGCCGCTGTTTCTCCGGCAGGCCCCGCAACCACTCGATAGCGTCGACCAGGCCGTGCAGCATGTCGTCTGGCGGAACGACCAGGCCGGAAGAGCCCACCATCGCCATCACCGCGTAATGACGGGCGTTGAGATCCTTGCCGTTCGCGGCCGGCAGCACCCCAGGGCCGCGCCCCACCAGGACCTGCCGATGCGGGCAGCACAACCCGGTGTACCCCAGATCCGCCCACAAGTTGCCGTCCATGTGCTGCTTCTGGATGGTCTTCGTCAACGCCAAACACTTGCTGTGATCTTTCACAATGCCCGGGTCAACACGATCCCCCACATAGTGGATCTTCACTCCTTTGGGCCGGGCCTGCAGCAGCGTCTCTCCTTTCGACGAGCGCGCCCCCCACTTGTCGCGACCCACCAGGTGCACCATCAGCGTTTCCCCCTCGCCATCCGGGCGGCGCGCCGCCGCGCCGCCTGCTTCCGCCGGTCCCGGTAGGGCCGCCCCACCTGCGGCGTCTCCCCCCTGCCGGGCGTGCCCGGCAGGACCGCCCCCGCCGGCGTGTGACGCTCACACGGCATGGTGTCCGCCACATACCAGCGGACGATGTAGCCCGAACCCATTCACCACCCCCGCCACAGCGCGACCGCCGCGACGAGGAGCGCGCCGAACGCGATCAGCGTCGGCAGGCTTTTCGGCCACCGGTTCGCCTCCAGGTCACGGACACGGTTCTGCAGATCCGACACCGTCGTCACCACCCCATCGACCTTCTGGTCCACGGCGCCCACCTTCCCGTCGACCAAATCGACCTTGTGGTCCACGCCGACGACCTGCTTGCCGACCTCCACTACGGCGTTGTAGACGTGCGCGGCCGTGACCACCCCGCTGAACGGGTCGGGCAGATCACTCATCACCACCCCCTCCGCGGTGGCCCGACAGGCGGCGCGCCGTCGCCTCCGGCACACCCAAAACCAGCAGCGCCTCATAGTCGGCGCGCCGCACCAGGTCGGCGGCCGCCCCCTGCTGCGCCACCCACGCCTTAGCCTGGGCTGCGTGGCCGGCGCGGAGCTTCTCGGCCTGCTCGGCGGAGATCTCCACCGCGTCGGACGGCACGGTGAGCGCCATCGCGTAGGAGCCCTCGACCTCCAGGGAACGCGACAGCAGCGTCCCGTCGGCCCGCCGGAAAAACTTCGTGATCATCACAGTCCTGCCAGGGCTAGCACTCTCATCTGCCATCTGATCTCGCCGTACTGGGCGCCGCCCTGCCCGGACCCCACATCGATCGGGCTGGTGAACGTGTTGCTGCCGCCCGCGGGAATCGTCCCCGACACCAAGGTCTGGTGCAGATCCCAGTGGACGCCGGTCTCCTGCGTGCCACCCGCCGGCGACGAGTTCTCCAACGCCATCATGCTGTTGCCGTTGATACGGAACCCGGCCCGCGAGTCCGTACCCGGCGGCAGGTAGAAGTCCACGTCGACCTGGATCCACTGCACGACGATCGCCGTGTAGCAGTCGGACGGGTTCTGTACCTCGATCTCCGCCTGGGCGACCTCGGTGAACCCGGCGGGGACGGTGACCAGGGCGCCGCCGGACGTACCGGACGCGGACGCCCGCCCGGCCTTCGCGTACGGCGGCACCCACAGCCCGCAGTTCGGGTCGATCCGCAAAGGGTTACTACTGGTGGGGCACGCGTACGGCCACGCCTGCTCGGCGGGGCCACCACACAAATCCAGTCTCAAACGGCCGTTCGGGTCAACGGTGAATTCGGGGCCGACACATACCTGAGGCATCGGTCACTCCTCCCCTGCGGGGTAGCCGGCCAGGCGGCGAGCGAGGCCTTCGGGAATACCGGCGGCGCGCAGCGCCTCGTGGTCGCCGCGGATGCGTTCCTCGTCCTGCGCGCGCAGGTCGGCGAGCAGCCGCTCCGTTCCGGCGCGCAGTCCGGCCAGCTCCCGCCGGTACTGCCTGGCGGTGATCTCCACCGCGTCGTCGGGTAGCGACGAGATCCCGGCGGCGGACTCGGCGACCTCCCCCACGCTGCCGGTGCCGGTGCGGAAGTAACGGACGTGCTCCAGTGCGGCACGGTCCCCGCGGAACCCCTCCGGCGGTGTGGTGTCGTCCATCCTGTCTGACCTCCTCAACGTGTCGGCTACAGCGCGATCAGCACGGCGCGGATGAACGACTGGATCCTGTTGTACGTGGCTCCGGCCAACCCGAACCCCAGCCCGATCACCAGGTCGATGTTCTGCGTGGCACCAGGCGGGACGATGGTGTTTCCGACCACTTTCGTCGTCTGCGTGTGCACGTTGCTCACCGTCGCCGACCCCCGGTTCTCGAACCGGTATGTTTCGTCGCCGTACATGAACATGCCGGCGCGGCCTCCGGCGGGAATCACGAAGTCCACATCGAGCTCGGTCATCGTGATGGCCAGCGCGGGCCGGCACGCATCCGGGTTGGTGACCGACAGCGACCGTGTCTCCACGGTGGTGCCGCCGGTCGTGGTCGTCGTCGGCACCGCCAGGTTCGCGTACGTCTGATTCAACGTGGTGGTGAAATACTCCGTTTTGCCGCGTGGTTCTGATCTGAGGGTGCCGCCGCTGTCGCAGTACACGAGGCCCGCCTGCGCGTCGATCGGGCACAGGTAGGGCCACGCGGAGACCTTCGCCGCCAGTGGCGACGCCGCGGTGCCGGCGCCCTGCAAGCCGCACGCGCCGACGGTCAGCGACGCCTGCAGTCCGTTCGCGGCGCACGCCAGCAGGTTCCCCGCGGTCGGCGCGATGATCGGCGCCGCCCTCAACGGCTGCGGCGCCGTGCCCAGGCCACTCAGATCGATACACGGGGTGTCCTGGATCGCGACCGTCGTCAACCCGCCGCTACCGCCGCCTCCGGCCGCGTACAGGCCGCCGTCACCGCCGATGACCATCGCGTTGCCCGCGTCGCCGGAAATCAGCGCGGACACCACGTACGGGTTCGAGGCACTGCCGTTGCCGGTGACTCTCACCCCGCCACCAGCGGAGATCAAACATGAACAGCCGGACGCGCACCCGCACCTGGGAATCGTGACCACCCCGCACCTGTCCGCAGGTAGGCCCGGCCCTCACGCCAGCAGCTCACGGCCAGCGTACCGGGGGCGGTCGCCTCCTTTCCGAAGCGCCGCCACCCGGCAGGCTCCGCCACGGAGGAGAGCTCTGCGCGTTCTTCGCCCGCCCGGGCGAACTTCTACGATCGGCGCATGCGTCTTCCCGCCACCTGCTGGGCCGCCCTGGCGGTGGCCGGCGTGCTCGGCGTCGCCGTGCTCGCCCTGCTCCTGCCGCGACGCCGCAACCCGTCCGGGGCGCGAACACCGGGCCGCCGAAGGACACCGGCCGGCGGCCGCCTCCCGGCGTACGCCCTCCCAGAAGACACGTACCTGATCTCAACGCCTGGCCTGCCGGAAAACACCGAACCTCCGCCGGTGCTGTTCCTGCCGTCACCCGCCACCGCACAAGGCTGCTGTCCGGAGGTGTACTTCTGTCCTACGTCAGGCGACGTCGAATGCCCGCGACATGGCGGGTTCGACGTGTGCTGTGCCTGGCCCGGGGCGCACCGGCCAGTCACCGCCCCTTAGAACAGCTCCAGGGCGACCCCCTGCCCGGCGGCTGCGGCGTGACCGCTGCCGCGCTTCAGGCAGCGCCGGCAGTTGACGGGTTCCTGCGACGCGCACAGCCGCCGCGGATCCCACCCGCCGATCGGGGTCTGACATTCGGGGGCGGGAAGTTCCACACCGTACCGGTCCCTGCTCGTGCCTGGCCGGTGCACGATGCGGGAATTCTCAAGGCGTAGGCCGTGTGTTTCCACACGTCAACCCTACCAAGATCACAATTTGTGATGACTTGATTACCCATGTTGAGTGACAACTTTGCCGGTACGGCAGCTCAGCGCCGCCGGGAACAGTTCGTCGACAGTGACCAACCATCGCGTGAGCCGGAAGTGTCCATTGCTTCGCACACCGGGACCACGTGAGGCATAATCGTGACATAAATGATCGCCCGCCCATATTTGCCAATACTGGCGGGCGGCCGGCCTCTTGATCGAATAGCCGAAGTACGCGCCCAAGGGGCCAGACAGATGGAACGTCTTTCCCGCTGGAGAGACGCCATGAAAAACCGATACAGAAACTGAAGATGCGCATGTAAAAAACACACATGTAGATGCGGCACATGAAACTGCGACAGGAAAGGGAACAGGATGGCCGATCGTCTGACGGGCATTTCGTTCGCGGTGTAGATAGCGAATGGCTGGCCTCTGGAGCTTGCTCCAGGCGGCTGGCCTTTGGGGAATCCTGCTGTTCGTCCTCGTTCTGGCCGTTGTCTTCTTCGGAGTGCATGCGCTCATCGCGCAGGCGCTTGACCAAGGGGTGGACCGGTTCGAACTCAGAATCCCTATTCTCGGTATCTTCATCCGCTGGAGCAGAAACGCGCAGGTCGACGCTGAGGAGGAACCGCCCACACAGGGCGTAGAGCCCCCCGCGTCCCCGGGAGAAATCCCGCCGCCCGCGGCCCCCCGAGCAGCTCGGGAGGTGGCCCCGGCACAACGTGAGAGCAGGGCGCGGGCCCCTCCTGGCAGAGGCGCCCGCGCCCCGCCTGTTTCATCTCCGGACATCACTGACGAAAGCCCGACCGCGGGCAGGGCTGCGCGTTACGGCAGGGCGACGATGGTGACGGTGCCCGTCATGGCGTGCCGGGCGGTCAACCTCCCGGAGCCGTCGACCTCGAGAACGAACGCGTCCGGGGCCACGCCTACGACCACGCTGGTGCGGTGCTCCAGGACGCGTAGCCGGTCGTCCAGGTCGCGCAGGACCTGAGCGGGTGTGCGTGGCCGTGTCTGCACTCTGGCCATGGCGTCTCCTCGTCTATCCGGTGGCGGTCGCCGCGGTGTCGACGCCGAGCGGCGCCAGCGTGATGCCGACCTTCTCGCCATCGGCTTCGGTATAGGTCACGCGGACGCGCAGCAGCCGCAGGTCGGCGGCGATCGTACGGCACGTGGCCGTGGAGGTGACCGGCACGACGACGCCCGGGATCAGGTCCTCGATGCCGACCGGCGCTTCTGGCGCCAGCTGCGCGTCGTCGGGGACCTCCACGAAAACGGGGGCGGGTTCACCGGCGCCAACCAGGGCAACCGCTTCAGCTCGGGCGGAGGCGACGTCCTGGATCTCCTCCTCGGAGGCGAGGTACTCCAGTAGCCCGCACGCGCCGATGCCGCCCGACTCGGCCATGACGCCCTTGCCGAGGACCGTCGCGTGAGTGATCGCCGACAGGCCGTCCTCGATCACGTTGAGGGGGCCGGCGAAGTGCTCGTCGGTCAGGCCCGGCAGCCTGCCCAGCGGGCCCTCCCCGGTCAGGATGATGCGCCGGCCCAGCACGGTGAAGTCGACGCCGGTTCTCGCGAGCTCACGCAGGTGGTCCAGGACGTAGCCGGAGTTGGCCGCGTACTTGCGTTCCCCGACGATTCCAGAGGCCGACACCCACAAGTACATCAGTACGTTCGGATCGTCGGGGCCGAAGCCGTGTTCGACGAGCAGGCGGGCGATGACGGCGAGGTCGGCCTTCTTGGTGCCGGTGTAGTCGAGCAGGGCGCGGATCTTGCGGCGGAACAGCCACTGGGTGACGTCGCGGGCGCTCAGCACGGTGTCCTCGCCGCGGTGGGTGATGCGCGTGACCGGTCCTTCCCAGACCCGTTGCTGATCCCGGTAGAAGATCAGCGAGTTGCACCAGGTGCGTGTCTTGCCGAGCAGCGCGCAGCACTCCGCCCCCTGGTAGGGGACGGTGACCGACGCGTCGGAGGTGTCGTCGAGGATGCGGGACCAGTCGAGCGCGGACGGTTCGACGGAGCCGTACTCGCGGCCGCCGGTGCGGTCGCCGATCGCGACCGTGTACGTCTCGGGGCATCCGAGCGAACCCACGCCTCACACCTCTCTCACGACGGTGCGCAGCGTGACGGTCGCGTCGGCGGCGATCGTCGTGGAGTCGGCGCTGACGCACACCAGGTAGGGGATGCCGCATTCCAGCGTCGGCCAGCTCAAGGGCCGTCCCTGCGGCCCGGACACGATGTCCTCGGCGGGGGTGTCGGCCCGGCCCGGGCACTGCACGAGCACGGTGCGGCGGGTCGAGTCCAAGGTGAGCTTGGCCGCGGCGGGCAGGTAGGAGATGTTGATTTCGCTGCACCAGGCGCAGGGGTCCAGGTCGGCGAAGGCGGCGCCGAACGGGTTGGGGTAGAACCTGATGCGGATGCCGCGCAGGAGAGCGGACCCGGAGTAGATCTCCACCAGTGGCACCAGGTCGGCCCAGATCGGCGCGGCCCCTTGCGGTACCGCGATGCACAGCTGCCGTCTGGTGAACGGCTCGCACAGGCACGGGTTGGCGGGCAGCGGCAGGTCGGGCAGGGTCGGCGGCGGGCAGTTCGGATCCAGCGGGCACGGCTGCGGCTGCTGGGCGGCGCATTCGCCGGCCTCGTCCAAGCATCCGGGATCGGTTGACCATTGGACGCATTCGTCGTCGGGCGTTTCCGGCGGCCAGACGACGGCTTCGGCCACGGTCACCGCGGGGCGCAGCACGTGCGGGCGTCCGGCCGTGAGCTCGAAGGTGACCTCACGCAGCTCGCCCGGGCAGCAGCCGCAGCCGGTGATGCTGCGTACCTTCCTCACCCGGCTGGTGAGGGCGACGTCGCGCAGCGTCCGGAACACGCCTTGGGCGCACGTCGGCCCCGTGCAGGGGCCGGGGCAGCATTCCCCCGGCGCGAGCGGCTGGGTGGGGCAGCACGCCATGAACTCCAGGTCGTCACCGCCGCAGGCGGCGGGTCCGCACGCCAGGGCGCCTTGCAGGACGCTGGAGAGCCACCGGTGGCCGTAGTCGACCGCGCAGGAGGTACGGCCGATCAGCACGCCGGTCACGGTGATCGTGCGGGCGCCCAGCCGCCGGCGGCCGATCACCGCGCCGTCGCCGAGCCGGTTGGTCACCGCTCGGGAGACCGGCGCCGACTCTATGTCCTCGATGTCGGTGCACAGGAAGCCCGCGAAGTCCGTTGAGGAGGGTTCCGCCGGGTCGTACCAGGGGGCGTCGTCGGTGGCGGGCAGCGTGTACGGCTCGTCGCCCAGCACGGCGGGCAGGCCCTCGCAGCCGCAGTCGCGGACGCTGGCGTGCCTGGGGGCGAGGCCGGCCTGGCTGTAGGCGTACACCCGGGCGCTGTTGGCCAGCTCGACGCCGGAAAAGCAGAGCCAGTCGGTGGATGCCATGAGGTGTCCCTTCTCCTATCGCAATGCCTCGGCGAGCTGGCGTTCCTGCTCGGCCCAGATGTCGGGGGCGCTGGCCATGACCTGGGTGTAGGTGTTGTTGAACGTCACGTCGCGCACCGAGGAGCCACCCTGCGCGCGGCTCGGGGTCTGCCCGGCGGTGGTGGTGGCGCGGGCGGGCCGGAACGGGGCGGTGCGGGCGGAGGGGACGGGGGCGACCATCTGGCGTGCGGCCCGCTCGATCTGCGGCGCCAGGTCCTGCAGGCCGAGCAGGTAGCCGCGGCCGGTGTCGCGGCCGTCGGCACGCAGCCGCCTCGACGGGCTTTTGATCTTCAGTTCTTTGCGGATGGTCGTCGACACGCTCTTGGCGATCGCCGTCATCAGCGCGGTGATCTCCTTCTGCTGCGATTTCAGGCCCGCGAGGAAACCCCGGCCGGCGTTGACTCCGGAGTCGAACAGGAAGTCGGCGCTTTCTCGGCCGAGGAATCTGCTGTCGGCGTTGATGCGCCGCTGCAGCTCGTTGATTTCCCGCAGGGTGGTGGTCGACGCGCGGGAGAGGCTCGCGGCGAGCTGCCCGGACTGGTCGGGGCCGCCGGTGACGAGCTGCTCGATCAGCGACTTGTGGGCGCCACGCCGCTGCAGCCGCGCGATGTCGTCCTGAAACGTGTTGATCGCCTTCAGGCGGGTGCGGAGACCGGCCGCGATGCTCTGGGGGGTGGCCCGCTCCTCCTCGGTGAGGGTCGACAGCGCGGCCGAGGAGCGTGCCCGCTCGGTGACATCAGCCGCGGTCTGGGTCGCCTTCTCCACCGTGGCGGCGAGCCGGTCCCGTTCGGTTGCGAGCTTGCCCAGCGCCGCGTTCAGCGTGGTCAGCCGGGCGACCAGCAGGTTATCGACCCGGGTGTCGGTCTTCTTCAGGGCGGCGCTGATCTGCCGTTGCAGGTCGCGCAGCTGGCGGGAGATCTCCTCAGGGCTGGCGGAGACCAGGTTGCGGACGAAGTCGGCGCCCACCGACCGGTTGATGTCGGCGAGCTTCTCCTTCACCGCCTTGCTGATCTTGCCGAGTTCGGCGTCGATCGCGCGCTGCGAGCGGGCCAGGCCGCGCGCCAGGTCGGTGCCGAGCAGCGCCCCCAGGTCGATCACCGGGTTGCGTCCGCGGGCCAGGCCGCCGGTCGCGAACCGGGGCAGGCTGTCGCCGACCTTGCCGCCGGTCGCGAACTTGTTGCTGTTGATCGCCCGCAGCAGGTTCTCGTAGCGTTTGGTCGCCTTGGCGTTGACGACGAACTCGCCGGCCGACAGGCGGGCGATGATCGAGTCGCTGGTGCCGGTGCCCGGGCCGCGGAGCTTGCCGCCGGCGGCGAAGCCCCGCGGGAACACGCGCGGCTTCAGCTCCTCGGCCATACCGCCCGTCGCCCCCGCCGTGGCGGTGGTCTTGCCGATCCGCAGCGTAACGTCGACGACCTTGCCGCTGCTGTTACGGATGAACGACTGAACAGCCGCCTGCGCTGGCGCCGTGTTGGCGCGGATGGTGACGTTCTTGGACTTCAAGCCCTGGATGCTGTTGGCCAGGTCGTCGACCTTCGGCGCCGCGGCGCTGGAAGAGTTGCCGGCGGTCTGCGCCTGGGTGGCCAGGTTGGCGACGTTCCCCGCCGCCCCCTGGGCCCGCCTGTCCAGCACGCCCGCCTGCCGGGCCGCCTCCGACAGGCCGCCCTTCGCCGCGTCGGCCTTGCCGCCGAGGCCACCGATCGCGTTCCCCGCGGTCTGGGCCGCGGTTCTCGCCCCGGCCAGCGCCCCCGCCAGCTCGTTGACCAGTGCCCGGCTCTCCCGGCTCTTGCCGGCCAGCCCGGTCAAGGTGGGCAGCTGGTTGCGGAACGCCGCACTGGTCTTGTCGACGGACTGGTTCGCGGCGAACTCGGCGTTGGCCTGATCCCGCAACGTGGTGATCAGGTTCTGCAGGGCGGTCCGTCGCGCCTGTGAGGTGGCGTTGCCCTGCGCCAGCACCGTATTCGCGGCCGCGAAGGCGTCACGAACCCGGGTCGTCGCGGTGTACAGGGCAAGGCTCGGATTGATGGTCAGATCGAACGCCGCCTGCAACGCTTTGACCCGGTCGGTCAGGTTCAGGGCTTCGTTGGCGGTGTTCGCGAACGCCGTCTGGATTGCGAGCGTCGGATTCTGTGCCGCCTGCACCGCAGCCTGGTAGGCAGCGAACTTCCCGGCCGCCGCCGCCGTCAAGGTGCCGCTTCGAGTAACGCCTTGAGACAGGTCGACGCCGACCGCGTCCGCCAGAGCGATCGCCTGCCCTGTGGTGATCCCGTACGCGGCGGCGACGGCGCGGGCTCCGGCGTCGATGTTGTTCAGCGCCGCCCGGTTCTGCTCCATCGCCTGCACAGCCGCGACGTTCACATCCGACAGGCCGCGCTGGGCCAGCGCCGCCTGCGCCAGGGCGACCGTGTTGGTGTTCAGGTCGCGGTTGACCCCCTGCAGTGCCCGGCCGATCGCGGCTTCGGTCGGGGCGAGCTCACCGGCCAGCACCCTGTTCGCGTTCCGGTAGCCGTCGACGTTGTTGCGCACCGCCAGGTTGCTCGCCTGGATCGCGTCGACCAGCTCCTCGCCGCGCGTCTTCGCCGTCGCCAGGGAGATCGCGAAGATGCCGAGCGCTGCGGCGCCGGCAAGATAGATGTTCGGCCCGGCCGCCGCAGCGGCGGTGAGCACCTTGGAGGCCAGCGAGGCGCCCTTCGTCTCCCGCGAGTACGCCTTGACCTTTCCCACACCGGTGGTGAAGAGGTTGCCCAGGGCGGCGACCGGGCCGCGCAGCGCGACCGTCGTCACCAGCAGCTGCACCAGCTCCGGCGACAGCTCGGAGACGGCGGTCACCAGCTGCAGCGTTCCGGCAACCACACCACCCAGGACAGGGGCGAGCGGGGCGAGAGCCTGGAGCAGCGCCGCGGCCGCCGCCCCGCCGTCTTGCACGATGGACACGAGGCCGCTGATCGCGCCGGGCGCTGAGCGCTCCAGGAAGGAGAAGAACTCCTGGGCGCGGTCGGAGTCGAAGCCGTCGCCGAGGGTGGCGACGGCTTCGGCCAGCTCGGTTGCGGTGGTGCGCGCCAGCGGAACCAGCTCGGGCAGCAGCTCGCGCGTCTCGGTCAAGGCGGCGTTGTAGACGCGCAGCGTGTCCGGGGCAAGCGACGCCGACAGCGCCTTGTACTCGTCGACCAGGGCGGACGTCGACACGGCGGCGATCTTCTGATCGTCGGTGAGGGACGCCCACTCGTCGGCCATCTCCGTCTGCGCCTTGATGACCTTCGTGATCGTTGGGACTGCGAACAGGCCGAAAGCGCCCGCTCCGGCACCGGCTGCGGCGAACGCGGGCGCCAGCCCGGCGGCGGCGGCGATCACCGAAATGATCGCCTGCCGGGTGAAGGTCAGCCCGCGCACCGCCCGCTGCGACGCTGGCGGCAGCCCGGCCAGGTCCCGCAGCAACCCCTGCAAGCCGCCCCGGTTGCGGTCTCTCTCACCGATGGCCGCGAGCGCTTCACGGACTTTCGTCGCGGCCGGCACCAGCCGCCGGTTGATCGTGTCGGCGGCTTCGTCGCTGGACTTCTTCGCCTCCACACCGACCCGCGCCGCAGCTTTCGCCGTCTTGTCGAGCTCGACGGTCGCGGCTTTCGCCCCCCGCTGCACCGCTTCAACGGCCGTTTCAGCAGTTCGGGCTGAGCGTTGTGTTTCCGTACCGATCCCCGAGGCGGCTTTCTCCACCCGGGTCAGCTCTTTGGCCGCCACCGCGGCGGCCGCCTTAACCCGCCGCTCCAGCCCTTCGCGCAGTTCCTCCGACAGACCCTCGAAGTTGAGGATCAGCTCGACCTCGGCGCGGCTGAGCGGCTGGCCTGCGGCCATGGGTGGGCACCCCTACCGGTCGCGATGGTGCCCGGCCCTCAGCTCAGCGGCGCTCCTAGGCTACGCGGGCCGGGCTCCGCCCTCCCGCATCGCCTTGCGCCCGGTAGGCGTCCATGAACGCCCGCCCCTGCTCCTGCGGCGACCATGCCCCCGCCGCCTGCCGTTTCGTCATCCCCGCCGGCGGCCGCGTCAACTGCATGTCCAGGCGGCGGCGCCCCTGCTCGTCGGCGCCGTCGACCAGCCACGCGTACACCAGGTTGCAGGCGCGGGCCGGAGCCGGCAGCAGCGCCGCCAGCTCCACGCCGCGCAGCGACAGCTGCCCGTCCAGCTCCGCCCACGACGCGGCCAGCGTCGCGTACAGGCGTTGCGCCACCCACCATTTATGGCCCGTCGCCTGCTGGACGAGCCGCTCAGCGACCGCCCGCACCTCCTCCCGGGTCAGTGGATCCTCGCCGTCGTCCAGCCGATCCGACAACCGGTCAGCGTCCAACGGGTGCAGCAACCCGTACAGGACGTGCATGTGCCACCGCTCGGCGGGCAACCACTCCAGCAGCACCTGCCACGACCCGGCCAGCTCGTACACCTCGGCGTCGAGCACGAACGACTGCGGCGGCCCGAACACCGCCGGCCGCCACTCCCCCACCGGCTACCCGCGCGACGCAGGCGCCGACCGGGCGGCCCGCGCCCGCGCCGGCGCTGGCTGGCGGTCCCCCGCTCCCACCTTCGCCTGCTCCTTCGCGTGCAACGTGCGGATAATCTGCGGGATCAGGTCGAACAGGTCACTGCGCTCGAAGTCGTCGCTGTCGTCCTTCGCCCTGTTCAGCAGCCGCCTCAGGCTCTCCGCGGTGACGACGGTGTGCAGGAAATCCCAGCCCTGCCACAGCACGTCCGGGGTGGTCGCCCGCCGCGCCGCCGTCTCCTCCAGGGACGTTAGCAGGTCCTCCCACTTGCGTGGCTTCACCAGGTAGTACGTTTCGCCGTCCAGCTGGAACGCGACCGTCCGCTCCTCCACGGTCGCCTGCGTGAGGTGCGGCTTCGCTTTCGTGACGAACACCAGCTCCGGGTCAACGACGACGTGTTGCACCTCCTCGCCCGCCTCCGCCGTCTGGGTGTCGTCTTTCACCGCTGCATCGCTCATCGTTCCCCCGAACGTGTTGGTCCGCTGAAAATCGCCGTGCGCACCCATCATCGCGCGAACCTGAAACCCCCTTGAGCGTGCCGTCACTTCGGCCCCAGGTCGAGCACCGGGTACGGGCACGCCACCGCGAACGCCCTGCGCAGCCACCGGTCGCCTTTCATCCCCTTAACGGAGGCGGCGAACACCGTCACATTGCTGCCTTTCGGCGTGAACACCAGCACCTTCGCCCGCTTCGGCACGATCGGCTTACCGAACGGGCCGTAAACCCCCGTGCCGACGTCGAGCCAGTACGCGTAGTGGGCGTATGACCCGGCTTTCCCCACGACCCGCGTCCCGTACGGCAACACCAGGCTGTAGATCTGCGCACGCGCGAACCCCCGATCGACGCGGATGGTGCGCTTGCCGAGATTCGCCGTATCCCGCATGATCTTCTCGACGTGCTGGACGACCGGCCCGTCCTTGCCGCGCAGAAACCGCTGTAACGCCACCTGGTTGTTGCGCACCCGCACCCGGTACGTCGCCACCACACCCCTGCTTCCGGCGGGTCAGGCCGCCTCGTCGTAGTCGGGCTCGCGGACCTTCACCGTCAGCTCGATGTCCGGCGGCTGACGATGCGCCTCCAGTTCGGCGTCCGGGTCGGCGACCAGCCGGAGGTCTTTCACGGCTTGCGCGCCTTGTCTCGCGCAGCCTCCGTCTCCTCGGCCGCCTGCCCCTGGCCGCCGTCGGATGAGCCGGTCTCCTCCCCCACCAAGGAGGTGTCGGCCAGCAGCGTCAGCTTCCCCGACGCGATCACCTTGCGGATGAACGGCGAGTCCGCGACGTCGTACTCGTGGCCGTCGCGCATGCCCAGCACCGGCGCGTTCGCTTTCACGGTCAAGCCCATGACCAGCAGCAAAGCAGAAGGCCGCCCCCGTTTCCACCGGAGGCGGCCTTGAGCGGCCGAACGTGTTGCGCGTTTACGTGGGGTCGGTGTTGTGCCAGGCCAGCAGCCGGGCCACGAGATCGCCCGCGCCGAGCGCGGCCGCCATGTCCGGGGCGTCGACCACGACCACGTCATCACTCAACGCCGCCCACACCTTCGCCGCCGCGGGACCGGGCACGTTTGGACGTAGCACCGCCGCGGGAAAGTACAAGCCGCCCGATCCGACTGCTTGAGCAGCGGACAGTGCTTGGCCCTCAACAGGCGAGTAGGGGCGGCCGTCACGTACCAGCAGCGTCAGCGGACGCGCCGGGACGTCTTCGGCCACAGACCCGCTGACCCCCGCTCCCTCACCGGTGAACGAGCGCGCCGTCTCACCGGGGTAGCCCCATGCCCAGCCCTTCACCAGGTCCTCCTGGTAGGCGCGCACCCACAGGGCGCCGTCGTCGGCGATGACCAGGTCACCTTCCCGCCAGCTCTCCCCCACGTCTCCTCTTCCCGTCATACCAGGCATGCTAGACGCCGCCTCCGACGATCCGGGGTCCGTCGGGGTGCCAGGTGGTGCCGTACCCGTGGCGGGTGCAGCGCGGACAGATCGCCATCCACTCGCCGGGCGAGCCTGGCACCGGCAACGCGTCAGGGCGACCCTTCACCCGCCGCCACTCGTGCCCGCCGAACGGCTGGCCGCACACCGGGCACGGCTCCCAGAACATTCCGTACCGCGCCGCGACCCGTTCGTGTACGCCCCGCCACGAGTACGGCAGCCATGACGCCCAGTGCCGCCGTTTCCGCAGCACACCCCCTTGCCGGGCGCGGGGCCGTCGCTGGGAGGCGCTGAGCGGGCCTGCGACGTCCCGGACGTAGTCATCCAGGAAGACGGTGAGGACGTCGGCCGCATGGGCGACGTTGACCTCCCCATCCTCTGCTGTGACCTCGACGAACACTAGCTGGTCCTCGGGGTGAACCACCTCGCTGGCCAGCTGCGCGAGGACCTGAACCCGTTCGGCCGCGAGCCGCTTGTGTACCCCCAGCGTGTCCAGGGCGGCAACAGCGGCCAGCCACCCGTCCACGTCAGACGGCAGGTGCGCCCGCACGTCGTAGTCGCCGACCCGCACCGTTGTGATGGTGGTCGTCACCGGCTGTCTCCCCCGGCTGTGACACCTGCGGGCAGGCTGGCGAGCACCGGGCCGGTCAGCTGCGCGTACTCCTCGCGGGTGACACACCGGATGCGCGCCTCATCCCAGGTGGGTGCGTCGACGAGCTCGACGCCCGTGACCCGCCACCCCGGCTGCAGCCGACCGTGCCGCACGTAGTCGCCGGACCGCAGAACGTCCGGGTCGGACGGGATGGCCCATTCCACACCGGAAAGATCAACGGTGACGGGTGTCGGCTGGTCGAGGACACCCGCCGGGGAGGCTTCTTCAGCGGACGGCCGAAGGTAGCCGGCGCCCATCAGCTGGCCGCCTGACACCCAGGCCAGCTGCAACACGCCGACGGAGGCCGCGTCCGCAGGGTCACCGCGCCGGTCGACCAACGGCACCGGCAGGTTCCGGACGTCGACCGGCAGCTTCTCCGGGTTATAAATGCGCCGCCGGCCGCCGTGCTCGAAGACGGCCAGCACCCCGCACCACGGCACCAGGCCGGCGTTGGCGGCGTCACCCGGGTCGAGCAGGTCGCCGCGGCCCGGGGCGGGCACGCAGTCGCCCCAGTTCGCGGCGATCGCGTTGTGGAGTTCCGTCAGGGCGGCTCCGGTGCTGGCGACGGCGGCCGCGATCCGGTTGCCGCCGTAGCGGCCGCCCACGTCGACACCGCACCGTTCCAGAACGTCGGTGAGGTGGCCGAGGTCGAACAGCTGGCGGACGATCAGGAAATGAGCGGCAGCCTGGGCGGCCGCACCATCCCCCTCGGACGCGTCCACGACTGTTTCGCTGGGTACATCCACGCTACTAATCCTCCGGAAAGTTAAACATTGAAGTTTCTGGTGGTTGGGTGCCTTCGCCGGCGGCGAGCTGCTCCCGCAGATTGCGCGCCGTCTGATCCAATTCGTCGCCTGTCTGCCCGTAGGGGGCGGCCGCTGCGAGAACCACCGCGGTCACGTTGAGGACGAGCAAACTGTTGAGGCTGCTGCGGCTACACGCGTCGACCAGCCGCGCCGCCTCCCCTTGAGACAAAACAGCGCTGACATCAGCGAGGTTGCGGGGACGGTGAGCTTCCAGCTCGTCAGCGGCGGCGGCCAGCAGCGGCGCCACGAACTGGTGCGCCTGCCCGCACACGCTTCCCGACGGCGACGACCAGTGAACGTCGTGCGTGCCAGCCAGCAGCCTCGGATGGTCGGTGCCGCCGCGGAACTCCACGTACTCGCCTTTGTCCATGCCCGCGCACACTGCTTCGTCGCTGTCAGGCTCCGGATACCGGCACGTGTACAGCGCCGCCGCAGCAGGCGCCGCCGCCGGTTGAAGCGTCTGGTACAGCAGCACCCCCATGGCGGCGACCAGCACCGCCAGCGTGCCCGCCAACGCGACGGTGACAGCTCGGGACGCCCGCTTGTTCCCGTGTTTGGCGCGGCACCACCGAACGTAGGCCCACACGCCGCACGCGGCGAACACGACGACGAACACACCCACCAGGACGGCGTAGTCGGCTTGGCTCACGGCTGCGGAAAGCTCCTAAATCTGGGGGGAACCCCTGCACCTACAGCCGGTGGCCGGGCGGTGACGGGGTGTACGACCTACCAGGGTGGCGGGCGCGGCCCCACCAAACAGCCGATTCGCCCCACCTGGCCGGGGCGTGCCATCTCAGCCACGGCTCACCGCCGCCAGCACCCACCGCACCGCCGCCGCCTGGCTTTTCAAACCGTCCGTCGTGTCGCGCGGCTGATACCTGTGCCAGGCGGCCGACAGGGGCTGGTAGTTCGCGTGGGCGTACCACCTCGACGCCAACTGCCGGCCACGGGTCCGCGCCTGCCCGATCACCCCCAACACCTGCGACCAGTCCGAAGGCCGCTCCGCTGACCCGGTCACCACGTAGTAGGCGGGGCCTTCGCCGTTGTTCCAGTAGCGCAGCAGCGGCCCACCCGGGTGCAGCCACACCCCGGCCACCGGCAGCGGGGCACTGCCGTACCCGACCTGGTCAACGGTCATCGTGTGCCACTTCCACCGGTCGCCGGGCCCGCCGAAGGGGGTCGCGGTGGGCTCGTTGTCGAACTCGAACTCGACGACCTTCCCGCACCCGTCCGGCAGCGGGCACACCAGCTGCACCGCGGCCTGCCTCGTCGCACCGTCGGGGCTTTCCTCGCCCTGCTGGCGCACCACCCAACCCCGCGCGCACCCCGGCCGGTGCTCAACCGGCTGCCACGCGAAGTACTCGTAGTGAACGCCCGTGCCGTTCACGCCGTACCGCCCACAAGCTTCTGGCACGCCTCGCAGTACCGTTGCCCATCCTGGCGGGACTTCCCCAGCGGCCGCTGGGCGCGGGCGCCTGCCCGCTGGGGCGGCTCGGCAGAGCTGGGATCAGACATGGTGTGTTCCTCCACAACTCGGCAAAACGGGGCCTGTCAGATGCCGGACGGGTGAGGGGCGAGGTAGGCGGTGATGACCGCCTCCCCCCACGGGGCCTGGCCGGCGCCGACGAGCTGCACCGCCGTCACCCGCCACCCGTTCAGCAGCACCACCTCACGGATGCTGGAGCCGTCGTGGCCGTGCTTACGGGTGCGGGCGTCGTCGAAGTGGACGGTGACGTGCTGAACGGACGCGATACAGGCGGCGGCGACCCGGCCCGCCGGGGTGGAGGTGTCCACCCGGCCACGAGCCCGTATCCTGCGCTGTTCGTCCACCCACACGTTGTCGACCAGGCCGACGAGTGCGCCGTCCTGGTCGCGCAGCGCGGCGGGCGGCCCCACCGGCTGGTCCTCCCCGGCGCAGATGATGACCAGCCCGCCGCGGTCGGGAACACCGCACCGGGCGATCGTCCCCGCCCACGGCACCGGATCCATGATCAGCGGCTGCAGGTTCGCTTGCAGGGCCGCGCCGATACGCCGCACGTTACGCACCGCCCGGTGCGCGGCCTCCAGTTCTTTCACACCGTCCCGGTGGTCGGTGGGGCTCAAACCGTCATCGTTGGAGCGCAGCAGCGCGTTGACGCACCGGTCGGCGTCGCCGAGCTTCTCCTCCACCTCGTCCAGGATGGTGAGCAGGCCCATGACGGTTTCCCGCTGGTCGGCCAGGCGGCGCCGGTGGGAGGCGTCCACGCGACCATCGGCGCCAGTGACGATCATCGTGTTTTTCCTTTCCAGGTCAGGGCTGCGTTGATGGTGTGCTGGGCGTCGGCGAGGGCGGCCCGGTCGGTTTCGTCGGCGCGGCCGGTTTCCTGAATGGTCGAGATGCGGTGCACCGCCTGGTCGAGCGCGTCGGAAACCCTGGTGAAGGCCGGCCCTTTGCTTCGGTCCGCGGTGAGGCAGGCGTTCACCGCGGCGATGACGTCCGGCTCGGTGAGCAGGTCACGCGCCGCGGTGATGCTGGCCACCTTGGCGTTTCCGGCGTTGGTCTCCTTGATGGCGGCCCGCGCGAGGCGCAGTGCGGGCCGCACTGCCACCCGGGCGTCCCCGCACGCGTCCACAGCTGGGGCGGAGCGGCCAGGCGCGGGCAGGGCGGGATACGTCGCGGTGGCGGGACCCCACCCGCATGAGTAAGTGGCGAAGACGAGCAGGGCGGCGGCGAACAACCCGCCGCCCCGGATGGGCTTCACAGAAGATGCCGCCTTTCAACGATGAGACGCCGCCCGGGAAGCTCCTGGGCGGCACAAACGAATGATCAAACCTGGGGTGGTGTCGGGGTCGGCCCCGGCGAAAACCCTGCGGCCTGCGTCGCTTCCGGCAGGGTGCGGTGCACGTCGGCGGTTTCGCGGAAGTCCAGCCACCAGCTGGCGGAGAACCGTCTGCGCGTCCTCGGCGAGCTGCTCGGCGGCGTGCCGTTCGGCGCTGGTGAGCGGTACCAGGCTGTGGGTGCCGCTCACCGGCCACCGTCAGGGGTGAGCGCGGCACGAAGGCGGGCAGCGGCTTGGCGCGACAGCAGCCCGGTCCGGCGCAGCTCCTTGATTTCGCGGTGGGCGGCGACGATCACCGTTGAACTTCTGTCCGCTTCCCGCATAGTGGCTTCGAGCAGCGCGACGCTTTCCTGCGCGGCCACCCGGTACAGGGCGGCGGCGTGGAGGGTTTGAGCCGGGTCGTGGCCAGCGGTGAACAGCTCAACGAACCGTTCAAGCCGCTGCCACCCGGCTTGAATGTCCTCTACCCGGATATCGGCGGGCTGCGCCTGCCCGGCCTGGGTGGCGAGGAACTCCGCGCCGTTCAACGCCCGCACCGGGTCACGCGGCCGCCCCGTCGGCGAAGGAGTAGCGAACAGGAATCCCAGCAGGTCGAAAACGGCTTGCGCCTCTCCTACGGTGAGCGCCATCAGTGGCCACCGTCCCCGCCTGGCCGGGTGTATCGCTGCAGTTCGAACCGCCACGACAAGGCCAGGACGTCCCGCAGCCACGGGTCGGTGCCTCTGAGCAGGATTTGCGCTTCCTCTTCGGCGCGGGCCTGCCGCTGCACCCGAAACGGTGCGTCCTCCCCCAGCTGGTGGCTGGCCCACACGCAGTACAAGGCTCGGGCGACCGGCATCAGCTGCACCAGCACCTTCCGCGGGTCGGCGGCGCCGCCGAACAGCTGCCTGGTGCGGGCCTGCAGCTCCTGGTCCTGGCCGTGTTTGCAGGAACAGCGGCCCTGGTAGCGGGATCCTGCCAGGCGGGCCGCGAGCTCGGCGACGCCAGCTCGGGTCGCCGAGCCGCTGTCGCCGCCTGCGGCGGCGGCGGCTTCGAACGCGGCGACGAGTTCCCGCATCTGTTCAACCGTGAGGTCGCCGGGCGAGGGAATCACCTCGTCGACCATGCCGGTGTCGTAGCAGCGGCCGCAGTCAGGGGCGGTGTCCTGCCCGCCCCTGCTCGGGGCGATGTCATCTCCGGCGTCCCGCGGGGCGGGCAGACCAAAGGGGCCTGGGGCGTCTGGCCCCGGAGGTTCGTTCATCACAACAACGTCCGTTCTGGTGTCGGGTGCCGATCCGCCCGCCCAGCCTTCGGACGGCTGGACGGGCGGAAAGAAAACTCAGGGCCGCGTCTACAGGTCGTGCGGGGCCGTCTCCTGGCCGCGCAGCCAGCCGACAGTGGCCAGCCACGCGCGGTGCTCGACAGGATCGCGGCGGCCCAGTCCGCTGGCGGTGCCGAGGGCGACGGCGAGCGTGTTCGCGACCAGGGCGTGGCCGACGCCGAGGAGCGCTTGGATCAGGGCGGCATCGCGTTCCCGGTCGGCTTCGCTGACGGACTTGGAACCACGGTTTCCGGGGTTGCTGCAGCTGGCTGCCAGCAACGTCCGGGAGGTGGTCAGGGAGTCGATGGCGGCCAGCAGGTTGTCCTGGCCGGTTTTCGGGTGTGCGGGGGGCATCGGTTCTCCTGGCAGACAGGCGAAAGGCGCCCCGTTCTGGGGCGCCTTTCGCGTTTACAGGTCATGGAGGTCGAACAGGCCGTCACCTTCGGTTCCGGTGGCGGCGTGGGCGTCGAACAACGGCGGCGGCGTTGGTTTGATGCCGAAGTCCGTCGGCGTGGTGTCGATCCATGCAGGCATGCGAACCTCCGCAGCTCATCCAATGAATGCAATTCATACACTACACATGTGTGGTGACTGCTGCAAGTGTTTCACTACACCCTGCGGGGAGGGCGTTTTTTCGTGGAAGTCTCGGTCACCCGGGATGGGCGCGGCAGGTGGCGCAGCTGCGCCCGCACCTGGGCGCCGGTCCCCGACCCCATCAGCAGGTGCGCGGAAACCTCGGGGCGGCAGGTCCGGCAGGGGCTGACGAAGTCACGGCCATCGGATCCCGTCAGGGTGATCCACCCGTACTCACAGCCGACATGCAGGCACTCGCAGGTCGCGAACGGGCAGGGGATCGCCATGTCACCCACACCTCCTAGGAGGGGACAATGATGATTGACATCCTTCATGTGGAGGATACGCGTCGCGACCGACAGAAACACCTGCATAAGTGCGATCACACGGTGTGCCCGTCACTCACGGGACACAATCGGCTGCCATGAGCGACGACGTGTTCGATGTGCGGGCACTCCTGCCCGGCCTCGACGAATTCCCCCCGACCCTTTACCTGTCACCCGAAGTCGGCGACCCGGCGGCCGACCTGCTGCCGCTGATGACCCACCTCGGGCTGGCACCCCTCACCCTCACCGGCGGCGGCGGCCACACCACCATGAGCCTCTACAAGGCGCAGGGCCGGCAGTGGCAGGTCAGCATCGGCGCCCGCCGCGACGTGGAAGTGCACTGTCCCGGCCCGGCGGGCGGCGACCTGCCCTTCCTCACCGGGGTCACGATCACCGACCCGGCGCCGTGGTGCGGCGCGGCCCTGGAACAGGGGCGGGCGCTGCTGTTCGTCGGCCCGCCCCTGCCATGGAAGCGCGGACAGGTGAGCATGCCCCAGGTGCTGTCCATGCTCGGCACCCGCGCGGCGTGCGCCGGCATCGTCCCGGTCCGGCCCGCCCACCTCTGCGACCCCTTCCAGAACACGGCCGCCACCTCCTGACGGCGGGCACGAAGAAGGGCTTCCGCCCTCGACAGCGGAAGCCCTTCGTTCACGCGCGGCGCCTACCCCCACTGCACCGCCGGAGCCCACCAGGACAGACCCGGAAGCGCACGGTTACCGCAGGTCAGAACAGTCATGACTTTTTCCTTCCACGGGGGCTATTGATGCAATTCATACACTACAGGCGTGGGGTGTCAGTTGTACATTGTCCCCATATCTCAATTACATAAAGAAGCGCCTGGGAGGCCCGCTTCGGGCAGGAGCGCGCCGCAGCGGCACCGCGTGAAACTACTCCGGGCAACAGTCGTACGCCGACACCGTGACGGACATCTGACCGCCCACGCAGCCGCCGTCGGGGCCGAGGGGCCGCCACGCGCCGACGAGAAGTTTCCGCGCTGAGCGGCGCCCCTCCTCGCTGTCACGGAAACAACAGGTCACAGCGCGGCGCATCGCGGCCGCATCATCCAGGATGACCTCAGCGTCGCGGGTCATCCGATCCGCGCTCGGAAACCGCCCCCGATTGTCGACCTTCGCGGCGCACCGGTAGGCGCCCACCTCCAGCTCGACCGCCCACAGATTCAGCGGGCACCTCTCCACCTGGGCGACCCGCTGCGGCCACGCCGCGGTCGTCGGCCACATCTCCGCCACCCGCACCCACGCCTGCCCGTTACCGTCGCCGCAATCGCAGCACAAATCCGCGGCGACCTGCGCGCCGGGCAGAATCGAGCACCGGCACGCCGCCCCGCCCACGCTGGCCGCCAACGCCTCGCAGAAGCAGCCCAGCAGCTCCTCCGCGAGACCGAACGCCACCTGGTCGACGTTCACGGCCATGACGTCCTCCTCAGCCGGGGCCGATCCGGCGACAGCACCCGGGACCGTTGCCGCAACCCGTACGGGTTCACCGCGCTGAGCCACAGGTCGACTTCGGGGATGCCGGTCCGGCCGCGGTCCAGGAAATCCATCGGGTCGACGAAACCAACTGTCACCCCCTGCCGGGTGATCGTCGTCACCCGTTCGGGGAGCCGGCAGCAGTCGTCGCCGTTGCACGCGTTCAGCAGCTCACACGCGTACGTCGAGTAGGCGTGCATCGCCGCCTCGTCGAGCGGCAGCCCCCGCGTGTACGTCACCAGGAAACCGCCGCCGCCGACCTCGTCGACAGGGGCGGTCAGGTCGGCGCATTCGGGCCAGCATTCGCCGTCGACGCGCACCAGTTCGCGGTGCAGGTCGATCCGGTACGCCTCCGGCGGCAGCTGCACCCCGTCGACCACCACCCGCACGATCTCCTGCGCCGGGCCTTCCAGATCGACTTTGCACACGTGGCAGCAGGAGCAGGCGCCGGAACAGACGCGGCAGTTCACCCACCCGGCGCCGGTCAGCACCGGGTAGAACGGCGGCCCGACCCCGATGTCCAACGGCCCGCCGCCACCGCACGTCTTCCCGCACGGGCGGACCGTCAGCTCGCACACCCCGTACTGGTTGCCGGCCAGCGGCGACAGGATCCTCGCGGCGATCCTTCCCAGGCGGGTCCGCAGCGCCGGGTCGGCGTCCGCCCAGCCCGGGCAGCACGACGGGTCCGGGTCAGGGTCCGGCCAGCAGGGACCGTGGTCGATTACCCCCACAAGCCACCCCTCTCCCCCAACCACACTGTTACAAAAACGCCCCTTTTCAGGGGTGAGGGCTCCGTCTTCGAAGGCCGAGGGCGGAGCCCTGGGGCCGGAACGCCCGGCCGTGCCGCTACGCGGCCAGCGGGACGCACCCGCAGGCAGGCTCGGGCGGCGGCACCGTCGTCAGGTGCAGGTCCATGTGGTCTTTCGACCCGATCGGGGTGAGCAGCGGCCCCGCAACGTTCGCGGCATTGGTCGCGTCGACGTCGTGCGGGCCGACACCCCAGCCGGACCCCTTCTCCGACCGGCCCGACAGGGTGAACGTCGTCTCGCCGTTCTGAATCTCAAAATCACCGATGATCATGTCTTTGAGCCACGGGATCAGGAAGTACCCGTACTGCGGCAGGCCCGTCGCGCCGCAGCGCTCCCCCGGCACCTCCGACCAGATCTCCAGGCCGACACCACCCGCGCAGAGAATGTCCTCGCCAATACGGTTTCCGACACTGGTGCCCTGCCAATCCAACACCGTCTCATAACCCGACAACAGGGTGAAAAGGTCTGGGTCCACACCGCAGAGGTTGATCTCGAAGTTCACCCATTTCAGCTGGGGGCAGTCCTTCGATGCTATGCAGATCTTCCCCGCGGCGTTCTTCACCTCGATCTCATCGCCCTCCGCGATCTCAGGCGAGTACGACGCGGTGATGAGCCCGTCCGTAGTAACAACGGAGCAGGGACCCACGACCGGAATACCGCACGCGTCGACCTTGGTCGCACGGACCACCAGCCCGTGAATCGACTTCCAGCATGTCGCCGGCAAAGGACGCACCTCCCATCGGAGTTCGCGCCCGGCCCACGACCAGCGGCAATCTACGAGGTCAGGCTATCCGCTGCGCCGCTCCCCTTCCGCCTTACCTCGCACGCGGCATGTCTGCCCCAGGCCAGTGCGCGGCCAGCCGATCATCCCTGCCGACTGGCCGCCGCTGTTCAGCCCGCACCAGGCTAAGAACGGGCAGGCTCCTGGCCCAGAGTATGCTGCAGCTTGACAACGTTCAGGCCCGCCGCGCGGGCACGGGTCGACTGGCCGGTGTCGTAGGTGAGCAGCGTGACACCGCCATCCACGAGTGGACTGATCGCCACCGCCCTGTCGATGATCTCGTCATCGGTGTTGGGCAACCGCACATGCCCCGGCGGGTCAAAAAGAATCTCCGCAGTGAACTTACCGACAGGCGCAGGGTTCCCGTCGCTGTCCTTAGCCAGAGCACTCCGCTCCCGGATCACCGCTATTTCAGCGGGCGCCTCAAACCTCCGGTCGATGAAGCTCAACGTATACCCCGCCCGCCACCGCACATGGTTCTTACCGCTCTCCTTCAGCTGGTCGAGTTCGTCGATGACCGCCATCGGGAACAGCAGGTGAACCTGCTCCCCTTCCACCACGTCCAGCAGAGGGCCGGGGTTCACCTCTTCCAACTTCTCCGAATGCTGAATGTAGAAGGTGGTGTCCGCGACGACGAAACGACCGCCGAACGACCAGCGGCCCACCTGCTGCGTCAACGCCTGGACGGCGGCGGCGAACGCGGCTTCCCGCTCCAGCATTTCGAGGTAGACGTTGCCCGCGAGCGTCATACCGAGAGCACCAGTGATCGCACCGGCAGACATGATCGCCTGCTGGAGTGCCCAATACCGGTCGGTGAAGATGAGCCTGTTCATGTCCGCCGTGCTGATCTGGCCACGAAGGGCTGCGGCGGCTTCCTGCGCCCACCGCAGGAAGCCCACGCACCGCTGAAACGAGTCGCCTTGACTCTGAACAGCGTTGACCAGGTCGAGATGGGCGCGGTGAAGAACACCTTGAACGTTTTCCTTTTTCGCCCCAGGCAAGACGGTTATGAGCATCCGTCCAGCATGCCATCCTCAGACCACCCGTATGCCACGAACAGCACCGTGCCGAGCTTCCGGTGTGCCCGTAGGATCGCCGCACGGCGCTCGGGCTTCTGGCCGGGTCGACGGCGGGTGGGGGCTGACCACGTCATGGTGTGCCGGTGCCGGCCGACTACCCCGGGCTGTCCCGCGCCCCGCACAAGGCCGCCCCCGGCTCAACACGCCGGGGGCGGCCCTCCTCGCCAGGCATCGAGCCGGGCGGCACGCGCGTCTCAGCGATTACGACGTTCCGCGTCGTAACCAGACAGACGCTGCGCTGTTGCCTGCGGAATCCCGGCGGCGCGCAACGCCTCGTAGTCCTCCTCGGCCCGCTCAGCTTCGGCCTCCTCCAAACCGGCGACGTGCTCGGCGACCCTGGTCTGCCACCCGGCGTAGGCCTCCTGGAACTCCTCCTCGGTGATTTCCACCGCCCCTTCGGGCAGACCCCCGGCGCCCGGCTGTGACTCGTTGATCTCACCGATGCTGCCGCCCTGGCTGCGGAAGTACCGCGTGTGCTCGCCGTTACGCGTTTCCATACGTTCCCCTTCTACAGTGCGAACACCATCGCACGGATGTACGACTGAATCCTGTTGTAGGTGGCTCCGGCCAGGCCGAACCCCAACGCGATGTCCAAACTCACGGTGATCGTGGCGCCCGGCGGAATCGTCGTGTTGCCCAGCACTTTGGTGGTTTGAGTGTGGACGTCCGACACGGTCGCGGAGCCACGATTTTCGAACCGGTACATTTCGTCGCCGTAGACGAAGTGGCCGGCCCTGCCGCCCGGTGGAATAACGAAGTCGACGTCGACTTCGACCGACGTGATAGCGATCGCTGGCCGACACGTGTCCGGGTTCGTGATGTCCAGCGTCCGAGTGGTCACCACCGTGCCGCCTGTCGTGGTCGTCGCCGGCACGACAGGGTTTGCGGGAAACAGCTCGTTGAGCGTGGTGGTGAAGTACTGGTACTTGGCGCGCGGCTCCGCCCGGAGCTGTCCGGAGCTGTCGCAGTACACACCGCCCGCGTTGCCGTTGACGTCACACGGGTAGGGCCACGCCTGCACCGCGGCCCTCAGCGGAGCTCCCGCAGACCCGTCACCAGTTAGGCCGCACTGGAGCGCGAGCGTCGATGCTGTCACTCGTAGCCCGTTCGGGCCGCACTCCAACGTGTTCGCCGGGTCCGGGTCGACGACAGGGGAGGCCGTGATCGGGTTACCCGCCGAGCCGTCCCCTGACATGGCGATGCAGTCGCTGTCTGCGGTGACGACGCTCGCCCCGCCGCCTGTCGGCACGTAGATGCCGCCATCGCCGCCGAAGGCCGCGCTGTTCCCCGCATCCGTGCTCAGGCGCGCACGCATCTGGTTGGCGGCGTCGTCGTACACCAACCCATCGCCAAAGGCACCGCCGACACAGTCCTGCACCGCCTCGCACATCACCGCCACCCCGGCCGGGCCGGTCGTGAGCAGGTTACCCGCGGCGGGATCACGAATCACAGCGGCGGTGATCGGGCTCCCCGCCGACCCATCCCCGGACATGTCCACCGTCGGCGAGTCCTGCACGGCCACCGTCGAGCCACCACTGGCCGCCACGTAGAGGCCGCCGTCGCCGCTGATGGACACCTGGTTACCCGCATCGTCGGAGATGTTCGCGGCGATCTCACCAGTTGTCGGGTCGTAGCTCACCCCCGGCCCGGCGGACAGGCAGCCGCGGACCTGCGCGCACTCCACGTAGAGCCCGTCCGGGCCCTCCTCGATGAGGTTGGTGCCACCGCCGGGCGGGGTCGGGTCCAGGATCACGTCACCTTGGACGACGTACGGGTTGCCGGCCGACCCGTCGCCGGTCAGCTCCAAGTCGAGGGTGGGGCTGTCCTGCGCCTGCAACGAGGTGCCGCCGGGCGGGACGAACAGCCCGTCGTCGGAGCCGAGGGCGACCTGGTTGTCCGGGTCAGCCGAGATGGCGGCGCCGATGACGCCCGTGGCGGGGTCGTAGGTGGCACCGGCCCCGGCCGACAGACAGGGCCGCACCTGCTCGCAGGTGACCGCGGCGCCGGTCGTGCTGATCACGTACGGGGCGGTGGTGCCTCCGTCGCCTTCCACGGTGATGTTGTCGCCGGCGACGACGATGCATTCGCACCGTCCGCCGCCACAGCCGCATCTGCTCAAGGGTGCTCCTGTAGGGAGTGCCTGAGCCCGGCCCGCAACCAGCGGCTGTTCCACAGACTACCGTTGGGCCTTCTTCCAGGGCTTGCCTTGGCTGTGCGGCCGGTGAAGGACGGAGCGCAGCCAATAGTCAGGGGCGGAAACACCCGCCAGTTCATCAAAGGGCTCGGCGTCTAGATCGAACCCGCCTCGACGGCCATGCAGTGCACGGTCACCCCCGAGGCGGGCTGCGGCACCTGGACGACTGAGATGCCGAGGAGGGTCACCGCTGGGGAGCGGCGGACGTTGAACGTCACCGAGCTCGCTGACAGGGAGGTGATCCGACACTCCGTAAGGTCAGCGACGCCCGTCTGTGTCGCATGAGTGATCACGGGCACGCCGGTGAAGGCCGGATTGAAATTGAAGACCACGTTGCCCGAAGCGTTGGTGATGCCTGTGGCGGCGAATACACGCCGTCTTGCTGGCGTGTATTCGCCACTGGTGGCCACTGGTTAGATCTCGCGCGTGGAAAGCACGGCGAAGTCGCTGCCGACTACACCGGTGAAGGTGAACTCGTCCTGCAGGCTCTCGCCGGCTTCGCCTCCGCGGTCCACGCTCCAGGTGGCCGTGGACCCAGCGGGAAACACCACCGCTGCTCCGCCACCGATGCTCACGGTGGGCGCGCCAGCGAACACCATGAACGTCACCGAGCGGGCGCCCGCCGCGATGGTGACGGCGCCTGCCCCAGCCTGGCGCTGCGCCGTGCTATCGATCTGCGGATTCACTGCGGGCGTCTGCTGGGCGTCGCAGCGGACGACGGTGCCGGTCGGAGTGTAGGCCGTGGTCCCATCGAGCGCGGTGTCCGTGACGACGGTCGCGCCATCCTCGGTGCTGTAGCGGCGCAGAAAGCTTCCGGCGTCGTCACACAGGATCTCGTACTCGTCATCGGACGTGGCTGCTGCCACGCTTCCGCTGGTACCGGACATGAGGAAACCTCCAAGAGGGGTGAGGGGCTACGCGACGCGCGCGTAGCGAAGGGTGGTGCGCTGGAGAGTGTCAGAACCGATACCGGCCACCTCAGTAGTACCCGCGATGTCGATCCGGGCGGCTTCCAGCCGGACCGTCCTCGGCGAAGTGGCCTTGTACTCGACGCTGATCGCAGCGGAGCTGTTCCACTGCAAGGCAGTGGCGGCACCCTGGGGGTACTCGGCGATCTGTACGACGATGGCCTCGCTGTTGGGGATGATGGTGCCCGCGGTGACGTCCCACAGCCGGGCGGCGATGACCGCGTTCTCACCCGTGGACATGTTGCCGAGGTTGCCCCGGACGACCGCGTCCAGGTGGTAGGTGCCGGGCGCGGGAAGTGCTAGGGACAGCCCGAGGTCGACGAATGCGCCGGAGGCGGCCGACCCGAGGTCAGCGCCTGCCGGTAGTACGGCGAAGCCGCTACCGCCGGTGTCGATACTGGCGGCTGTTCCGGTCATTAGTCGCTGACCTTTCGGAAGCGGAAGTTATGGGCCCAGAGGACTTTCTGTGAGGTGGTTCCGGAGTCGGTACGCCAGGACCCCTCAACACGGATCGTTGTCGGGCCAGCCACCTGGTGTAGCGCCGCTGCCGAGGCGTTGGCCTGGATGCCGTTCGTGCCCTCGGCGGCCTGATCGGTGAACAAGATCACTCGCCGCGCCGTCATCGGGACCGTGGCGCCGGAGGTGACGTCGAAAATCTGGGCGTCGATGATCGCGTTGGTGACACCGGTTCCCCACGCGATGGACCCCTGCACGTCCGCGACCACCTCATAGATGCCTATCTCTGGAAGCACCAGCTGCGCGCCGGTGACGGGGACCCATGTGTTGGCGGGAGCGCCGTCAAGGGCCACAGCCCCCGATGCCTGTCCGGAGACGGGCGTGAGCCGGGCGCCCACGGTCCAGGTCTCCGGGCAGGAGCCGTCAGCCGGCGCCTGAACGTCGATGTCCACGGAACGGTCCGTGCCGAGCGCCCTGCCCGGGGCAACGCCCTGGATGACCGCGCCCGGCACGAGGAGTCCGCTTGGCGTCTGCTGGAGGGCGTTACAACCGGCCGGGTCGAGTACGACCGCACCGCCGCGCAGCGCAGCGTCCGTACCGGTCATCAGTCGCTCGTCTTCTTCCAGCCAAGCCGGGTATTCCCGGTCTGGATGGCGGTGACGTTCACGGCCGTGCCGTTGATCGTGTTCCGGTTGGCTTCGAGCCGGATCGTGATCGGCCCGGTCGCTGTCACATACTTATGGAAGGTGGAGAGCGCCACCTGCGTGGTCTGGCCGCTGCTCGGGGATGCCTCGTTGACCTGCTGCACGGTGTAGTCCGTGCCGGGGATGGCGTTGCCGCCGGTGACGTTGAACAGGCGAGCGCTGATGTTGACGGCGAACGGTGCGGTAGACGCCCCCCTCGCGATCGAGGACCGCACGGTCGCGGTGACCTCGTAGACGCCAGCCTCCGGGAGCAGCACCGTCAGGCCGGTGGTCACCCACGTGCCGTTGGCGACGGGGACCAGGTCCACCATCGCCGGGAGGAACGACTCTCCGAGAACGGGCGTGAGCCGGGCCCCGACCTGCCAGGTGGCTGGGCAAGCGCCGGCCGCCGGGGCGGTCACGTCCACGTCAACGGACCGCTCCGTGGAGACGGCGCCGCCGGGGGCGAGGCCCTGGAGGGCGACGGACGGCACGAGGAGGCCGCTCGCCGACTCGGTCAGCGCGTTGCAAACCGCCGGGTCCACGGTGGCCGCCGAGGAGGCGGAGCGGACCACCATGGTTCCGCTGCCGCAGCACTTACCAGCCATCAGTTACCTCCGACGGTCGAGGCGTTGATGGAGGCGGGCAGGCTCGCCAGGTAGGTGACCTCGTCCACCTCCTCGTATCCGAGATCGAGGTACGGGGCGGCGTCCCTCAGGTTGTAGACCACCTGAACGCTCTCCCTCTCTTTGGCGAAGTAGCGGGGGTTTGGGGTGGACTCGCTCATGACGGGATGTCTCCTCTCAGCTGAAGAGGCCGTCGCTCAGGGTGCGGACGGCGGCCCCGGGGCAGGTCAGCGGAACGTGTAGTTCAGGAGGTACTGTGCGCCAGCCGCCGCGCCGGCGAAGGAGGCCGCCGCCAGGGCGCTGTCCTCATCCTTGGCGACGGACCACGTCATGGTGACCCCGGCCGGGATCGGCACTGCGGCACCGTCCGTCATGGTCGCGTTCACGACGCCCGCGAGGACGGTCAGGCTGACGCTCTGCAGGCCGGGGAAGCTCCCGGCCAGGCTCTGCACCGCGGTGCCCGTCACAGACCGTACGCCGGTGCTGAGCGGCGTCGACGTGGCGTCCTCCTCTGCGGTGCACTCCACCGGCGCGACCGGCGTGAATGGCTTGGTGAGGTCGCCGTCCTCGTAGGTGCCGAGGAGGACCGGCGCGTCCGTACCGCACGGGTCGATGGCCCACAGCTCGGTGTACATGACGTCACCGACGCCGTCCCCGTCCTCGTCCGAGCACCCGCACCGCTCGATGACCTGCTTGGTGCACGAACTGCTCGTGTCGCCGCCGCAGCAGCCACCCGGCTCTACGGTCATGCCTTGGAACGAGAGCGCCGAGCACGAGGTGCCGCCGCCCTGGTTGATGACGCTCCACCCCACCGTCGCTGGCGGGTTGTCCCAGTACAGGTAGCCGGTGCCGTTGTTCTCAGAGGGCACGATCCTGGTGTGGGCCGCGTTCCACCCAGCGGTGCCTCCCAGGCGGGTCGGGAGCGGGTAGGTCGTGTTGATCGCGACCGGTTCGAAGGCGTCGAAGTCGAGCAGGTCGACGCGGAGGTAGCTCATCTCCTGCGCCACGGCGTCCAGGGTGAGCGTGTACGCCGCCGTGTTGGAGAACACCAGGTTGTTGATGTCGTAGGCGCCGCAGGCTCCGCCGGCCGGCGTGGAGACGTGCACGCGGATGGTGCCGACCCGTGATGGGTCGGTCTCCGGGGCCACGGTGTAGATGAAGTCCTGCCGTGCCACACCGGCCGGATCCTCCGCGAGGCTCACGACCCGCCACGGGACCTCGATCGTGGACGTCAGGCCCTCACCGGTCTCGCACTGGCAGTCCACGACCTGGACAGGCGCGTACGGGGTCGTCCCGTCCAGGCCGGTGTCGTGGAAGCCCAGCAGGGCGCCGGCGCAGTCGTAGGCGAGGTGGCGCAGGAAGGGCACGGCGCAGCGCCGCCCCTCCTCGTCCGGCTCCACGGTCGGGTCCAGGTCGCACAGCCGGATCGTCTGGACGCTGGTCGTCGGGCAGCCGTCCGGGCCGCAGCTCCCCACGGTCCCGACCGGCGCGTACGGGCTGGCCCCGTCCAGCTCCGTGTCCAGGACGCTGATGACGGCTCCGGTGCAGTCCCGGCACACGGTGCGGAGGAAGGCATGCGTGCCGTCCTCCGTGACGTCACACAGGACGGTCTGCTCGCAGTCCCGGCACTCGTCGACGGTGCTCGCCGGGGTGCACTGGCCGACCTCGCCGGTGACCGTGTACGGCTGCCCGTCGAGGGTCGTGTCCACAGTCTCGACGACTTCACCACTTGCGCAGTCCGTGACCAGGGTCCGCAGGAACTGGGTGCTGCTCGTGACCTCGCAGCCCTCCAGCTCCAGCGTGGCCGTGAACTGGTCGGCCGCCCACGATTTGGGGCCGAGGTGGTACGTCTCCAGGATGAGCGCCACGCGGATGTCGCCGGCGGCGATGTCGGCCGCCGTGACGGGCGCGGAGACGGTGAGCGTCCCCTGCCAGCCGACCGGAGCCCACTCCAGCGCGTTGTGCGTGGCAATGGCCGTCGTGCCCCGGAAGAGCCTCAGCGCGCCATCCCACGCCTGGCCTGTGTCCGGCCCGTTGTTCCTGACGCGCACGGAGATCGTCAGCGTGCCCGAGGCGCCGTCACAACCTGCCATGTCGGCCGTGATCTGCCCGGTGGCGCCCAGGTGCTCCTGCACCGGGCCCGGCCCGGCCGGGTAGATAAACGCGCCGCCCGACCACAACGCTGTGTACGGGCCGGGATGGTTCTGAAACTGCGTCTGCCCGACGTCGGCCACCACCCCGTCCACGATCGTCGTCGGGATATCGGTCGAGGAGGCGGCGGGGACGTCGCAGACGAGGAGCGTGCTGGAGTTGCGGCACTCCTCGGCGCTGCTGCTACCGGCGCAGGTGCCGACGTCCCCCACGGGCGTGTACGGGGCACCGTCGAGGTCGTAGTCCGAGTGGCCGGCGATCGCGCCGTTCTCGTCCCGGGCGAAGTCCCGCACAAACGGCGTGACCGCGCCGTCCGTGGCGATGTCGCACAGTTGCACCAGGTCGCGCTCGGGCTGCTCGACCCCGGCCGGGCAGACAGTGACAGTGCCGGCCGGGGTGTAGGTGCCACCCGTGACGGCGTCGACCAGGCGGACGGCGGAGATCGCGCCGTCCTCGTCGTAGGTGTACTCGACGAGGACCAGGCCGAGGACGTCGCCGGTCGCCTCGTCCACGTCGCAGAACGTGCCGCTCACGGTGATGGTGCGGGAGTCGCCGCAGGCGACCGTCCCAGCCGGCAGGGAGCCCGCCGACCAGGCGCCGGTGACGAGGTTGATCCACCCTTCGCTGGTCACCACGCCGTCGCAATCCCGCTGCACGGTGACGGCGATCGGCGTCCCGTCGGCCAGGCACAGGCCCACGCTGGCGACCGGCGTGGTCGGCGAGGAGCAGTCCGCCGTCTGCGGGCACGGCCCCAGCGTGCCGGCCGGCGTGTAGGCGGCGCCGGTCGCCGGGTCCACGACCCGCGTGCCGACCCGCTCGCCGGTGTTCGTGTCGTAGACGGCCTCGACCAGCGCCTGCCCAGCAACACTCCCGTCGGACAGCACGTCGCACAGGACGCTGCCCTCGACGTCGAGGCGCGGCGTCGCCGCCGCCCCGGAAACGATGACGGGCCCTTGCCCGCAGCAACCAGCCATTACAGGGTGACTCCTTGCGTCCAGGTAACGGTGACGGTGCCCGCGCCCGCGCCCGCCGAGATAGTGAGCGGTCCAGCGAGAAGGACATCCGCGTTACGGCCGACGCTCCACGTGGCCGCCTCGCCCGCGTGCAAGGTGCTCGCCCCATCAGCGGTGACAACAACGCCGCTGCCGCCGTGAGCGACCGCCGTGACCGACTGCAGGCGCGGCACCACGGAGGCGTCCCACGAGGCGCCAGCGGCGAGCTCCACCCGGCGGGCCTGGACCCCGGTCACGGGAGGAGCACCCTTAACCGGGCACTCGGTGGTCGGCGCGACCGGCGTGTAGGGCGCCGTCAAGTCGTCGGTGTACGTCCCCAGGCTGGAGATGGCGCCAGAACAGCCGTCAACCTGGAGAAGCTCCACATACGTGACGTCGCCCAGGCCGTCGCCGTCGGTGTCGTCCCAGCGGCACTCCTCCAGCAGATGCTGAGGGCATCCGCCGCAGTCGCCCACCTGGCCGGCCGGAGCGTACGGGGTGAGGGCGTCCAGGGCGGTGTCCACGACGGTCGGGGTATCCGCGCCTGGCTCATAGGTGAGCTGCCGCAAGAACGGCGTGGACGAGCCGTCCGAAGCGACGTCGCAGAGTCGGATGACTTCCGTGTCCGGGCCGGGCGCGGCGCCTCCGCCGCCGTCACCTCCGCAGCCGCCCTCTACCCCTTGCAGCGTGTACGGCGTGACGCTGTCCAGGCCGAGATCCTGGGTCGAGGTGAGGCCGCCGTCGCAGTCGAAGGTGAAGCGCCGCAGGAACGGCGTGCGCGTGAGGGTCAGCGCCGCCGTCCGCACCTCCAGCGGCATCAGGAACAGGTCCCGGTCGTTGACCGGGCCGCCGGTCGTCTGGTCGGTGAAACGGATCGTGACCGCGCCCGTGGCGGGGGCGATGAAGGCGAGCGGCGGCAGGTCTTCGGTCAGCACGCCGCCCGGGAACACGTTGGACCCGTTGGAGACGTTCCGGGTCCTCGTGGCGAGCACCGTCGCGCCGTCGAGGACGTCCAGCCGATAGACCGCGTTGTTGCTGGCCGGGTCAGGAGCTCCCGCACCGATCCATGCGGACGCGAAACTGAACTCGTACAGCACGGCCGGAAGCAGCCCGCCCACGGTCAGCTCAGCCACGCCGTTGGCCACCTGGTTGGCCTGGGCAAACCACAGCGTCGTGCCCCCATTGGCGGCCACCACGTTTCCGGTCAGCGTGAAGGCGCTCGCCGGGGTCGGGACCGGGGCCTGCGGGTCGTAGGTCAGGTCACAGAGCTGTACGACCTCGGTATCCCCGCACGGCTCCGGGGACGGGCAGCACTCGCCGCCGCCAGCCGCCGTGCACTGGCCGATGCTGCCGGTCGGCATGTAGGGGGTGCCGTCCATCGTGGTGTACGTGACCGACTCGACGGTGCCGGACTCGCAGTCGGTGACGACGTTCGCCAGGACCTGGGTGGCGCATCCAGTCTGGTCGTAGGTCGTCTCGGCCGTGAACGCGGAGAGCTGCCACGACGTCTGCCGGGCGGTGACGCCGTCGCAGGAGTCGTAGGTGTCGAAACCCAGCACCGCGGCGATCTGGCCCGCCGCCAGGTCGGCGGCGGGCACGTCCGCCTCGACCGTCAGCGTGCCCGCCCAGCCGACCGGGGCATTGTTCGGCGGCGCGTGATGGGTGACCTGCGTGGTGCCGTTGAACAGCATCAGCCAGCCGGTGGGGCCGCACGCGGCCGTCGGGCCGAGCTGGGCGACGTCCACGGACAGCGTCACGTGCGCGGTGCCGGTGTCACAGTCCGGGCGGGCCGCCTGCACGGTCGCCGCCACGGTCCGCACCACGCCCGCCGGGTGCGGGCCCGGCGCCGGGTCCGGCCCGATGGTGACGCTGCCCCCACCCCACAGGGCCGGCACCCCACCGGGCACCGGGACGGTCGGCGGGCCCCCGACGTACGCGTTCGGGTCGGTGCCGGTGACGGTCGGCGTGGGCGTGCCGCCGGTCGGCAGGTCGCAGACCAGCAGCGTGGAGGTGTTGCGGCACGGTTCGGGCTCGGGCTCCGTGGGCTGGCAGACACCGACCGTCCCGGCCGGGGTGTACGGCGTCACCCCGTCCAGCGCGGTGTCGGCGACCGTGGGCGTGCCGCCGCCGGCCGGGAAGGTGAGGGCGCGAAGGAACGGCGTGCTGGCGCCGTCCGGGGCGGTGTCGCACAGCTGGACGACCTCGGTGTCCGGCTCGACCGGCCCGGCCGTCTCCTCGGGGGCAGGCTGGCAGACGCCCACGAGCCCGGTCGGGGTGTACGGCGTAGAGCCGTCCAGGAGGGTGTCCGTGGTGCTGACGACGTCCCCGGCGCAGTCCCGGCATACCGTGCGCGCGAACTCGGCACCGAGGGAGACGTCGAGGGCGCCGAACACCCAGTGTCCGAACACCCGGCAGTCGACGTTCACGGCCCGGGTGCCCAGATACCGCGCCGAGAAGGAGGTCACCCCGGTCAGGCGGAAACGGGCGCTCGCCGCGCGGGTCGGGGTCGTGACGGTGCAGGCGGTGAGGGAGTTGTCCGCGCGCAGGATGCTGGTGGCCCAGTCGTAGGTGTACCCGGCGGGCAGGCTGACCGGGACCGCCCCGGCCGGCAACTGGACTTGGTTCTCTCCGGCGCCGGTAGCGGGCGACCAGTTCATGATGACGCTGAACTTGACGTTCACGGGCCGATCGAATGTCCACACGGTGGTGGGGACGACCGGGTTGGGGAAGAGCGCCGTGCCCCACCAGGCCGCGCCGTCGCCCTGCCTGGTCGGCGGGAAGGCGTTCGGGGCGGTGACCGCGTAGGTGACCCCGTTCGGGAGCGTCCCCGACGCCGCTGTCCCGGCGATGGTGGCCGGTGGGCTGGCGTCGGTGTCGCACAGGACGACGGTCTCGCAGTCGTGGCACTGGTCGACGCAGCGGCCGACGGCCCCGGTCGGGGTGTACGGGGTGCCGTCGAGGAGGTAGTCCGTGTGGCCGGTGATCTGCCCGTTCTCGTCGCGGGCGTAGTCCCGGAGGAACGCGGTGACGGTGCCGTCGTCGGCGGTGTCGCAGAGCTGCACCAGGTCCCGCTCCGGCTGGGCGACCCCGGCCGGGCAGGTGGTCACCTCGCCCTGCGGGGTGTAGGTCTGGCCGGTGGTGGCGTCCACCAGGCGCACCGCGGCCACCGCGCCGTCCGACCCGTACGTGTACTCCACGAGGACCAGGCCGAGGACGTCCCCAGTGACCGGGTCTACGTCGCAGAACGTGCCGGCGGTGGTGATGCTGCGGGGGTTGCCGCACGCCATCGTCCCGGCCGGCGGGTCCCCTGCGCTGTAGGTGCCGGTGGTGAGGTTGAGCCAGCCGTCCTGGGTGACCGTGCCGTCGCAGTCTCGGGTGACCAGGACTGCGATCGGCGTCCCGTCGGCGAGGCACAGGCCGAGCGTGGCCGCGGGCGTGGTGGGTGCCTCGCAGTCCGAGACGGCCGGGCACAGGCCCACGGCGCCGGTGACCACGTGCGGGGTCTGCCCGTCGAGCGCGACGTCCTCGTACGAGGCTTGGCCGGTGAGGAAGGTGTAGCGCCGCAGGAACGGCCCGGATGCGTCGCACAGGGTCACCGTCTCGGTCTCGGGGCAGCCGTAGACGCATTCCACCGGCGCGATCGGGGCGTACGGGGTGGACGGATCTGCCTGGTAGGTCAGCACCAGTTCGGCGCTGCCGTCGGCGTGGACGCACCACAGCTCGCTGTAGGTGGTGTCGGCTTGGCCGTCGCCGTCGGTGTCGTCGCATCGCTGCACGCAGATCGTTTCGACGCATCCGGCCGAGCACGCGGCGCAGTTCCCCGCCGTGCCGGTCACCGTGTACGGGGTGACCCCGTCCAGGGTGGTGTCCACCGAGCTGGTGACCGTGCCGTCACAGTCCCGGACCAGGTGCCGCAGGAACGTCTGGCAGTCGCCGTCTGGGAGCAGGTCGCACAGCTGGACGGTGGTGACGGTTGCGCACCCGCTGTCGCATGGCCCCGCCTCCGCCGGCGAACCCCCTGGCGTGAAAACGCCCGTTTGGGGGTTGATCCAGCCGGTGGCCTGCGGGTCGGCGGGGGTGGTGCCGCACTCGACGCAGCCCGAGCGGACGACCAGCAGGATGGGTGTGCCGTCGGGCAGGCACAACGCCTGCGTGGCGATCGCCGGGGCACAGCACGACGGTGGCGCGTCAGAGTCGCCGCCCCCGGGCGGGCACGGTTGCGGCTCGACCGGCATGTCATCGCCCCTTCTCGCTCTTGCCGCGGCCTCGCCGCCTGGCTGAAGCCGACACCGAGCCGGCGGGCTGGTCTTCCTGCACGGCCGCAGGCTGAGAGGCAGGCTCGCCGCTGGCCGGCGGTGGCTGCTCCTCCTGCTCGCCGGTGTCCTGGGCGGCAGATGAGGGCGGCACCTGCCCCTGGTCGGCGGCCCCTCGCGTAGCTCGCGCGTCGGGGGCAGGTGCCACGTACAGCTGGCCATCCAGCCAGGCACCGGCGAGGAGGTGCTCAGGGATGGCTGGGATGAGAGCGTCGGGGACGGCGAACTCGACCGGTGAGGTGGTGCGGACCTTCGGTCGTTGCTGCACCGCCCACGCCGCGAAAGCCTGACGGAGGTCTCGACGGGGCCAGATTCTGATCACGCGGTCTCCCTCAGGGGCAGCACAGGCACAGGTCGACCAGCACGGCTTCGACGGCGCACGTCGTCGAGGGGACGAACGTCCTCTCCGCGAGCACCAGCCGGTCGTTGTTGCGGATGTTCACCGAGGCGGGCGCCTGGCCGGGGATGACGTCAACGGGGCCGCGCCGCACCACCACCGGGCCGGACGCGTACAACCACGCCTGCCCCGCCGGTGCGGGTGTCCCATCCGGGCCGGTGTTGACGGCGTAGCCGGCGCCGAGCACCACGCAGTTGCCCAACCAGGTGCGCAGCCGGGAGCCTTGCACCATCAGCTGGCTGAATCGGCCGAGCAGCGCGGCCGCGCCGGCCGGGACGTGGATGACGCCGACGCCGCCGTAGTCGGCGGCCAGCCACCCCTCCAGGATCGCGATGCCCTGCGTGACCGACACGGGTCCGGCCGCCGGGGTGCGGTCCACCGCCTTCGGGGCGAGCACGTCGCGCCAAAACCACTCCTCCAGGGCGCGGCCCTCGCCTTGGGACAGGCCGGCGCGGGCATGCTGTTCCGCCTCCGCGTACGAAAATCCCGGCGCCGAGCACACCGCCCCGGCGTAGATGGTGACCGGGCCGGCGGTTTCACTGTCGGGCCTTTCGAACGTTTTCGGGCCGGGTGCCGGCAGCGGGTTGCCGGCGTCGTCGGTCGGGCACCAGTCGGTCGGGTGCGCCTCCTTGCACGACAGGCTGATCCAGTCGACGCCGAGCAGCTCGTGCGGGTCCTCAACGTCGAGGATGGTCGTGCAGCCGCCGAGCAGGCCGTTCGGCATCGGCGTGCCCGGGATGGCCTGGACACGGCGCCGCATGCCGGGGTGCGGCATGCTCCCACCTCCTCACGAGGGGTTCGTGCGGTGCCTGGGCGCGGGGGAGGGTCCGCCTCGCGCCCGGGACGATCCGGCCGGGGTGAGATCAGGCGATCGGGCAGGCGGCGGTGATCTGCGCGGCGGTGGCGCCGTTCGGGCAGATCGGCATCGTGACCAGACGCAGGTCCGGCCCACGATTGATCAAAGCGACACATTCCTCACTAAATAGGGCCGTGTAGTCGTTGACCTGGAACTTTGTGCTGTCATGGATGACGCCCAGGCTGATTTCCCCGCCTCGGCCGGCCTGCAGCGACCCGGCCACGTAGATGAGGAACTGCAGCTGGGCGGGCCAGTCGACGGCGGGGGTGTTGCCGCCGATGTCAGTCGGGACCGCCGGGCCGAGGCCTCGCGCCCACTGGATACGCACACCCAGCGTGGCGAACAGGTCGACGAGCTCCTGCACCCGCACTTCGTCCAGGCGGCGGCCGTTCTGCCGTGCCAGGTCGGCCAGCATCAGGCTGCGCGACCACCACGGCAGCGTCACCTCGATGTTGATGCTGTCGCACAGGCTGTGCCGTTCCACCATGTCGGCGGCCTGCAAAGCGATCGCGGCATACACCGCCGATAGGGCGCCGAAAGTCGGGGCGATAGCGACCGGGGTGGCCTGCGCCAGGGCCTGCTCGAACAGGTGCTGGCGGATCCGCAGCTCGTGGGCGACCATCACGTTGCGCTGGTACCAGGCGACCAGCTCAGGGAAGTGCCGTTGGGTGAGGATGCCCGACTCCAGGCAGACGCCGATCGCGTCACACCGGACCTCGATCGGATCCGGGCACGGGATCTTGAAGCAGGGTTTCGTCGACCCGGCGATGTCGTCGGCCTCGGTGTGTACGAACGTCATGCTCGCGACGTCGAGGCTGGGGATGGGGAAGTACCTCAGCCCGCCGCGCGCCAGCTGGATCTCCGGCAGGTCCCACAGCATCTCCGGGCAGGCGATGCTCGCCAGGTCGTACACCGTTTCGCTGGGCGCGCACCAGCCGCCCGAGGCGACCAGGTCAGTGCCCGGCAGGCGGGACTGGTCGGAGGCAAGAAGCACCGCCCGGGTGCCCTCGGTACCCGACGACGAATCGTTGACGATCAGCTCGCGGTTGAACGGCAGCCGGTAGGAAGCGGTCAAACCGACGCCGCCGCCCGCGGTCTTCAACGCGTTGGCGCGGCGGATGATGCCCTCGGTGACGCCGTCCATGTCCAGCGGCTGCCCCGGCTGGTAGCCGGGCACGTCGACGGACGCGGTGATTTCCGGGCCGGGCGGAGGAGGAGGCGGCAGCACCGACGGCATGCGGCGCCGCACCCCGGACAGGTCCAGTGCCGGGCGGCGCTGCACCACGGCGGACGACGCGGTCACCGGCTCCTCCACGGGAGCGGCGGGCTCCTCAACGGCGGCCGTCTCCCCGCCCTCTGCGGCGGCCTCCACCGGCTCGTCGCCCGGGGTGCCACGCACCTGGGCTGCCAGCTGGTCGATCTCGGCGGCGGCAGCCTCAGCCGCCTCCAGGCGAGACTGCATCTCGCTGCGAATGTTGTTCACCGCAGCCGACAGGCGGCGCAACTCGGCCAGGTCGTCAGCTGACACCCGGTCACTCGTGGACAGCGCGTCGAACGCGGCGACAGCACCCGCAAGGAGCTCTGACAGTTCGGCGTCGTCCAGGGCAGTGATGTCGTCGGGCAGCTCGAACCGCTCCACGGTCTCTCCCAAAGATTTCGGAGAGCCCGGCCCACGACCAGCGGCTATTGCCGGTAGCGTACCCGCAACCTGGCCTTTCGGGCGTCTACCCCTTCAGGGGTGGCCGCGTTTCGCCGACCCGCCCGGCACACCCCCGGGGCCGCGGTTATTCCGCCACGTCGTACACCGGGTTCCACCCCGCCTCGGCCAGGGCGTACAGCTCGACGTCATCGCAGATGAGGTGCTGAATGTCCCGGCCGACCTGTTCGAAAACGCTTTTCATCGAATCCCCCAGATCGGGGTGGCGCAGCAGCAGCTGCAGGCCGCCCATCACCACGTACGCGTCCCGGCGGCTCACCCGAACATCAACGGGCGGGAGACCAGACCAGCGTTCGTAGGCGCTGAGCAACAAAGCCACCCCAGCCGCCTCAGCCGCCTCGCTACCGCAATGACCGTTTTCGTTGTCCGTCACCTCGGTTACGGTACGCCGACCGCCTACCCGCCGGGGTTCACAGCCCGAAATCCGCCGGGCGGAAGCGTGCACCAAGCCCTGGCCGGCCGGTTCGGGTAAAAGTCTTCCGCGCTGGGTACCGTCGCCGTCATGGCTTCTCCTCCCCCCGAGACAGGCCGGCTGACGTACACCGACGAGGACGTCATGGCCTGCCCCCGCTGCGGTGGATCCCTTGGCCCGCATCTCAACCACGTCTACGTCGCCGCCCGGAAGGAAGGCGGGGAATTCACCAACGTCCACGTCGACGCGAGAACCGGCGAGGTCGACGCCCTGTTCGCGATGGTTGCCCCGGTGGGCAGCCTCGGTGAAGGGCGCCGCCACCGCATCGCCCTCACCGGCTGGTGCGACTCCTGCCAAGGAGAGTTCGCCGTCATCTTCACCCAGCACAAAGGCACAACCCTCGTCGAAACCATCCCGATCAACGAGGGGCCGATCTACCGGACGGGCCACCCCGGGGGGCGGTAACAGCAGATCTCACACGCTTCGCAGGTCGGCGCCGCTGTGCCTCCCGTTCCGCATACCGCAGTCGCAGCCGGTCATCTGTTCGGGGCGGCGGAACCGCCGGACTCCTGCGGTGCCTGCTTCGCGGTGACCTCGCCGCCTGGGTAGCGGCTGGCGACCCCGTCCGCGGCCGGCCGGGACGTGCTTTCGTACACGACCCGGCCGGAGGCGTCCTTCACCTGCCACACAGGCCGGTTGGCGGCGCGGGCCGCGCACGGCGTGCACGCCATCACGCCGCCTTGATCTCAGCGGCGAGCGCTTGTGCGATCTGCGCGCGGATCGGCGCCAGCCCGGCAGCCAACGCCTCGATTTCAGCGCGGGCCGCTTGCCGGCGTTCCATCTCGTCGACCACAGCGACAGCCAACTGCTCGTAATCGACAACCGGAACCGCCGGGACCGCCAGGGCGGGGGCGGCGGCCGCGGTCAGCGCCAGGTTCGCTCGGCCGATGACCGCGGACGCGGCCAGCCGGGACGGATGCCCGGGGACCGGCACCGACAGGACCGCCCGCAGCGCCCATCGCCCGGACTGCTCCTGCCGCATGTGGTAGCTCGGCTGGCAGGCGGTGAACACCGTGCGGTCCCAGTCGCTGAGCCAGGGCGCGGCCGCACCGCTGAACCACATGCCGCGCTCGTTCATCCCCACGGTGATCACCCCGGCGACGGTGCGTGAGTCGTCGAACTGGCAGGCGGCGGTCTCGCATTCGGCGCCGTCCCGGTGGTGGCCGACGTTCATCGTGAACGCGCCGACCTTCACCGTTGTGCCGTCGTCCAGGTTCATCCTGGCGCGCAGGAAACCCGTCAGGTCGATGTCGCCGAGGCTCTCGATCGTCAACCGGCGGCCGGGGAACCCTTCGTGCGGCACACCGGCCTGCGCCACCCACCCGTAGATCCGGCCGTCGGCGTAGTGGACGCCACCCGAGTCCGGCGGCAGCTCCTTCAGCGTCGGCTCGTGGAACCACGCGGCGGGCAGAGCGGGCAGGGCTTGCAGCTCGTGCCACGCGGACGCGGTCAGCGGGTCCATCACCTCGAGTTCGCTGCTGCTGTCGCACTCCTCGCAGTCGCCGGAGGCGGCCAGGCCCGGCGCGGGCGCGCCGACTGGGTCGAGGGTGATGCACGCCTGCGCGAACGCGGGCATGGCCACCAGGGTGGCGCCGCGTACCCGCGCCTTCGTGATGCGCATGACGAAGTCACCGGCCTGCTCGGAGAACAGCACTTCGCCCGGCTTGTCGTCGCCGTCGCCGGCGGCCGCGGCGATGCCCGCTGCGGTGAGCGCCGCCCGCAACCCGTCGCCGCTCATCGCGCCCTGCTCGCCGGTCGTCCACTCCACCACCTGGGTGGCTCGCACCGACCAGGCGCCGCCCGGCAGCTGCGTGACCGACGCCTCCTTCAGGGACGCCAGCAAAACCACCTCGTCCTCATCGGGGTGCTCTTCGCGGCGGCGCCGGTCGACGAGCTCCATGTCGACGTCGTCCAAGTCGACGGACACCCCCAGCGGCGCCTGCTGCTCCAGCAGGTCGATCGCCGCCTGCCCCGCGCCCCGGTCCGGGTACAGGACGCCGCCTCCGGTGATACGGCCACCTACCCGGTTGATCTGCTGAATCTCCCCGGCGAGGACAGCGCCCTGGTGGCCGCCGCGCATTTCGTCGGCGTACTGCAGCGGCCACGACTCGCCGTCCCAGTACAGGGCGCGCGGCGCGAAAATCCGGCCGTCCCCCGTCTCCTCGTCTTCGAACGCGAGCGCCGTCTCGCCCGGCGTGGACCAGCGGCGGGGCGGCTGCGTGGCAGCGGAAAGGTCCTGGTCAGGCATGGCGTCTCCTTCAGAAGCCGCGAGTGGAATGTCGGTGATGTCGCCGTTGAACACGACGCGCAGCCGATCAAACGTGATCGGCCCGGTCCGGTCGACCAGCCCGGCAAGCTGGGCCAGGTCGTCGCTGTAGGTGAGTGTGACGTGCGCCACCCACGGGGTGTGCTGGGCCGGGAACGCGTACACGTCGCCGACGCAGTACGTCACCGCGTTTTTCACCTGTGCGAGGTGTTCGCCGCCGACGCCGAGCACAAGCGCCGTGTCCGGCTCGGAGCCACCCGGGTTGAACGCGCTGAGCGCGAACCCGTCGCCCTGCACGGGCAGCGGCACACCGTCGACGTCGCGCAGCTCCGCGACACACCCCCGCAGCCGGTCCACGATCTCCTGCCGGGTTTCGGCGTCAACGTCGTCGCCGTCGCCGAGGAACAGCAGCGTCAGGTGCAGGTCGTCGGCGAGTTCGCCGTCGTCGACCAACAGCCGGTCGATGTCGGCTTGCGACGGCACCAACGCCACCATCGCCCCGGTGTACGGGCCGCCCGAAGCGGCACTAATGTCCCTCACAACCCCTCGCTTTTCGAACGCGTTGACGACATCGTTGATTTCCTGGTCTGACAGCCCCTGCCGGCCGGTGTCAGGCGGCGGCTCGGACGACTCCTCGGAATGGAACGTCATCGCACACCGGCAGTTCACCGTGTTGCCTGGTGAAGCGATCGGGTCGCCGGGGAAGTCGAGGAACTCGCCGCCCACACGAAACACCCCGTCCAACGGCACCACCTGCCCGTCAGCGCGGAAATGCGCGTCGCGGGTGCGCAGGTCCAGCGTCGCCAGCCAGCTTTTGAACAGCGGCCGCGACCCGGACGGCTGGGAGCGGGCGACATGCAACGCCGCCCAGTTCCACGCGGCCAGCGTTTCCGTACGGGCGATACGGGCGGCGCGGGCCTCCCCCAGCTGGGCTCCGCCTTCCCGGAACGTGGCCTGCAGCCGAGCCCGCAACCCGTCCATGGTGTCGCCGGCGGCGACCCCGTCCGCGAGGGACTGCCGGGCCGCCCGCCACAGGCTGTCGCCGACGTCACGCAGCCGGTTCTCCGCGGCGAGCAGGTAGTCACGAACCACGTCGGGCAACTCCAGCGGCCGGTTCATATACAGGTCGACCAGGTCTGGGATGTCAGCAGGCCGGTCCGGTTCGCCGGCCTTCACCAGCGAAGGATCAGGCGGCGGGGTGCTGGGCTGCTGGTCGGGCACGCCGAGCGCCCGCCGCGCCGCCACCAGGGCGGCACCGAACACGGTCAGCAACGCCAGCACGATCACGAGGAGCGCCGCAGCCCACAACTCCGAGACGCGGCGCGCGTCAGCGTCATCAACCGGCTCCCCCTGAGCCACCAGATCCCCTACGGCGGTGGATGCTCGCAGGGAGGCCGCGTACTGGGCGGCGACCCGATCCAACGCTGCCCGCACAGCGCGCCCCACCATGGGTTCCAGCCCGGCCAAAGCCCGCGCCACCTGATCACGCTGCCCGGCCCGCGGATCACGCCCGGCCATCACGTCTCCTTGGAGTGCAGCAGCACCAGGCCATACAGCACATCCCGTAGCTCATCGTCGTTCAAGCCGTGCCGGCGCTTCATCTGCTCGACCAGGTCGCGCCCCCTGCCGTCCATGTGGGCGAGAGTCCCCGCCGGGTCGTGCACGGCTGCGGCAGCGGGCAGTGTGTCCGGCATGTTCTCGGTCTCGTCGACCGGCAGCCCCGGCTCCCGCCCGATCGACTCGTCGCGGGCGTCGCGGGCGGCGCGAGCCTGCTTCTCCTCCAAGGTGGGTGCGTCGTCGTCGTCGAACCCCGTCTCCCGACGCAGCGCCTGATCAGAGATGACCCCGCGGTCGTGCACCTCCAGCGCGGTCTGCGGCCGGTTCGCGCGGATCCGCAGCAAACTGGTTTCGTACCAGACCAGCGCCTGCTCAGCGTCTGGGTGGCTCTCGTCTTCCAGAGTGGGTCGCAGCCACTGCGTGGTCAGCGCGTCAGCGAGGGTGCCCAGGCGCGGCTCCACCGCCAAAGTGATCGCTTCCTCCTTAAGTTGCCAGCCACTCCAGTGATTGACCTCGCCGGTGCCGAGCAGAATTTCCGCAGGCGTGTCCAATCCGGTGGCGAATCGGCGGATGGTTTCCTCGCGGAGCTTCGCCGCCAGGTCGTCGAAGTCCGACTCAAACGTCACCCGTTCGATCTTGCCGATCGCGTCGGCCGGCACCTCCAGAATGATCGGCACCGCGGCCGCCGCACTCTCGGGATCCTTGTACGCGGTTTCAGCGACCTGCATGAACACGTCGATCAGGTCGTCTTCTTCGCCGTCCAGCACACCCGGCTTGGACGGGAACCGGGTGCCGTGCGGCACCAGCAGCACGCCGCGCCCCGTCAGCCGGGAACGGGCGATCGACGCGACGGCCGCGTTCAGCAGCCGTAGTTCTTCCAGCAGGCCCAGCGACGACCGGATCGGTGAGTCCGCTTCGATGTGCCGGCGCGGATGCGGATCCCACACGCGGATCGCGGCCGGCGCCAGCGGGTCAGCGGGTTTAGACGGGTCGTGCGGCGGAATCGGCACCGGCTCGCCGTCGATCTCCGCCTCCAGGTCCTGGCCTTTCGACGTCACCTCCAGCACCGACAGGACCCTCCAGTCCTCACCCGTGCGCTGCCCGGTGCGGGCGTCCTCGGTGGGGCGGATGATGATCCACCCTTCGCCGGCGACCACAAGGTGCGGTCCGAACGCGGCCAGCAGCTGCGACTGCCCGGCCGGGCCGCCGGCGATGGACGCGACCAGCTCGGACGCCCGGTGGCTGTCAGGCAGCGGTTTGACGGTGCCGTCGTCGTCGCGGACACCGGCGAACAGGCGGCCTTTGCCCATGGCGTTGCCGATCCACTTCGACGCGAACCGCACCTCCGGCGTGGTGTCGTAGTAACTCCACGCCCGGTGCTGCCACGACTGGTCGGGTTGGGCGGCCCTGAACCGGCGTTGCGTCCACCGCTGGGCGGCCGCGACGAGTTCCCGCGCCACCTTCACGCTGGGCCGCCGGGCTGGTAGCTGGTCACGTCACAGGCCCCCTGAGCAGACGCAGGTGCCCGGCCCTCAGCTCAGCGGCGCGCGGCCCACACTACCGGTCGCCCTCGCGCCGCCACAGTTGGACGCAACGCCAGTAGGCCCGGCCGGTCAGAGCGGGCCTACTGGTAATGCTGTTGGCGGCCAGGTCAGGCGGCCATCCTGGAGCGATACAGCACCCGCTACCTGCTGATCGGCGTTAAGCGGTGCGCTCAAGGAAGTCCCGGACGGCAGCGGTGCCGGAATGGGCGCTCACCCGTTTACGGAAGTCCACGAGCGCCCCAGAAGGACGAGCCGAGTCGACCCCGCTGCTTTGGGCCAATGCCTGAGACGCCGTCGCGCAGGCCACGTCCAACTCCCCCAGCGCCAAATGCGCTTCAGCCGCGCGAGTGAGGTACAGAGCGTTGTCTCGGACGTATCCCTCGCCCGCGTAGGCGGAGTGCCGAGCGGCGGCGAAGTGCTCCAAGGCGCGGCGTGGGTGACCAAGGTCGAGTGCGGAGGAGCCGGCGAGCATCTCGATCTCACCCGCGGTGAGCCAGTAGGCCCACGGCGGATCATCGTCGTGGGGACCATCGACGTAGGCGTCTCGGGCCGCGTCGAGTTCGTGAGCACACGCCTTCAGATCACCGGTCTTGGAGAGAGCCCGAGCGGCGCGGGCGTGCAACATGGACCGCACGCGTGCCGTGGAACACTTGGAGGCTTGGTCCTGGGCGGTGCGGACGAGATTGACCGCGTCTTGAGGGTTGCCCGTCGAGTACGTCTGGATGGCCATGAAGGCCAGCACGTTCGCCCCGACCGCAGGGTCAGCGGCGCTGGCCGAGGCGCGCAACGCGAGGACATAGAACGATTGAGCGCCTGCGTGACGGCCTGCGTCGAAATGGATCCAGCCGCAGATCCGCGAGGCCTCGGCCAGGGCGGAAAACAGGCGGCGGCCCGCGCGGTCGTCGTAGACCCCATCGGCGGCGAGTTTGTTCATCAGGTTGAACTCGGCCACGGCCAGCGGTCGCAGTTCACCGCCGCCTAGGACGTCGTCAAGGTGACGCAGGTCGCTGAGCCGTTGTTCCAAGCGTGTCACCATGGCCGTCGTCAGCTGGCGGCGGCCAGAGGCCGAAGCGGCGGGCACATCCTGCAGCGCGCCGGCCCAGTTCGCCGCAACAGCCGTGAGCGTCGCGCCGGTGGCGATCAGAAAACCACGTCGATCCATGGAACACCCCTGGGAAGCGGCCATTGATGCCACGGTACCTGCTGAAGTCCACGGGCTGTAGAGCACCGCGTGATCGTCAGGGAAGGCCAGCAATAACCAGTGCGGCCATTTCAGCTCCTGCACGGCTTCACGAGGAACGCCATGCAGGTCGGCCATGGCGAGTTGGGCGGTGACTTCGGGAACACACGTTCCGGCTTCCCAGCGGGCGGCCTTCTCCCGCCGGGTGGCCATCGAGCCGTAACCGAGGTCACGGTGGCGGGTGTCGAGCTTCTGCAGGTACTCGGTAGCCGACAGGCCGAACTGGGCGCGCAGCGCGGCCAGAGGGTGCCGGTAGAACTGATCGCGCATCCGGTGCTCCTCATGAGATCCCCGATGCCTGCTCCGCCACAGTAACGGGCGCACCACTACGCGTGGAGACCGTCGGCAACACCAAGGCAACACCGCGTGGCTTTCCTCACGGCCGGTATCGGCGTGACAGTTCAGTCATCGCCTCTCGTACCTCCCGCATTGGAGGACTTCATGAATCGATCTGACCCGCTGGTGTCAGTCGTCGTCAGCGCCCGCGGCAATGGTGGGCGTCTGCGCAACCTGCTGAACGCGCTGGCTGCTCAGACGTTGCCGGCCGATCAGATGGAAGTGGTCATCGTCGACAACGACCGGCCGGGACCACGACGCCCCATCGCCCAGCTGATCAACGGGGGCGTCTGGCCGTACACCGTCCGCCTGTTCCAAGAGCCGGAGCCGGGTTTGAGCGCCGGCCGAAACCGGGGGATCTGCGCCGCCCGCGGCCGTTACATCGCCATCACCGACCCCGACATCACCCCCGACCCCGGCTGGCTGGCCGCGCTCCTGGCCGCCGCCCAGGAGGAGCAGGTGTTTTGTGTGGGAGGCCGCAGCATCGTCGACTACCCCGACGGCAGCGCGCTCCCGCTGAACGAGCCGCTCCGCGAATGCCACGGCGCGGTGAACTGGCCCACGCAGCGCACGCCCGCTGATTGGCCGTACTGGGTCACCGGCTGCAACCTGCTCTTCGAACGGCAGGCAGCGCTGGAGATCGGGCTGTTCCGCACCGACCTGGGCCGTAAAGGCCGCTGGCTGGGCGACTGCGAAGACCTCGAATTCGTCGACCGGGCCCGCCAAAACGGTCTGAACATCCTGATCGAACCGGCCGCGCTGGTCACCCACCCGGTGTACTGGCCGGAGACCACCGCCCGCTACTTCCTGCGCCAAGGAGCCGGCCACGGCGTGTGCGTGGCCCGCATGCACCTGAGCGTGCGTGTGGAACCCGCCGCCATCCGCGCCGACCGTGAAGCCATCCTCGACGCAGCCGTTGGGCTGGTCATGAGCTGGGGATTCCTCGACCAGGGCCGCGCGGTGCAGTCGTTTCGCGACCTGACCCGGATCGCCGCCTACCACGGCGAGCGTGCCCGGCTTCGGCTACTGGGCCGCCGCCCCTCTCTGCCCTCCTCCACCGTCCGCCCTCCCCAAGGAGTCGCCTCGTGAACATCGTCACCGCCTGCGGGCTGCCATTCACCGCCACCTCTGGACTGGAGCTCGTCGAACGCAAAGGCGCCGGTCACCCCGACACCTTGACCGATGGCGTCGCTGAGGCGATCTCCCGCGCCTACAGCCGCTACTGCCTGGAGCGCTTCGGCGCGATCCTGCATCACAACACCGACAAGACCGCGCTGCTCGGCGGAGCCGCCGAGGTCCGCTTCGGCTACGGGCAGATGACCGCCCCCATCTCGGTCCTGGTCAACGGACGCATGACCAACCGGCTGGGCGAGCAGACCATCCCGGTCGACGACATCATCCGAAACGCCACCTACGACTTCCTCTCCGGCGCCCTGCCGCTGCTGGACGTGGAGAACTGGGTGCGAATCCAGCCGCGTCTGTCGCTGGCCTCCAGTCCCGGCGCGGTCCAGGGCCCGACCAGCGACCAGCAGGCCGGGCGGCAGTTCTGGTTCGCTCCCCGCAACCTGGAGGACCTGGCCGAGCGGCACCGCATGTTCTCCAACGACACCTCCGCCGGGGTGGGCTACGCCCCGCTGGGTGTCGCCGAACGGCTGGCATGCGAGGTGGAGTCCCACCTGACCGGCGAGGTGTTCCGTGCCGCCCACCCCTACTACGGCACCGACATCAAGCTCATGGTCACCCGCTGCGATGAGCAGGTGAACATCACCGCGTGCGTGCCGCAGATCGCCTGCCACACCCCTGACCTCGACACCTACATCGCCCGGCGCGTCCAGGCGCGGAACCTGATCGCGGAGACAGCCGAGCAGATCGCCCCCGATCACCGCATCACGGTGGCGATCAACACCCGTGACAACGACGCCCGCCAAGAGCTGTACCTGACCGCGACCGGTTCCTCAATCGAATCCGGCGATGAGGGCGTCGTCGGACGCGGCAACCGCTCCAACGGGCTGATCAGTATGTTCCGGCCGATGAGCATGGAGGGCGTCTCGGGCAAGAACCCGGTCTACCACGTCGGCAAGCTTTACAACCTGGCCGCCAACGAAGCCGCGCAACAGCTGTATGAGATGACCGGCCGGGCAACCGCGGTCGCACTGGTCTCCCAGGCTGGCCGCGACCTCAACGACCCCTGGCAGGTCCTCGTCCAGCAGTCCGGAACCGAGCAGGTCGATGAGGTCCTGGCCGGGCATGTGGTGGCCGAGGTCATGAACAACCTGGACGAACTGCGTGCGGCGCTGCTGACCGGCAAGCTGGTCACCGCATGAGTAGCCTCGCGCCTGACCGGTTCGCTCCGTGCCTGAACCCGGCCACGCTGTCGGGTGTGGAGCTAACGGACTTCGTCGCCATCGCCGCGGCGGCCGGATTCCCCGCGATCGAATTGTCCATCCAGCAGGTGCAAGCCCACCGCCCGCACCGGGTGCGTAACCTGCTGTCCGCCCACAAACTGACCGTGGCGGCGGCAAGCGGCATCCTGCCCGCTGGGCCAGTGCTTCCGCACCCGCTGCTCGTCGACGACGCAACGTATACGGCGTGCCTCGCCGGCCTGGGCGAGCGGCTGGAAGCCTTCGCGGAGATCAACTGCCCGGTGGCCACAATCGTGTTCAACCCGCGCACGGCCCTGGAGCCACAGGCCGCCATGGACATCGCCGCGGACCGGCTCGCGGTGCTGGCCGACGCCGCCGCCCAGCACGGCGTGGCCCTGGCTGTCGAAGCCGTCAGTATCCGCACCGGCCTGGACACCACCCTGGACGGACCTCACCGGCTGGTGAGCAGCATCGCTGAGCTGACCACGCTGCTGCAGCACGTAGGGCGCGACAATCTCACGCTGCTGGTGGACTCCTTTCACTGGGCCGCAAATGGCGCCCCGGCAGAGCACATCACCGCCCTGGCGCCCGGCGCGGGGGGTACCGTCCGCATCGGACACGTGCAGATCGCGGACATCCCCTTCGGTGAGGCACCCGAGCACCTCACCGACGCGATGCGGCAGTTTCCCGGCGAGGGCGCCGCCCCCTGGGACCTGCTGGAGGAAGCCTTGACGAAGGCCGGCTACCACGGGGCGGTTTCCGTGGAGCTGTTCAACCCCGCGCTGCGTGCCCTGCCCGTGAAGGAGATCGTCTCCCGGGCTCTGAACGGGGCCCGTCACTGCTGGAGCACAGCGGAGGTGTCTCCATGACCCTCACCCATCGGCCGTGGCGACTGGTGGTCGCCGGGTGCGGCGCCGCCGCGTTCGGCCTGCACCTGCCGCACCTGGTCGGTGACCCGGCGTTCGAGGTAATCGCCCTCACCGACCGTGATCCGGCTCGCGCCCGCGCCGCCGCGCAGCACTTCGCGGTACCCCGGGCCGCCGCCAGCATCGGGGAGCTGCTGGAGGGTGCCGACATGCTGGTGGTCCTCACCGGTGTGCACGAGGAACTCATCGACGCGGCCCTATCAGCTGGGGTCCATGTCTTCACCGAGAAACCGGTGGGCTTGGACGTCGACCGCAGCCGAGCCCTGGCCAAGCAGGCGCGTAAGGCCGGGCTGTTGCTCGAAGTCGGGGCGATGCGCGCCCATGACCCGGCCCTGCACGCCGCGCTGGCCGCGGTCCCCGAACCGGCCGGGGGGTGGCTGGTCAAGGCCGACGGGGTCGACGAAGCCACCCGCCGGCGGCTGCTGCCAGACGGGTTCGCCCCCTACACCTTCGCCGACGACCCGCCCCAGCCCGTTCCGCCGGGCCTGGAAGGCCACCAGGTGACGGCGCTGCAGATCTTGCTGTGGCAGGGCTACCATCTGCTGACCGCCCTGGTTCTGGCTGCTGCCGGCGTCCAGCCGGTCGCCTGTGTCGTAGCCCCTGCCAGGCAGTGGCTGCACGCCACCCTGCGCGGCCCGGCCGGGCAACTGTTCACGCTGATCATCGGCGCCACGCCAGCAGGTGTCTTCCGTGAGCAGATCCACCTGGCCGACGCCGTCGAGGCCGCCACTGTGGATTTCGCCCGCCCGTATGAGTCGGCTGCCGCTACCCGCCTCACTACCGGCGCTGACGGTAAACGCGCCGGCTTCGGTGACCCGTTCGCCGCCATGTGGGCGGCCATCGATAAGCGGCTGTCGGCGCAGCACCCGGCCGACCTGCCGACCAGCGCGGACCTCGCCATCAGAGTGGAAGAGCTCGCGCTCGGCCTGGCCACCATGACCACGCTCTGCCCGCCCCACACGAAGGACATCGATCATGCCTGGAGCTGACGCGCCCATACTCGTTCTGGACGGCCCCCCGGGGGCGGGCAAGACGTCCCTGCTCGCGCGGATGCTGCCCGCCTTGGGCGATGGGTGCTTGTGGTTCACCGAACCCAACGCCCGCCTGGCGACGGGGCTACGCGCCCCCGTGCACCCTTCGCCCGCCGGGCACTCGCTGTGGTTCCTGCGGCACGAACTGGACAAGGCCCGCGCGATGACAGCTCTGTCGGGCGACCCCGCCACTGAGCTGCTCATCTCCGACCGTAACCACCTCGGCGCGCTGGCCTACTGCTGGGCCACCCAGGCTGCGGACTCGCTGCCCTACCGCACCGCCGCGGACTTCTACACCCGGCGCATCGCCCCCTGCCTGCCCGCACACGTCCTGACCGTGATCTTGCTGGTGAGTCCCGGGCAGAGCTTGGACCGGCGGGGCAACGTCGCCGAACGGCCTCGCTGGCAGCAGTGGTTCGACGAGGGGCTCCTGGAGCGGCTGCACACGTTCTACACCGGCGTCGCCCCCACCCTGTGCCCCTCCCCTCCGCTGATCATCGACACCGATGGTGTCTCACCGGACGCCGTCCTGGCGCAGGTTGCCGCCCTGCTCGGCGACGCCGGGCTGCCCGGCGTCGCCCAGTCTCTGCTCGCCAGCACAGCACCGGCTGCCCGGCCTGAGCTGGCGCCGCACTTCGCCGACACCTACGAGGCGCTCGGCGGGCTGGAGGCGCTCGGCCATCCCATCACCAAGCCGATGAACCACCGGGGCGGAAACGTCCAGTTGTGCCAGCTCGGCGCTCTGCACCGCGCACCTTCCGGCCGGACCACGCTGTGGGACCTGCTGGCAGATGACTCCCTGCGGGCGGCGTGATGAGCGCCCGCACCCCATGCGTCGCCGGAATCAACCTCGGCCACGACGGCGGCGCCGCCCTCATCACCCCCACCACCATGATCGCTATCAGTGAGGAGCGGCTCAACCGCACCCGCTACAGCCCTGGCTGGCAAGCCGCATTGCTGTACTGCCTGCAGGCGGCCGACCTACGGCTGGACGACCTCGATCTGGTCATCGTCAGCGGCATCGGCCACACACCGCCCGAGCCCGCCCAGACCGGCTTGCAGCACCTGGGCGTCGACAGCAACCACATCAAGATCGTCGACCATCATTTGTCGCACGCCTACACCGCTTACTGCCTGTCTCCGCACCAGGAAGCGACCGTGCTGGTCATCGATGGCGCCGGTAACAACGGCGACACCGAGACCTACTACGCCGCCACCACCGACGGCATTCACCGGCTGGGCGGCAACCCGCCCGGCCGTCGACGCGCAGGAGGTATCGGCGCCACCTACGAGGCGTTCACCAACTACCTCGGCTGGCACGAGCAGGAAGCCGGCAAGACCATGGCGCTGGCCTCCTACGGTGACCCTCACCCCTACCCCGAGCCGCTGTTCGACGTACGGAATACCGACGTCTACGGCCGCCTGAACGCCACCCACTCCCGCGGCGTCGCCGAGTTGATAGCCGCCACCGGATGGGACTTCGGCCCGCCCGGCAGCCGCGGCACCCACCCGCGCGGAATCGACGCCGCCGCCTACCTGCAATTCCAGACCGAACAAACCCTCTGCGCACTGGCCGAGCAGGTCATTGCCGAAACCGGCCTCCCCGATTTGTGCATGGCGGGCGGGGTCGCGCTCAACTGCGTCGCCGGAGACAAGATCCGCCGTATGCCGGGCGTCGATGGCTACTTCGTGCCGCCGCCGGCCTCTGATCGTGGCCAGGCTCTGGGGTGCGCGCTGTACGGCTGGCACCAGCTCACCGGCGCCATGCCTCGCCGTCCACTGGCCGCTGACACCTTCGGCCGCCTCTACACCGACGCCGAGATCGAACAAGCGTTGCGCCGCGATCCCCGTTCCGGTCTCGTCGAGCGCCGCCGCACCTCCTACGCCTGGCATCGCGAATCCAACATCGCCGCCACCGCCGCCCAGCTGATCGCTGACGGCAAACTGATCGGCTGGTTCACCGGCCGCAGCGAACTGGGCCCGCGTGCGCTCGGCCAGCGCTCCATCCTGGCCGACCCGCGCACCATCGCTGCCCGCGACGCCCTGAACGACCGCATCAAGCACCGTGAACCGTTTCGGCCGTTCGCTCCCGCCGTCCTATCCGACCACGCCGGCGACTGGTTCGACCTGGACGTAGCCTCCCCGTTCATGCTTCTGGCACCCCAGGTCCACCCGGACAAGGCCCACCGGATCGCCGGTGTCGTCCACGTCGATGGCACCGCCCGCGTACAAACCGTCGACCCGGCCGTGACTCCCGCCTTCGCCGGGCTGCTCGACCACTTCCACCGCATCACGGGCGTGCCCGTCCTGCTCAACACCAGCTTCAACGACCGCGAACCCATCGTGGAAACCCCTGCTCACGCACTGGCCACCTTCCAGGCCAGCGACCTGGACGCCCTCTGTATCGGGGATTACCTCGTCACCAAGACGTAGCCTGCGACAATAGGCGCATGCCCACCCCGACCCTGCGCCACGCTGCCCGCGTCATCACCCTCGATGAGCACGACCGGCTGCTGCTGCTGCGCTATGAGGAAAACGGCGGATTCTGGGCCACCCCCGGTGGCTCCCTGGAACCCGGTGAAGACCATCACAGCGCAGCGCAGCGGGAACTTCGCGAGGAACTCGGCGTCAACGACGTCACGCTCGGCCCTGAGCTTGCCGTTCGCAGCAAGGACCACCTGGTCGGCGGCCAGCCGGTTCGGCAGGTCGAGAAGTACTACGCCGCCCGCGTCCACGCCGATGACGTCGACCCTGAGCATGCGACCCAGCCTGATGACATCCGCGCCTGGCGCTGGTGGACCCTCACTGAGCTGGCCACCAGCGACCAAACCGTGTACCCGATCGGGCTGGGTGACCTCATCGCTGGATACCTTCGCGACGGCGCCCCGGCCACACCGCTCGAACTCACCGATTGAGCCGGAGCGTCAGCGGCGCCTGGTAGGAGCGGACTTCCTCCACCGTGGTCAGGCCTGCCGCGTGCAGATCAGCCAGCAGGGCACGTTCGGTGGTCGAGACGACGGCGCGAGCCACCAGGGCGTCGTGCCGGGCACCTGCGTCGAGAACTGCCGCGATCAGCGGGCCGACCAGGGCCGCCCGGTCTGCGCCGGGGTGAACGAGCACCTCAGCTAGCAGCGCCTCCGCCGGCTCTCCGGGGTTGGCGTGGATCAGCGGATACATCAGGGCGGCCGCCTGTAGCTCCCCGTCAGGGCTGGCCACACCGACCAGACCATCGGTGACGAACCGCTCGTCGGTGCTCCACCGCCGGTAGATGCCTGCGGCGACCAAAGGCTCACAGGTGGGGTGGACCGCGTAATACAGACGGCCCAGCGCGGCGGCATCCGCCGCGTCCAAGACCCGCACGTCCGGCAGGTCTCCACCCGGCGCGGGAATGGTCAGGGTATGCAGCAGGGCGGCAGTGGAGTGCAGGCGCCACCCGGCTTTCGTGAAGAACGCGCAGCCGTGCCGTCGGGTCGCCGGGATCTCCGCGGTGACCAGGCCCGTCTCACGATCAAGCAGGCATGCGTTGACCTGCTCCAGCAGGACGGTGCCCAGCCCTTGCCTTTGCCAGCCCGGGTCGACCACCGGCCCCCACAGGCGACCCGGTACGCCGGGCCCGGCGGGATAGCACAAGGCTGCCGCCGCGACCAGGTCGCCGCCCGCGGTACGGGTCAAGAACATCAGCGTCGGAGGGGAACCCTCGAAGGTCCGCAGCAGGGACCGCACCAGGGCCGCCGTCATCGGCCGCTGATCCGGCCAGCCGCGCAGCGCAGCATGGCCGAGGTCGGCGAGCTCCGCGTCCAGGGGCGTACCGGGCTGGTAAACGGAGATGCTGACCGGCAACGTCACCGGCGCACTGGCGTAGTCAACTGGCGACGCACAGCTGTTACTCACGAACGTTCCTCCTTGAAAGCGATCAGAGAATCGAAGAAGTTCGGGCGTTCGAGTACCAGCCGTGTCGACAGGCAGCGGGTCCGCAGCAACTCCTGCAGCTCACGAACGGCCTGGGTGTCGGGCAGCGTGCCCTCACGAACGGCCCGGCGCAGCGCGAGCAGCCGGGGAAGCCTCGCCTCGAGTTCGGCCAAGCCGACCGTTTCACGACCGAGCCACTCCGTAAAGCGCTCCTCGGTCATGACCTCCCACACCGCGATGTCCTGCCATGTCCCGTCAGGGCCTGCAGCGGTGACCAGGTGCGGGAGGCGGCACAACCCGAGCCGAGGCAGGGGCGGCCGCAGCGGGCTCGTCACCCACGCGCCGTGCAGACCATGCCGACGTCGTACTTCGTGCAGGTGCTTGGCGAAGGCCAACGCCAGACCGGCCTGGGCCAGGGCGGCGCCGACCGGAGCGACCGCCACGGCGTCAACCCAGGAGCGGCGGGCAACGCCGAGCGCGACACGCACCGCGGCAGCCGGGTCGTGTTCCTCGTACCAAACCCGGCGCCCCGTGGTGCTGCTGGTGACGATTCCCGGGCCGAACAGTTTGGCCGCGTCAGCGGCAGTGAACCACCGCTCTCCCTGCTGGGTAATCAATCGTCGGCCCCTCCCGTCGCGCTTCGCTCTCACACCGTCACGTTCTGGTCTCACTGACGAGTGAAGGGCGCAACGACCTGATCGAACAGGGCTTTCGGTATTGGATGGTTTTGGATCCTCGGGCCACATGGAAAGCGACACGAGGGGATAGAAATGCCGAGACAACGACACCACCCGGTGAAGAACACCGCCCTGCGGGAGGCGATCGCGGCCGCTGGGAAGCCCTACACACACATCGCGAAAACGATCAACGCTGTCGGGGCTGAAACTGGGCAGGGTATGTACTACGACCCGGCCGCTATCGCACACTGGCTGTCGGGGACCATCCCTGCGTCGGCGGCGGTTCCCGTCATCGTCGAGGCGTTCGCCCGGCTGCTCGGCCGTGACCTCGCCGCTCACGACCTGGGGTGGCCACACAACGAAGCGGCACCTGAGAATCCGTGGGAGTGCGATCCCATGACCTGGGTGACCCGCTTAGGGAGGGACGACATGCTCAACCGGCGATCGCTGCTCAGCGCTGGCCTGTACTCGCTTGCCGCGCTGAACCTGCCGCCCGCACTCCTCACCACCGTTGACCGTCCGGGGCAGCCTCGCCAGGCCGGCGACTCCGACGCCGAACGCATCCGCGTGATGAGCAGCCAGTTCTCCGCCGCTGACGACCTGTTCGGCGGCGGCCACGCACGCACCGCCGTCCTCGCCTACCTCGTCCACGAGGTGGGGCCCCTGCTGCAGGGCACCACCGGGCAGGCCCGGCCCGCGCTGTTCTCAGCCGCCTCCCAGATGACGTATCTGGCGGCGTTCATGGCCTCCGACGCTGGGGACTCCCCCGGGCTGGCGCAGAACTACTACATTCAGGCCGCCCGGCTCGCCCAGGAAGCCGGCGACCCGGTGGCGAAAGCGACCGCTTTGCGGGGCCTCGCGGTCCAAGCCGTCGAGCTCGGCCACCCGGCCCGCGCCGTCGACCTCGCCGAGGCGGCGGCGTCGACCCTACGCGGCGGCGGCCCGCTCCGGGTCCGCGCCTGGATGGCCGGCATGTGCGCCGAAGCACACGCCGCCAACGGCAACCCCAAGGCCGCGCTCACCGCGCTACGCCAAGCCGAAACAGATGTGGAACGCGCCGATTCCGTGCCCGAGTCGCAGTGGACGGGCGCCTACCGCCGCGCCGCCCTGGAGCACCAGACCGGGATGACGCTCGCCCACCTGGCGGACCTGCCCGCCGCCCAGCGGCACCTCATCGACTCCAACCGTGCCCGCCGCACCGTCGAACGCCGCTCCCGCGCGCTCATCACCTGCCGCCTCGCCGACCTGCAGGTCCGCCAGCGTCACCCCGACGAGGCCGCCGCCACCATCCTGCAACTCCGGGCGGATCTTCCGCTGCTCACCTCGGGGCGCGTCAAAACCGAGCTCGGCCGGTTGCGGGCCTCCTGGGTTCCCGCCCGTTCCAACCCCACCGTCGACGAGGCCGACCGGCTCATCGCCTCCTTGTCCGATCGCTGATCCGAACACCAGCCGCTAGCTGCCGCCGACCTGCACGGCCTCCTCCCCCGCGAACACCACCTGGCCGGGCAGGCGCCCCGGCAGGGGGGCGGGAAAACCGTGCGGGGGCGGCGCTGAGCGCGCCTGTAACGCGGCGTCCACCGCCCGCAGGGGTACCAGGTGGGGGTTGAGCCGGGGAAGCCGTACGGTTCCGCCGACACGGAAAACCCCACCCCCTCTGTGCCTGCCGGCCGGGGGGTGGGGTGGTGGTTTCCGCTGCGCCGCCTGGTCGCGTCACCCGCTGCGGGCCAGCAGGTTGCTGAACTGGGCGTTGACCAGCAGCAGGGCGTCTTTGGTCTCCTCCAGGGAGGAGCTGAGCAGCGTGGAGTGTTCGGCGGTGGCGGCCTGCAAAGCCCGGAACCGCTTGTGCAGGCCGGCGATCGTGGCGTCGGAGTGGCCTTCCCGCTGGGCTGCGGCGATGTCAGCGGCGAGCTTGTTGAGGTCTTCTTTGGCTTTCGCGGTGAACGCCGCGATGACCATCTCTCGCATCTCCTCCTGGTCGGGGAGGGGGACACGCACCAGGTGGCTGCCTCCGCCCATGCGTTCGGCCAGCTCGCGCAGCGCCGCCAGCGTGTCGGCGTGGGCGCGGTGGACGAAGTAGACGCCTCCGGTGGCGCGGACCCGTACCGCCTGTAGCGCTTCCACGTAGGTGCGGATCACGGTGCGCAGCCGGTCACTGGTCAGGTACCTGCACTGGTACCGGAACTCCTCTTCGATCTTGTCGAGGGTTTCGCGGACCTTCGTCTGCTCTTCGGGGGCCAGCGCGGTGATCGCGGCGTGGTCGGGGATGACCTGCAAGGTTCCCTTGCCGGGTTTGCCGGAGTCGAGCGGGTCGCGCCAGAACACGACCTCCGCGAGCCGGGTGTCGTAGGTGAGCCGGGAGCGGCCTTCGTCGCGGACCTCCCGCACCAGGTGTCTCACCAGCCGCAGCCCCTCACGGCTGACGTGGCGGATCATCAAGGTCGCCTCCCGCTCCTTGTCGCCCGGCGCGCGGCGCCGCCGCCCGGCCGGGGCGCCGTCCAGCGAGTAGGTGACGCGGACCCCGGTCTTGCCGGTCACCCGCTCGTAGGCGTCGATCTCGCGGATCTCGCCGGGCACGAACGCCGAGTCCAGGCCCAGCTCCAGGAACCAGCGGTGCATCATGTCGACGGTCACTTTCCCCTCGAAAATCGAGTACAGGACGAGGTGCCCCAGGATCGGCGTCTGCCCACCCTCCAGGGAGGCGTAGTTGCTGAACGCTGCGAGCGTGTCGAGGGCTCCGCCCTCCTGCGGTGCTGCCTGCTGGGCTGCCTGCGGTGCTGCCTGCGGGTCGATGCTCATGATCCGATTCCCTTCTGCTGCTTTAACGGGCGTTTCAGTACCGTGGTGGGGTCAGATGAGGCGGAACAGGTCGGCGGCCGTGTCGAGGTCGGCCAGGTCGGTGACGGTTCGTACGCTGTCGCAGAGCTCTTCCAGGGCCGGGCTGGGGCGGACGGCGACCGCCACCCCGAACACGCGGTGGCCCAGCAGCGCCTTGCGCCGACGCCACTGCGTCATCCACTCGTCGTCGACGCCGCACTCCCCGTCGGTGATCAACACGATGTCGCCGTGCCGGGTTCCGTCGCCGTCGTACTGCCCCTGCAGCACGTCGGCCGCCGCGTCCAACGGCGCCTGGAAGCTGGTGCCGCCGCCGAAGAAACGCTCGGCGAACTCCAGCACCTGCTCCAGGTCGGCGCGGCCCTCCCGGAACGTGAACACCTCCACCTTCTGGGCGTTGGCGAACAGGACGCCAACGAACGTGCGGCGGCTGGCGCGGGCCTGGTCCAGCAGGGCCAGCGCGCACGCCTTCGCCCACGCCTCCCTGGTGACGCCGCTGCCGTCCTTCGACGTCATCGAACCGGAGCAGTCGACGCAGGCGATGATGGCGCCCTCCCCCGCGATGTCCTCACCGCGCGTTTCGTACGTCATCAGCCGCCGCTCGGCCAGACGGCTGACGAAGTCGCCGCGCAGCGGCGGCACCGCCAGCGCGGCCAGCTCCGAGGGGACCAGCCGGCACAGGTCGTCGCCGAGGGTGACGCCGACCAGCTCGCCGGGCGCGCCCCGCACCTTGCTGGCCCGCTCCCCTTTCGCCATGGCGCGGAACCGGCCGATCAGTGACGCGAACTCCGCCAACCGGTTACCGGCCAGCCGCTGCGCGAGCTGGCTGCGCTCCTCGAAGCTCATCCGCTGCAACTGCCCGGCTTGTACTCCCCACCCGGCCAGAACGTCGGCTTCGTCGCTGGCCTGCTGCGCGGCTTCGGCGGCGGCGGCGCGGGCGGCGGCGTCGATGCGGGGGCCGGCTTCGGCGAGCGCCGCGTGAGCGTCCACGTCGGCCTGGGCGGCGGCCTGGTCGGCGGCTTCGGCGGCGGCGATCGCCGCCGCCACCTGCTGTTCGGCACCGTCAGAAACACCACCGCCACCGCCACTGTCGCCGTCGGCTGCTGCTGCGGCGGCGGCTTGTAGGGCGTCTTGCACGGCGTGTGCCGCCTGCGCGGCGAGCTGGCGGGCGTCTTCGGCGGCTTGGGCGGCCTGCTGCGCCTGCCGGGTCTCCTCCAGCATGGCGCGCAGCGCGGCGCTCTGCGCCAGTACCGCCATCGCCGCGGCGTAGGGGTCGCCGACGGTGTGGCTGCGCAGCTGCGTGAAGTCGGCGCTGCCCAGCAGCGCGGACACCACCCGGTGGTTCAGCAGCCTGGAACGATCCATCTCGGAGCTGGGCCGCAGCTGGGGCGCCGCCTTGTAGGCGGCGCTCCACACGTCGCGCAGCAGGTCGTCGGTGTGGTCGTGCCGGTCGGCCAGGTCGTAGGCCAGGTCGCGCAGCGCGCCCGCCTGCTCGTAGGTGTCGCGCCACGCCATCTCGTCGAACGGGTCGCTTGCGATGGCGCTGGTGTGCAGGGTGGGCGGGGCGGCCAGGCCGAGCCACCGCCCGGCGCGGGCCGCGAGGTCTTTCAGCGCGGTCAACGGCTTACGTTTGATCATGTCGTTTGCCCCTTCTCAGACGGTGATCATGGAGGCGTCCATGCCGAGCGCCTCGACCATCACGCGGGCGTGCACGGCGCGGCGCTTGGCGTCGATCTCGGCGATCTGGGTGGTGGAGCGGCCCGCCGCCTTCGACTGCTGAAGCAGCTCCTCCAGGCGCTGGCCGGCCTTGCGGAGCTTCCCGTTCGCCTCGTTGATGGCCCAGTCGGCGACTTCCTCCCGCGACTTGCCCGCGAGCGCGTCCAGCTCGACCTCCAGCGCGGTGACGCCGTCCAGCAGGGTCAGCGCCTCACGCGCGTGCGGGTTGATGAGTTGCAGCACCTCCCGTTCCACGGCGGGCTGGTCTTCGGGGGCGTCCCACAGCACGTGAGTGAGGATCTGCAGGTCGTTGACCTCGACGCTGGGGCGGCCCTCAAGGAACGCCAGCGCCTGCAGCAGCCGCATCGCCTGCCGCCACCGGCGGTCGGAGGCGATGATCCCGGTGCGGCGCAGCGCGGTACGCAGCTTGCACACGATGTCCACGATGGGGTCGGTGACGGCGACGGCGGGCACGTGGGTTCGGATGGCGGTCTGCAGGTCGGCCAGCGCCACCGTGGTCGGCGCCATGGCGACGGGGGCGGAGGTGGAGCGCAGCAGCCGCGCGAAGTTGCTGAGGTCGGCCAGGTAGTCGACCCTGATGCGGACGAGCAGCCGGTCGTAGATGGCGGCGCTTTCCTCACCGGACGGCAGCTCGTTGCTGGCCGTGATCGCGGTGAGCAGCGGGCATTCGATCGGGGCGCCCCCGTTCTCCGGGTGGTACAGGCGCTCGTTGAGGAGCCCCAGCAGTTCGTTCAATGCCCCGGGCCCGCATTTGAAGATCTCGTCGATGAACGCGATGTCGGCCTGTGTGGCACGGCCCTCGAACACCTGCGTGTAGGTGCCCTGCATCAGGGCGGCCACGTCGATCGGGCCGAACATGCGCTTGGGGTCGCTGTACTTGCTGAGCAGGATCTCCCACATCCGGGCGCCGGTGATGCGGCCGGTCAGCTCCCGCGCGAGTTCGGATTTGGCCGTTCCGGGCGGGCCGAGCAGCAGGCTGTGCTGGCCAGCCAGCATGGCGGCCACCAGCGTCTGCACCACCCCGGAGCGTTCCATGTAGCGGTCGGAGACCTCGCTGACGATCGCCCGCAGCTGGGCGGCGGTGACACTGCCGTTTCCGGGGTCGGCCGGGCCGTGCGGGTGTTGTGCTGCTGTGGTGGTCATTGCCCCTCCTGGTCGGTGCCGGGAGCCCTGAACAACTCCCGATATATCTTCATCATATCTAGTTATACTATTGATAGTCGCAGGTTTCGGGGAAAATAACTCTGAATTCCCCGCCGCCGGGAGGGCGCCCCACGAAGGGGCACCCTCCGGCGGCCGGCTACGCGTCGTCCACCACGTCCCGGACGCGAAGCTCCTCCCCCCGCACCTCGACGACCGCGCCGAGCGGCAGCCGCCCGGCCAGGGCGATCAGCGAGTCCGCCTCGACCGCGATCGCCGCCTCCATGCCGGGGACAGGGAAGGCGTACGCGGAGACCAGCGCCTGGACGTAGTCGTCGCGGCTCATGTCGACCTCGCGCACCAGGGCGGTGGTCGTGGCCTTCGCCGAGTCGAACCCGGCGAAGGACCGGGCGCAGCCGCACCCTCCGGCAGGGTCGCCACCGTCGCGGGCACAGGGGGACGCGAAGCGGACGAGCTCACCCTCCTCTCCGTTGTGGAAGTCGTCGTCGCGGCGGCCCTGCGTCTGAGTCGTCGATACCAGCAGGTGCATGCAAACCCCTCCTTTTTGTATATCAAAAGCATAGCAAATTATGAACTTGATATACAGCTGGTGGTGTGATGAATTCCGCACCTCACAGGAACATCACGACGCCACAGCCGCCGGCCTACGAGCAGCCCCAGCCCCGGCACTCACCACGCGGGCGGGCGCTCCTGATAGCCGCACGCCCCGCAGTAGTCGTTCGCGGCGTCTTGCGGGTGAGCCGATCCGGCGCCGCACGTCGGGCAGTGGAACACGTGCCCGCAGGCGCTGGGGCGACAGCAGGGAGGCGGCCTGCCCAAGCCACCCGGCTGGACAACGATCGAAGAGCCAGCCCCCCCCCGATCATCTCGTAACGGCCGTTGCCGCACAGGCCATACAGCCGACACCAGGACTATTCATCGCGGTGAGGCACCCGCTCCTCGCCCCGGGTCACGATGACAGCGAGCGTTCTCGGCGGGAAGTGCACCGCATGCTCACCGCTGACCAGCACACCCAGGTCGTAAGGGGCGCAGCTGACGGTCAGCACGGCGACGCCCTCGCCGGCGATGTTGTACGGCTCGGACACCACGGCGAACAGCTGACCCTCACGCCACCATGACGAGCCGTGATCCAGCAGCCCGCCGTAGTCGATGTCGCAAACATCGTCGCGCCGCTCGTGGGCGGCGCGACGCTCGGGGTGGCGCAGCAAACACGGACAGCACCAAGGCTTCACCGTGACCCGCAGATCCTTCTCCAGTTGGCTGACGCGTTCGGCACGTTCAGCGAGCTGCCGCTTCATTTCGGCGTTGCCGGCGACGCGCTGGGCGCGGATCTCCTGCCGCCAGCCGCACACGATGGGCGCGGCCGCCACGGTGAGGTCACTGGCGACGATACGCCCCTGCTGCACGGAGCGAAGGTCGGCTTCGGTCTGCAGCACCAGCTGCCTGACCTGTTCAAACTCCTCCATCTTGCGGGTGAGCCGGCTGAGGTCGAAGACCAGGACACGGTCCGCGCTGCCGTCGCCAACCTGGGCGAACGCGGCGGCACGGCCGGACCGGTGCGACCCGATGTCGCTGTGCTCGCCGACGACCACCCCTCCCTCGGAGGCGACGTGACCCCGCATCACGGCGAACTGACGTTCCAGCGGTTCATGCGCGGCATCGGCAGCGAAAGCGTACAGAACCCACCTGACGGGGTCAGAAATCAAAGTCATCCACACAGCGTAAGAATTCAATCACCCGTCGTGGCATGACGTTATGAATTCGCGGCCTCGTCTGCCCAGCGAAGCAAAACGCGGAGGCCCGGCAGCCGCGCGGGAGCCGGGCCTCTATTCGTCAGTCGACTAGGTAGTGGGCTTCGATGTAGGCGACGGTGGAGTCATATGGCTCCCCTACCGGCTTCAGCATGTACCTGCGAAAGACTGCGGCGGTGGCGCGACGGGCGCCTCGGTTTCGGGCGTCGGCGTTGTCCCATGACCGGGCGAGGGTGCGGGTGACCACTTGGTCGATCTCCTCGGCCAGGTTCCTTTCCGTGATAGTGAGGCCGGGCGGTGCATGGTCGCGGATGATCCGCGTCAGGACACCCACGTGATCGTCGTCCAGCACGACGGCTTCGTCAGGGTGCTTCCCCGCGTTTACGATGGCGCGAGCGATCCGGAGTGCCTCGGACAGGAACTCCAGGGCGTCCTGGGAGTTCTGGATGATCCGATCCCGCAGCAATTTGATCCGCTCTGCGAGGGCGGTGTACTTCGCGGACCCTGGTTCGACGCCCTTTTCGAGGGCGGCTTTGATGTGATCCAAGATCTCCGCCGCGGACGGCGGCTTCTTGTCGCCGTCGTCCCTGCCGGGCTTGGGGCGGACAAGGGACAGCAGTTCCTTGAGGATGGCGATGCCCTGCGCGTCCAGGACGAGGGCTTCCTCTCGGGTGGCGACCACGGAGAAGGAGTGGACGTGGGCGTTGATGATCTCCAGGACCATCGGCCCCAGCTCACTCAACCGCTCCTTCCTGTCCTCGTCGGAGGACTTCTTGAACAAGGTCGTGTACACGGACCCGAACAGCCCTAAACCGTCGCGGTACTTGGCCACCCGCTTGTCGGTGCTGATGAGCGGGTACAGGCGAGCCAGGAGCCGGTAGTCCTTGGTGAACACTTCGGCGGCGCCAGGGTTGGCGTCCAGGAAGGCGTTGATGGCCCGTACGGACTCGTATCCGTGGACCGTGAGGTCGAGGCCGTCCACGTCTACGAAAAGGTCTTCGATGCGGGCGAAGGTGGTGCGGAACTCGTCGACCAGTTCGGACAGGTCGGTGACGAACCCGCCGCCCTTGCCGGCCTCCGACGAGGTGGGGTCGATGACGGCCCGCTGGACTTCTTCGGCCAGCCCGATGTAGTCCACGATCACGCCGGAGGTCTTCACAAATCCGGTCGGGGACACCCAGGTGCGGTTCGGGCGAGTGATCGTCTGGAAGAGGGTGTGGGCCTTCAGCGGCTTGTCCAGGTAGAGGACGCCCTCGTTGGGGGCGTCGAACCCGGTCATCAGCTTCGCGGTCACCACGAGAAAGCACAGCGGGTCGTCGGGGGTGAGGAACCGCCGCTTCTGCTTTTCCTCCTCGGCCTCCGAAAGCTGGAACGGCCGCATGGCGGGGTCTTCGCTCTTGGCATCCGAGACGGAGATGTTCACCTCGGCGGTGATCCGGCCATGCTTGCCGACCTCGGCGAGCACCTGTGACGCCTCGAAGCCAGCCAGCAGCTCGTTGATCTTGTCCGTGTATGCCACGGCCAGCTCACGGTTGTAGGCGACGACCTGGGCCTTCAGGCCGTTGCGGTAGGCGCCGGCCAGGTAGTGGTCCACGATGTCCTGGCAGACCGCGTGGATGCGGTCGGGGTTGGCGAACACCGAGGTGAGGCGCCCGAATTTGCGGGACAAGAGCTCACGGTCGGGGTCGTCGAGGTCGAAGTCGTCGGCGAACTGATCGAACTCGGCCTGCAACGCCTGGTCGTCTAAATCGAAGGCGACCGGGTGCGGGTCCAACAGGACCGGGACGGTGGCCCCGTCCAGTAGAGACCGGGACACCGAATACCGGTGCAGAACCCTGTCCGGGTCGGTCTCTTCACCGAAGAGGGCGAAGGTGTCGGTGGCGAGGTTCCTGATTGGGGTGCCGGTCATGCCGAAGAACTTCGCGTTCGGCAACGCTGCGCGCATCTGCCCGGCAAGGGACGTCGACTTGGCGGACTGGGTGCGGTGTGCCTCGTCGACCAGCACGATGATGTTGTCCCGCATCGACAGGTTCTTGCCGGCGTCGGCGAACTTATGGACGGTCGTGGAGATGACGCCCCGCACGTCGTCGGCCAGCAGGGAACGTAACTCCTGACCGGTGGCGGGCTGGTGGAAGTAGGCGCTCCCCATAGCGGAGGTGAAAACCCCGGAGGTCTGGCGGACGAGCTGGGTTCGGTCCGACAGCAGGATAATCGTGGGCGACTCGGTGCGGGTATCGGCCAGCAGCAGCGAGGCGGCAAACACCATCAGCAGCGTCTTCCCGCTGCCCTGGTGGTGCCAGATCAGACCTTTCCGGCCGCCGGCCAGAACTCGCTCGTGGATGAGGTGGGCAGCCTCCATCTGGGGGTAGCGGGGCAGGTACTTCATGTCCACCCCGCCCCCAGAGGTGTCGAACAAGGCGAAGTTCGCCAGCATGTCCAAGACGGTGGCCGGGTTGAACAACAGTTCGGCGGAGCGCTGCACGTCGGCCTGTCCGGACAGGTTCTCATCGTCGGCAGTGGACCGAAACGGCTGCCACAGGTTCGTGGGGGCACCGGCGGCACCGAACCGCAGCTTCAGCCCGTCGGAAGCAACGGCGAAGACGTTGGGGGTGAAAAACCACGGGTACTCGGTGGCATACACGTCGTTGATCTCGCGGACCGCATCCGCCCAACCAGACTTCGCGGTCGGCGACTTCACCTCGACCACCACCAGGGGCAGGCCGTTGACCCAGTACACGAGGTCAAACCGACGGGAGGTCTTGCCGGGGACAGTGATGGTCACCTCGTCCGACACAACCAGCGTGTTGGCGGTCGGATGCTCGAAGTCGATGACCTTCAGGGCATGCCACACGCCGTCGGCATCCCGGAACTCCTTGTGCCCGCGCAGCAGGCGCAGCACCTGCTCATTGGCCCGCACCAACCCGCCCTCGACAGCGTTGACCGTGGCGACGATCTCCTGCATCACCGCGTCCACGTCGAACCCGTCGATCACTCCAGGATTGAGCCGGACAATGGCGTCCCGCAGCTGGCTGGCGACCACCGTCTGCGTCGTCTCACGCGGCAGTGACCTGCCCGCTGTGAAGCTCCAGCCCATGGGGAGGGACCATTGAATGATCAGGTTCTGGAACTCACGTTCCCGAACACCCTTCGCCATCAGACAACCTCCAGCCCGGCAGGGTCGATGATGATGGTCTGGTGCAGCAGACCTGACAGCAGAGCCTCACGGACCTGCCGGAGCCTGTTGGCCTCTGTGCGCAACGCACCCCCGAGTGAACGCACCGAAAGCACCGTCGAAGCAATATGACGCTGCTCAGCCAATTCAGGCATTGGAACTTTGAGCTCACCGATCTTCGAGTGACTGATGTTCTTCATGGAAGCTGAGCCAGAAGCAGCCATAGTGATCTGCCCCCGCACCCCCGAAAGTGCCATAGCAACAACCAGGAAGTCCGGATCGAGGTCATCGGCGGGAACCATACGGAGCGTCTTGTCGCTCAGGTACAGACCGCCTCTAACGTCAGAGGGGACACGGCAGACCGCACCGACGCGCTTGATGGCACCACTTGCCCGAGTGATCAGTACGTCCCCTGCCTGCACCTCGGCCGACTCTGGCATCTTCGTTCCCAAGGCAAGTGTCTTGGACTCATCCGCGATGAACCGAAAGGCTACGACCGCACTAACCTTTAGGACGCCTTCCTCATCATCTGTGGGCGGTCTATCGACCGCCTGCGGACTACGACCGCCCTCGATGCGATCAAGATGGTTCCTGACCCGGACCGGAGCGTGATCGGCCAGCATCGATTCGGCAATTGCACCGGCGGCCATCTCGGCAGCATTTGCTTCGCTATCGAGTGCGGTGATCTGGTCGTCGACTGCGTCGAGTACCTCGACGATCTTCGCTTGTACCCCGCGGGGTGGGATCGGAAGTTCGATCTGCAAGAGTTGCTCGGGGTTGAGGCGCTTACGCCGTTGAACTGTCCCGCTCACCCGGTTCTTCATTTCTGCCCACAGTCGTGGTGAGCGGCAGACGTGCCTCATCCAGTCGGGCACCAGTTCTGGGCCAAGCGTGAATGTCGGGAACTCGTTGCTAACAACGAATCCATCAAACTCGGCAGGTACTACGGTGATCGGGCCTTCCCACGCGGTCAGCTTTCGCATCACGACCTGGTCGACGCGCAGCACGTTCATTGCCGCGTACTCTGTGTCTCCGCCGTCGAGTTCACCTTTAGCGACAAGCCCCTGTCCTGCGTTCAGGACCCCGGCCAGACGGTAGGTGGTTGCAGGCATCATCGGTGTGCGCTGGACATCGAGGCGCATCACCTCTCCGAGCCGACGAAGCGGATAGCCGTCACTCATCGAAGCCCTCGATCCCTGCGGCGGCGAGGACAGCGAGCATGCGCTGTTCGGTCTTCTGGCGCTCGGCTCGGGCGATGTTGTAGGCGTCGATGAGGGCGCCAAGGTCTTCCTGCTCGGCGGCGGCCTGCTTGATGTACCGCCCGATGTTGAGGTCGTACCCGTTCGCCACGATCTCCATGGTGGGGACGAAACGCGCCGCGAGTCCGCCTTCTCCGTTGGAGTCCACCGAGTTGCCGTCGGCGTCGAACTTCGAGTGGTAGGCGGTCACGACATCAGCGATGTCTGCGTCAGTGAGGATATGGCGATTCTTGGCCTTGATGAACCGCTTGGAGGCGTCGATGAACAGTACACCGCCCTGCCGCTCCGGAGTCTTGGTACCGGGTGCACGGAACACCAGAATCACCGTGGGGATGTCGGTGCTGTAGAAAAGGTTGGCTGGCAGGCCGATGACGGCTTCGAGCAGGTCGTCGTCCAGGACGCGCTGGCGGATGGCTGCCTCTTGGCCACCCCGGAAGAGGACACCGTGCGGCAAGACAACTCCAGCGCGCCCCTTCTGTGGGCCCATGCTAGAGATCATGTGCTGCACGAACGCCCAGTCCGCTGACGACTGTGGGGCGACCCCGCCGAGGGCGCGCGGGTCTTTGGTCCAAGGCTTCCACTTCAAGCTATAGGGCGGGTTAGCGACGATCACATCGAACTGCGCAACGGACCCGTCCGGTTTCTTGTAACGCGGGTCCTTCAGGGTGTCGCCGACCTCGACTTGGAACTGGGTGAGGTTGTGCATGAAGAGGTTCATGCGGGCTACACCTGCGGTGTCCGGTACTGCCTCCTGCCCGTACAACTTGAGTGTGTAGCCACGTCCGCCGCGGGCCTTCAGGAGGTTAGCGGAGGCGATGAGCATGCCGCCCGACCCGCAGGTCGGGTCGTACACCGACTCGTAGCCCTTAGGGTCGAGGACTTCGACGATCAGCTCGACGACCTCGCGCGGGGTGAAGAACTGGCCAGCGCGGGTGCCGGACCCGTCGGAGAACCGCTTCAGCAAGTACTCGTACGCCCCACCGAGGACGTCGTGGGACATGTTGCCATCATGCATCTTCGGAGTGCGGTCCATCGTCTGCATGACCGCCGCCAGTACCTCCCTCGACAGCACCTCTTCGGAGGTCCAGGTCATGGCCCCGAACAGGCGGGAGAACTTGTCAGGGTTGGCTGTCTCGATGGCCTGCAGAGAGGCGCGGACGCGGTGGCCGAGGCCGGGCTGGGTGATGGTGGCAAGGATGGATGTCCAGGAGGCGCGACGCTGCTGGACAGTGTTGGGGTGGATAAACGGGATTTCGAACGACTGGTAGTCGCGGTACTCGATCTCGTGGGCTTCCTCGGGGGACAGGTCGTCCAAGCCCGCATTGTCGGACAGGAACAGCTCATGCTGGTGCTCCCAGGTATCCGACAGGTACTTCCAGAACATCAGCGGGAAGATGACGGAAGAGTACTGCGCCTCGGGCATCGCCACGCGCAGCTCGTCGGCGGCATCCCACAACCGGTTCTCAATCTCCTGCTGGGTCACTTTCATCAGTCGGGGGTCCTCGCTCGTCAAGGTGGCGACCCGAAGGCCGTGGGATTTCTGCTGGTCACCCAATCGCGGGCGTAACCGGCATGTGTGCGCCGGACGCGGCCTCAGGAAGAACACACAAGGTGTCGTACTCCTGTGTGAGCGACCCACCAACGATATCCCTCGCCAGGATCACGGACTTCGACAACAGGCGATCCTTCTCCGCACTCAAACAGGCTGCCCTCCTGCTATAGGTCGGCATCTCCGTCCCAATCTCCCAAGAGCGGCATCATGACAGACCCCACCGACAGAACGAACTCACAACCACGGAGCCTCGAGAGCATCAGTGTCCTGCACCGAACCCGCTAGAGGAGAGGAATGACCCACGTCACAAGGTTGAGCTGCCGAAATGGGTCTCAGACACCGAATGGCGGGGCTGTTGTAGGGTCTCAGTCTCCGCACCACCTTGATCTTGCGTGACCTGTGGTTTTCCGCGCTGTCTCACGGGTGTGGCGAGCCACTTGTCTCACCGACATGGCGGTTTCCTCGTCGGCAGGAACTGACGGTCAGGATTGGTCTGCGACGGGGTGCTCGTCGAGGGTGTAGCGGACGTGCTCGCTCGTGGTTCTGCTGGCTGTGATGATCTCCTTCGGTAGCCATGGCCATCACGGTTCAGTGCTGGACCGCCGCCGCTATAGAGACATTGCCAGTGAAAGCGATGGCTCGGAATCCAGTCCAGTCAACAGCCAAGAGCGACTTCGCAACACCCCCGAGATGCAACACTACGAGCCGTTTTCGGTCCGAAAGATAACCGCAGCCCTGCGAATGCGCTAATCAGAAGCCGTGTTCGACAGGGAAACAATTTCTCCCAGTAGGACATAAGTTGACAGGAAAAGATACATAGCCTCAGCGGCTGCGACATCGTTATGAACGCCAGTTGACACACGGTCATAGATGTCACTAACGGCGCGTTTGAGTCGATTACCACGACTCTTGGTGTTCACATGGTCATCGATGTATGCCTTGAGCCGGTTCAGGCGCTGTTGATCACCAAGCTTGATTATGTTGCCCTGGCCGTCAGTGCGTGTAGATTCCGTCGCCGGAAAGAGCGCGTCTGCAACGGCATCAATAAGGCGGCGGACGCTATTCATTGCGCCGGAAATCGACTCGGGATCGCCGGCAGAGATGTTCGTATACGCCGATTCGATCTTGCGTAGGACTTCTCCAGGGACCTCAGCGAGAATCGCGTCGATATTAGCTTTGGCGGCATCGAACATTTCGCCTTGATGAGTCGCGAAGCGCAGCATGTAGAAGTGCTTGGCCGTGAACATGTGGAGCGTATTTCTGACGGCAGTCAGAATCCGCTGATGCTTTATGACTTCATTGCGAATGCTACTGATATGGTTACGAGTTTCTCGAAGAGCGATCGACGCGTACTCACCAGAAACGTCTGGCAGACGAAGGTTCCGTAGCTCTTCTTCGAGAGTGCCAACGAAAACTGCGAGACTGGCGGCTCCAGCGTAGACTGCACCCTCTTTATCATTGCCGCGCATAGTAAGCCGCCAGTGCAGCCCGTTGAAATCATCGGCATAATAGTTACCGAGCTCCTTTCTGATCCACTCAGAAAAGTCGTCATCTTCGGTCAGGCGTGAGAGTCGCCCGCCTTTCAGAAGGAGCTTGTCCAACGGCAGACGGTCCAACTCAATATCTGCCAGCAGTTCGTTGGCCAATTCCAAAGCGTGCGAGCGTTCGTCGGGCGTCATCGAATCTCCCTTGTGAGGATATGAGCCGAAGAGTCTATGTGTCGGAGGGGAAGCACGGCAACCAGCGAGGATTCTCCTACAACAGCGGATCCGCCAATGGGCCGCCAAGATCAGAGAGAATCCGCCACGAAAACTGAGACCCTACAGCTGTTTTCACAGTCCGACACCGCGCATGGCGTTGTCACGCCAGCGGTCGACGGCGCGGATGTAGCGCAGCAGCACGGGCGAGGTCGGGGACCATCGGCCGTGCTTGGCGATGACGGAGATGGGGCGGCCGGCGGCGTAGGCGACGGTGGCGCCGCCGGCTCGGAGGCTGTGCGCGGTGTACTCCGCGGCGCGCGGGACGCCGGCCCGGATGGCGCAGGAGCGGACGATCTCGTTGACGGCGTCGCCGCCGAGGGACCGGCCGATGGTGTCGTGCACGTAGAGGCGGCGCAGCAGGCGGCCGTCGTGGTGGCCGGCCTCGTCGAGGAGGCGGGTCCAGGCCAGCCAGGCGTCGACCGGGTCGGTGAGCGGGTGGTCTCCCCGCGGGACGGCGATGATCTCGCCGACGCTGTTCTTGTCGGTCTTGCTGGTGCGGATGGCCACGTCCAGGCCGTGCTCGGCCTGGGTGACGTCGGCGCGGTTGAGGGCGACCAGTTCGGAGCGGCGGCCCATGAGGGCCAGGCCGAGGACCAGGAGGAGCCGGTCGCGGATGCCGACCACGGTGTTCTCTGGGCAGGCGTCGACCATGGCGCGCAGGACGGGGATGGTGACGGGGGGTGCTTCCTTCTGGTGGCGTTGCCCGTTCTCGGCGAGGTGGCGGCGGTGCTGGCGCAGGACTTGCAGGGCGGCGCGGCCGTGGGGCTGGCCTTCGTGTCCGGCGGCGGTGTGGCAGCTGCGGATCGCGCCCATCGCCTGTTCGATGCTGGCCGGGGCGTAGCCGGTGTCGGCGAGGTATGTCACGTAGTCGGTGAAGGTCTGTGCGGTCGCCGGCAGCGGCACGCGGCTGCCGTTGGCGGCGCACCAGGCGGTGAAGGCGTTCCATTGGCGGGTGTAGGCGCGGCGGGTGTTGGCGGGGACGCTGTCGGCGAGCCGCACACGCGTGCTGTCCGAGATGGCGAAGTCCGCAGCCGTGTAGGCGGGTTCCGCTGGTATGGGCGCGGTGCCTGCCTGGTCGGGTATGGCGAGTTCCACCCCGATTTCTCCCCTGCTTGTCGAGTACCCGCGATAAGCCACCTTATCGCGGGTATAAAGCCAAGGTCAGGCAATCCTCGAAAGGCCCAAGAGAGGGCCACGCAAGATTCACGCAAGTCCATATGGAGACTGCGGTGGGGACTCATCTAATGGGACGTCGCCGATCAATTCGGGGTTGTCTACGCATACCTCACCACGGATCGCTGATCCGGCCATCAGCTTCCAGCCCGAACCGAAGAAGATCACTCCAGCACCCCTTGGCGCCAGCTTCCTCCTGACACTGAGCCAGGAACTCCAACGCGTACTTACTTCCAGCATCAGCCGCCTCCCGAGCCATCCGTTCAGCACCCTCCCAATACCCTGCCTCTTTCAACAGCAGAGACAGAAACCCCAGCGCGCCGACCCTCCCAGCAGCGGCTACCTCCCGAGCTATTCGCTCCACACCCGCCCGATCCTCCAACTGAACCAGGGCATCCCAGTCAACCGCCGCATCCCGCAACTGAAGCAGGGCATCCCAGGCATCGGCCGCATCCCGCGTGAACCGCTCAGCACCGGCGCGATATATCCCTTCCTCCCGCAACCGATCCAGGAATTCCCTCACGCCAACAGCGATCTCTGCAGCAGCGTTCGCATCCTGAATTATCCGCTCAATAACCATGTGATCCCCCGCCCTATCTCGCAGCCGAGCCAAGGACCACAACGCATCAGCGTCCCCCGCATCGGCCGCTGTGAGGGGCCGAGATCATTCCGGACAGCGGAATCTGCGGCGGCGAGCTACGCCACCGACTGAAGCGCTGTGTACTCGTCGAGGACTTCGAATGGCGTCCGGTAATCAATAGATGAATGAAGTCGGCGCCGATTGTAAAATCCCTCGATATAACGGATCACAGCTCGGCGAGCCTTTGCCCGGCTGGTGAACACGTACCGCTTCAGCCACTCGTTCTTCAGCGCCGAAAAGAACGATTCGGCCATGGCGTTATCATAACATATGCCCGTACGGCCAACGGACCTCCGAATATTCAACCTCTTCAGCACGGCGCCGAATTCATCGGACGTGTAGTTCGACCCTCTATCGGAATGGAAGATCGCATCCTTTTCGATGGTGAAGGTCTGTGCCGCGTTCTCTATCGCCTCGGTGATCAACTCGGTGCGGTAGTGATCGGCCACCGCCCACCCCACCACGGCCTTGCTGTAGCAGTCGATCACGGTGGCCAGGTAGCAAAACCCCTCCCACGTCGGGATATACGTGATGTCGCCCACCAGCTTGACGCCAGGCCGAGCGGCGGTGAAATCTCGTCTGACCAGGTCAGGGATGCCCCGGAAGGCGCCCTGCTCGGTGAGCTTCGGAGTGAAGGGCCGCACCTGCGCCGGCAGCAGGCCCAGCTCGCGCATCAGCACCCGCACCAGCTCGTCGGAGCACCGCTCACCGCGGCGCAGCAGCTCGGCGTGGATCCGCCGGTAGCCGTACACCTCCTCGTGCTCGTAGAAGATGTTCGCGATCAGCTCCTTGAGCAGATCGCGACGCCGCGCGGTCGCCGAAGCGGGCCGGTCGCGCCACTCGTAATACCCCGAGCGGGACACCTCCAGCCAGTCGCACATTTTCACAATCTTGTGGTTGGCCTTCTCCGCGTCGATCAACTCGAACTTCGCGGTCACCGATTGTTCTCGGCCGCGAAGAAGGCCGCGGCTTTTTTCAGGAAGGAAAGCTTCTCGCGGAGTTCGGAGTTTTCCCGTTCGAGTTCACGCAGCCGGGCGCGCTCGGGGCCGCTGAGGGAGTGCGGTTCTTCTTCCGCACGCGTGCGCTTGTAGGTGTTCACCCAATTGCCGAGCGTGGTGTCGTGGACGCCGAACTCTCTGGCGACCTCGACGATCGTGCGGGGGCCGTCGAGGACCATGCGCACAGCCTCGTCCTTGAACTCCTGGCTGAACCTACGCCTGGAACCTTTCGGCATGTTTCTATCTCCTTCGGACTGTTACCACCCTATCGAGCGGTCTGTCCGGAATCTCTGGAGCACCTCACTGCTTGGTAGAGGGTTGCGGCGTGACGGTAGCGGTAGCGGCTCTTGGCGACGTCAGCCAAGACGATGAGGTCGATGGCATGAACGGCTGCCTGCCAGAACCCAACCGGAGGGCACAACAGGCGACGCTGAAGGGCACCGTGCTGTTCCAGGTAGTCAGCCAACCGATAGCAGGGCTCACCACCGTTCATGTCGGCCGTGCCTGCTGAACTGCCAGAGCGGGGGCGGATGCGGGTCAGCGGCGGCCGGGGGCCCCGGCAGGGCCGTGGATCGGTCAGGTAGGCGAATGCCCGCTCCAGCCAGTCGTCTGGAAGCAGGGCCCACTGCTCGCCGGTCAGATAACCGGCGGCGGCCTCTTCCAAGAACCGGCGTGGCAGGGCTAGTCCGTGGCCCAGGCGGCGGGCGTCCATGGCCGCCTCCACGATGGCCCGGGCGCCGGATTCAGCCTTCTCGTAGCGTTCGATCAAGGCCGGGCCGCCAGCCAGATACTGTGTCAGATGCCCCGAAGCGGCTCGGCTGAGAGCTTCGGCGAGCCGCGGGTCTGCGCTCTGGTCCGCGCGGCGGATTGCGGCTTCATGGTCGGCGCCGGTGAACGTTTCCGGCATGCTGATGCTGGTGCCCTTGAGAAGTTCCCGGGCCTGGGCGTACGGGTCAGGTAGGGAGCTGGGCGGGGTTGTCAGGGTGTTCCAGTACTTCCGCCATAGCGTGCCGACTACCAGTACGGGGCCTCGTTTGGGAGTGTCCAGTAGCTCGCGCAGTTCCGCGGTGATCTGCTCGCCGACGGCCGGATCGGCGGTCATCAGGTAGTGCTGGGTCTCGTTGAGCCACACCACCGTGTGCGGGCCGACACGGGCCAGATCCGCTACGGCAGCCGCAGGTTTTCCCGGGTTGAAGGGATGCCACAGCCGCCACGGCTCGCCCAGGCTGCGGACCGCTTCCCAGCAGGCGCGGGTCTTGCCGGTGGAGGAGTCGCCGACCAGCATCACCAGGCGGCAGGCGCCAGTCTGGACTTCCTTCACGATCGCGTCCAAGGCGTCGTCGTGGGCGCGACGAATGTAGGCCGGCAGTACGTCATCGTGGTCGAGCGCGGCCGGCCCGGCGGTAATGGCGGGGTGTACCTCCAGCGCCAGCGGGTTCAGGCCAGCGATTGGTCTTCCCAGCCGATCGGGTGTCCGGGACGCAGCCAGCTGCGCGGCGGTCCACAGGCTGCGGGCCTGGGCGGCGGCGTCGGCTTCGTCCCAGCGCGCTTGGCGGGCCAGCACCCTGACCACAGCTACCACGTCGGCCTGGTTCGGGGGGAGCTGTGGCGATCCGATGATCCGGTTGACGCTGTCGCGTCCAGGGCGGCCCGGCAGATTATCGTCAGCGATCATGGCGGCCGTGATGTCGTCCAGGGACGGACGATCGGCCTGGACGTACAGCTCGTACAGCAGGGCCTTCAAATCGGCTAATGGCCCCGGCGGCACGCTGGGGCGGACGATCGGCCGTGGTCGACGCTTACCGTCCTCGCTCCCATCGCGACTCATCGCTTCATCATCACCCCGTCTGGCGCGGTCTGCAGTCTCAAGTGCTCACAAACCGGCAACGGTAAGCCATCTCATCGCAACTCGTCCCGGCGCTTCGGGGCGGCCGGAAGCTGGTCTCGGCTGGCCAGCCCGTCCTTTCCGAACCACCATGCAGGAGCCGACCATGCATCATGTCCCCGAGTGGATTCCGGTGATCGCCAGTTGCGTCAGTCTGGCCGCCGCCGCCGTCCGGCTGATCACCGTGCGCTTGCAGTACCGCAGTGCTGCTTCCGAGTCCGAAGCCGATGGCCCCTCCCGGCCAGCGCCGGAGTCCTCCACCGGTCGCGAGAGCCGGTAAGACCAGCGGGCGAGGGGCCGGAACGCTCGTTTTTACCGGCCCCCGCTCGCTGGCGCATCCGCATTCCGGGGGCTCTGCGTGCCGCTCCACTCTCTCAAGCGCGACCAGGCAGACTTAACCCCGACCAGTTCTCAGATTCCGCTGGACCGCATCCGCCCCCAGCTGAGCAGCCTCCCAGCCGCGATGGCCTACTGGGCGTCGAGCAGCAGGGCGGCCTGTACCTTGGCGAGGGCCTCGACCAGGACGTTGCTGAATCCGTCGGCCGAGGCGATGTCGGCGTCCAGGGCGGCCAGACCGACATCGACGAGCAGCATCTGCAGCTCGGCGGCGTCGCCCCGGTGGTTCGGCTCGTTCCGGCAGTCGCCCATCGCCATCCGTACCTGTTCCGTTCTATTTCGCGTCCGTTCTCAAGGGAAGCTCGGCGAGCGCACCGAGAGCCAGAGACGGGCAAGCGAAGGAGTCCCCGCCAACAGGGACTCCTTCGCGTTGCGCTGGCCCTCGATTCCTATCGTCGGAGCCGAGACCAGCGTAGGAGGCAGAAAACCCCACGCAGGGAAGCGGGACTCCTCGGCCCGTTAACCGTGATCCACGGGAGACACGAGGTGCTCCGGGTCCCACCAGATCGGATAGAACACCCGCGGGGACTCGTTTGACAGCACACCCCACAGGCGGCCCTTTTGCATGATCCGGAAGCGGAACAGCTCATCCCAGTCGTCCAGGCCGAGATCGCCGAGCCGCTTCTGTGCCTCGGTGCACAGGCTGCCCACCGGCTGGGCGTGATGCTTGGCCAGGGAGCGGCTCTTGCTGTGCGCCTGCTGGACGCGGATCTCTCTCCAGGTCAGCCGCTCCATCGCGGTCAACGCTTCGATGATCGTCATCAGGGTGGCGCCGTCGATCTCCCATGACCAGCTCCCATCATGCTCGCGATCGAGCAGCGACAGGCGCCACACGGGGTGGCGCAGGTCATCGTCATCGCTGTCGGTATGGACCCCGAGCAGCTTCTTCGGTGCGATCGGTTTGCCTGCCCCAGGCGCAAGAGAACCCGGCACGACGGGCTTGCTCTTGCCTTTCGGGACTGCTGGGACAGGCTGCCGCTTATCCCTCTTCGCCATGCGAGACGGCCGTCACCATGGTGTCGAAGAACTCGAACATGTCCTCGTCGGTGAGGGGTTCGGCGCTGCGCTCCATAGGGGACGCGCCTGCGCGCTCGCGGGCGAACATCCACGGCTGCTCGGCGTGGGTCATCTGGGACAGCTGGTTGGCGGTGAAATCGCTGTAGGAGGCCAGGACGAGGTCGATGGACTCGCGCTCGCCTTCGTCCAGGACGTTGATGTCGCCGTTGATGTCGCCGGCCTGGAGTTGGAATCGGCCGCGGTGCTTGGCGTACAGGGCGGGGGAAACGGGGCCGTTGGCCCAGGCTTCGAAGCGCTCGGGAAACAGCTGTCGTTCTTCCCAGGCGAGGTGGTAGCCGTAGGAGTAGTAGCAGAGCTTCTGCAGCTTCATGGCCGTCGTGGGGCCGAGCTTGTCGAGGATGTAGGCGGCTACGTCTTGGATGTGTGCCATGGTGCCACCTCCTCCTGCTTCGTTAGCTCTTACGGTATCTGGCCCTAGTTTCCGTCTCTTGATCGGCATGCGGTTCCCGGTTCAGTCTCGCTGTTCCACGGTTTCACGGAGGAAGGGAATCGGCAATACTTTCGAATACTTTTGCCGTGCTTGATCCCTGTGTTGCGAACGTGCAACTCTGCCACCTCCCGGTGATCGTCCGCAGGCAGACATGGCGATACCTCGCCACGTGGGGCAGGGGCGTCTACGGCCCTACTCCTGCCGACCCTCGGGCGGGCAGCCCGCGACGGGTCAACATGCCTGCGCCGTCGGGTCGGCGGCAGGGCGCCGGCGCTCCCGGAAGGGCTCGCGCACCGATGAGCGGCGACGGGCCTCTCCGAGCGGCAGGCCACCATTTACTCTTCCACCGTCACCGAGGCGCGCGCTGAACCCGTCCGGGCGGCGTTCCGCGGCCATTGCGTTCCGGCCTCATCCGCACCCGTTCTCATCCGGGCCCGTCGGGCTCCACCTGGCCGACGGGTCCGCCGAGGAACGTCAACACGCGGACGCTCCCGCACTCCGCAGAGCGGCGGGAGCGTCCGGGCCCACCGCCTACATGCGGCTTCGGGCCTCCTCGACCTCGCCGGCGGCCTTGGCCTTCTGGAGCAGGGAGAGGAGCAGTTCGCCCTCGCCGCGGCTGCTCGCCATGGTCTCCTCCACGAACTCCCACTCCTGCGGGGTGAGCGTGGCCTCCTTCAGGAGCTCCTCCGCGGTGGCCAGCATGGTGGTCGTCTCGTTGCCCATTTTCGTCTCCTTGTAAATCGCCGCCGCTTTTCTTATATCAATATCATAGGAATTTATATATCAGATAGCAATCGGGAGGCGGGGGAAGTTCCGGCCCCCTGAACGGCTCCACCGCAGGCCACACACCATCCAGAAGGAGGCCGCGAACCCAGAGACCTCCGCCTCCTTGAGCAAAACGGCGACAGCACAGCCAGATACCAGGCCGCCGAGCAGGAGCGGCGTCGCCCCAGCGTGGCCGCGTGACATGTCGCCGCGGTTCCCGGCGAGGCGGCGGAGAGCTGGGCCTGACGGCTTCCTAGCGGACGGTGAGCGGCCGGGGCGGCAGCTTCCCGGTGAGGAGTGAGGGGCTGGGCCCAGCCTGTGCGGACCGGCCAACCCCCGCGCGGTCACCCCCTACCCGAGGGGCGTCTGCATGCGCCCGCCCCCGAGGCCGGGCGGCCGCGAGGGCGGTGGGCAGAGGGGCCAGCTAGGCGATCCGGAAGGTGATGCCGTTGGTGAGGAGAACCGTGGTGAGCGTCTCGACGTCCTCGGGGAGGACGGGGACGGTGATCTCGGAGCCCTCAGCGGTGATCACGAAGGTGGCGGTCATTGCGGCGTCCCCTTAATTAGTGGTGGTGGAGGTTTTTGTTATATCTAAATCATAGCAATTTATGCTTTCTATAGTGCAGTGTGGAGCGTGAATTACCAAAATTTTCGCAGCTCACCGCCACTTCCCACCCGAGCGGGCCGCCGACAACCTGCGGCCACACCGCCGCACCCGCGTCCCCCACCAGCTCGACCACGACAAGCTCACCACCGGCGAGGCCGCCCACCATGACCACCTCGGCGACGGCCTGGCCCTCCCCCTCCACGACACCCCCGCCTACCGTCCGCCGCTGCCGAAGCTCCGCGTGTAGCCGGCCGCCGCCCCCGACCCGCCGGGGCCGGGCCGCTGCGGCAGCGGCGCGTGGATCGCCGTCCCGCTGTTCGGTATCGGCAACAGCCCGTACACCAGGTACACCGACGCGTCGATCCGGCCCGGCGAGTCCGGGTCGGTCGGCATCCACGTCGCCCACTCCCGTTCGAGGTCGGTGTGAACCCCACGCAACCGCACCTTGTCCAGGATCATCTGCTGCGCGATCGGCTCAGCCCTCAACACCTTGCCCTGCTTGGCGCGAACCGACTTCACCAGCGGCGGCAGCTTCCGCTCCGGAATCTCCCCACTGCGCTGCAGCGCCTCCCACGAGGTGCGTATCGCCAGCTCGCACATGTCGCCGCCGTAGTTGCTCTCCACGAACACCACACCCGCGTTCGTCTCGTGCGCCAGCCTGCACGCCGCGGTGGACCACTCCGTCGACGACATGACCCCCGACCAGTCATGGGTGATCCACACCCGGCCGTCGTCGCCGAGGAACCCACCGACCACGCCGGCGACGTCGCGTCCGCCGCCCGACGGGTCCACCGACACGGCGACCTTCTGCGGCTCGACACCGGCCCCCGGGTCGCGGAGCCTGCGCAGCAGTTCCTCCGACACCAGGGCACCCTCGGACGGCTGCGGGTCGCCTTGGCCGAGCGCGTGCCAGTCCCGCACGATCGACGTGCGTTTCATGTCGTGCCACCAGGCCAGCAGCGCCGCCCGATCCCGCGTTCTGACCTTGGGGTGCGGCAGCGGATCACCAGGCTGCCTGCCCAGCGGATCCGGCCCGAACTTCGAAGCGGCGATCGCCGGCAGGTGCACGACCTTCCACCGGCCGCCCTCCTCCAGACGGCCCTCCTCGGCCAGACGACGGCCGGCCAGGTCGTCCGGATGCCACCTCGTCAAGATGACCACCACGGCGTTACGGTCCGGCTGCAGCCGCTTCAGCGCCGTACTGGAGTACCAGTCGTGGACAGCCTGCCGCATACGAAACGACTCCGCCTCAGCACGATCCTTATGCGGATCGTCGACCACCAGCAGGTTCACGCTGAAGCCGGTAAGACCGGCGCCTACCCCGACGGCGCGGACGCCTCCGCCGGTGATGAGCTCCCAGTCCTTGGCCGCGCCGGAACCGGGCTTTTCGCGCAGCCCGTACTCAAGGCCGTACTCCTCGACGAGGTCGCGGATCGCCTTGCCCCGGCGCAACGCCAGATCATCGGAGTACGACGCGACAGCGATCTTGTCCTGGGGGTGCAGGCACAGCCACCAGAACGGCCCCCACTCCGCAACAGACGTGGATTTTCCGACCTGCGGCGGAGTCACGATGAGCAACCGGTCGTAGTCGCCGCGCTCGACGCCGGCGACCGCGTCGCCGATCACCCGCAAGTGCGGCCTCATCCGGAACTGCGCGTCCAGGCCACGGGCCAGAGCGACCGGGTTACGCAGCAGGTCGCCGCTGGTGGCGTGCGACGCGGCGGCCAGCCGCCGGTACAGGTCGACGTCGTCCAGGTGGCCCAGCTGGTCGGTGAGACCCTGGCCGCTCAACCGCGGACGCTGCCCTCGGGCACTTCAGGCCATGCGGACCGGTCGTGGCCGCTACCAGGGATCGGCCCGCGTGCGATCAGATGCGGCGGCCGCCAGCACAGCACTGCGGCCACCTCGTCGACAAGGCCAGCACCAACCGTGGACACAAGGAGCCCCTCCGTGGAAGGCCCGGCCCACGACCAGCGGCATGCGGCACATGGTACTGGCCGCCGCTCCCCTCCGGGACGTGCGCCCGCGCCGCAGCACCCCGGCCGGTCACTCGTCGTCGAGGTCGCCGGCCGCCGCGATGCGTCGCGCCACCTGCTCGGACAGGGCGGCGAGCTCCTGGCGGCGCTGCTCGGGTGTCAGCTCAGCGAAGCGGGCGACGAGCGCCGCCAGCGGGTCGGCGCCACCAGGCCCGGTGATCGCGATCGTGTCGGTCGGGTCGCCGAACAGCTGACGGCGTAGCCGCATCGTCGTCTCGGCCAGGCGGGTGAACTCGGTCCACGTCATCGTGTCGGGCCGCATGTTCGGCAGCGCCTGACCGACGAGGCCCGTCATGGCGCGCAGGATCGTGGCGTCAGCTTCGGCGGCCCGGCGCCGCTCCTGTTCGAGCATCGCCTGGTACTGCCGGGTGTTGTGCGCGTCCCATGCGGCGGCTCGCTGCTGCCACAGGTAGTCGGCGGCGAGGTTGCGGGTGTGGCCGTAGGACAGTGTCAGCTTCTCGGCGACCTTTGTCAGCGTGCGAACGAGTCCGAGGTCACGGTAGGTGATGAACTGTCCGTGTTTTTTCGCGGTTTCTCCGGGCTGCCGTTCCCAGGGTTCGATGCTGGGGTCGAGCTGGAACGTGGTCATGTGCCTTCTCCGGAGGTGCGGGCCCTGTGTGGGGGTTCCGGCGGGGTGTTCCGGGGGTGCGGTGGGGTGGTGCTGGGCGGGCCTGGTGGTGGCCTGGGTGTGGCAGGGGTGCCGGGGTTGGGGGTGGGGGTTCAGCCGGCGGGGACGGGTTCGCTGGTGCTGTCGGTGTCGGCTGCGGCTGCGGCGCTTTCGGCGCGGGCTTGTTCGACTTCGCGGCGGGCGAGGTCGGTGAGCAGGGCGACCATCGTGGTGAAGTTGCGGATGTCGCGGCAGCGGCCGAACTCGTAGACGGCGGCTGAGAACTCGTCGAACTGTTCGGTGTTGGCGACGCCGAGGAGGTCGGTGGCGTTGTCGAGGATCTTGATGGCGTCTTTGAAGTCGGTCATCTGGTGGGGCAGGAACATCAGGGTGGCCACGCGCCAGTCGAACTCCCCGTGGGGGATGGACAGTTTCGTGTCGTCGGGGGCGACGGTGGGCAGGGCGTCTTCGGGCAGGCCGGTGGCGAGGAGGTCGTCGACGTTGTCGATGAGCGCGACGAGGTGGGCGAGGATGTCTCGGTCGGACTCGCCGTGGAGTTCGTTGTGCGCGATCTGCTTGGCGATGATCTCGGAGCGGCGCATGCGGCGCATGTCGACCAGGGCCCAGACGTGGGAGTGGCCGGCGGCGCGGGCGGCTCGGCACCGGTGGTGGCCGCTGATGATCTCGATGGGGCCTTCGCCGCCGGGCTGGTGGCAGTAGGGGAGGCTTTCCAGGGCTCCGCGGTTGCGGATGTTCTCTGTGAGCCGTTCGAAGTGTCTCGGCTGCATGACCTGCGCGTTGATGTCTTGTTCGCGCAGGGAGGCGATCTCGACCTGCATGACCCACAGGTCGTCGCCGATTTTCAGGCTGTCGCCCGCTGGCGTGCCTTTTGCCACTTCTTCTCCTTGGTCAGGAAGCTGGTGAGGACGTCGTCGATGCTGGTTTCGGTCCAGTCGGCGCGGTAGGACAGCTTGTGCCCGTCGGGGTGCTTGTCGCGCTTCTCCAGGGTCATGAGGCCGCGGAGCCCCTTGACTTCGGGGTGGCGGGTCATTTCGACGGTGACGAGGCCGTGGGAGGCGGCGAGCAGGATGCTGGACTGGCCGACGAACACCAGCTTGGCGGTGTCGCGGCGGAGGGCGAGCATCGTGACCAGGCGGGTGAGGCGTTGGGTGAGGGTGGGGGCGCCGAACGCGAAGCGCAGCAGCAGGTGGGACTGCCAGCGGCTTTTGCCGTGCGGGAAGGGCCGGGTCATGGTTTCGGCGCCGTAGCCGATGACGCCGGCGGCGTAGCCGTCGATGGCGACGAGCACGTTGTAGGAGCCGGTGCTGGAGGAGATGCGGTGCATCCACAGGTTGCGGTAGTAGTCGCATTCGCTGCCCTTGACGGGGATCAGCTGGATTGTCGAGGTGGCGGTGACCTCGTGGTCTGGGGGAATGATCGGGAGCGGGGCGGGGTGGTAGGAGCGGGGTGCGCCGAGCGCCACCTTGGGGCCGCCGGTGTAGGTGAAGATCTCGTCGGGGCGGTTGGAGATGACATAGGCGCAGGAGCCGGGGCCGAGCGGGTGAGCGAACACCGGGCGCGGGTGCGCGGCCTGGCCGGTGCGGTCTTCCTGCAGGAACATGAGCAGCGCGGCTTTGCCTTCCATGTCGTCGGCCAGGCGCTGCATGTCGGTGTCGGGGTCGAACACGCTGTAGGTGGGTTCGGCCCATTCGATGCGGCCGCCGGTGTCGAAAAACTTTTCGAAGCCGCTTTTGTACGTCGGCGGGGCTGCCACGATGATCGTTCCTGGGTCGTCGGCGACCTGGGCGATGTGGTCCCACATGCATTGCGGGCGGAATCTGACGCCAGGGAGGCGGTCGGCGAGGCCTTTCAGGGAGTCGCGCAGGTGGGCGCGGTGCTCGTCGGCGCGGTCGACGATGTCGATGACGAGGCTCTGCCAGTAGTCGACTTCGGGTTTGGCCTGCATGCGGGTCAGCCAGTGGACGTACAGCAGGTGGGCGGCCTGGTCGACGGGGTCTGCGTCGGGGATGGGGACGAGTTCGCCGTCCAGGGTGATCTGGAGTGCGGCCAGGTCGCCGCCTGACACGAGGGTGCCGACGATGGCGGTGTAGAGGGTGACGTCGGATGTCTCCATGCAGGTGGTCGGGATGCCGGCGTTGGCGGCGACCAGGGTGGCGGCGAACGAGCCGACGCCGACTTCGACATACCGGGTGTACGTGGCGGTGGGCAGGGCGTTGAACACCTGCCGGTAGAACGCCCGGTCGGGGGCGGCGGAATTACCCGCGAACAGCACTCCGGGGGCGGCGAATCCTGGCATAAGACTTATCCCCCTATTGTGCGCAGACCGCAGAGGAGGACTCGAACCTCCGGCCTCCGCCTTCGAAAGGCGGTGCTCTATCCACTGAGCTACCTGCGGGGCAGTTGCAGCGGTCAGAATGCTAGCAGCTGCAGATCACCCGTTCCAATTTCCGGGATGTTCCATCCGTACCGTTGTTTGAACCATTCAGCGGCCCATCGGCGGTGGCAGGCTTCGCCGGCGTTGACGTTTTCGTAGCACAGGAGGACGCCGCCTCTGCCGGGGTGCTTGCGGGCGACGGAGCGGAGTTCTTCCAGGATGGCGGCTTCGTGTTCGGCCAGGCGCTTGTTGTACACCCATCGTTCGGTGGGGATGTCGTCGATGTCCTTGTAGGGGGGTTTGAACAGTTCGTGTGGGGCGAGCGACAGCGCCTCCTCATAGGGGTACCGGACGAATCGCGGGCGGCCTACGGTGATGCGGATCGCGACTCCGTATTTCGGGTCGAAATCCTTGTACCGCCCTGTTGTCAATAGCAGAGGCTGACCGTTTACGAGTTCCATAAACTACGTCCTAATTTACGTTCAAATCGGCGGCTGTGTGCGCTGCGTGAATGGTGACGGCGTTCATTATGGCCAGTTTCTCCTTTCGTTTGGTCGTCGGTTCGGAGGCGCCCCCGCGGTGAGGCGGGGGCACCTCCGCTGGGCTGTCACGCCGCGACGGTGGAGGCATCGTCGGAGGCGGCCTCGGGGGCGGCGTCGGGGGCGGCGTCGGGGGCGATGTCGGGGGAGATCCGCAGTGAGCCAGCGCGGACGGCCGCCACCGCGCTGGCCTGGCGCAGCGCCGTGGTGGCCTTGCCCGTCATCTCCTTGAGGTAGTCGACGCGCATGCGCTGGGCGGGCAGGCCGCCGGGGGCACCGGCGAGCAGCATCGCCAGCTCGGCGGGGTCCATGGTGGCGATCTCGGCGAGGATGGCGCCGGCGGCACTGAGCCGATCGATCTTCCCGAGGAGCAGGCGGCGGTCGGCGGCGAGCTGCTCGCGCTTGTCGTCGGGCAGGTCGAGGCCGCCGAGCAGGTCGGCCTGCTGGCCGCCGCCGCTGGTGCGCATCGTTTCGACGGCGTCTTCGGACAGGACGAAGAAGCTGCCCTGGCTGGCCTGCTCCTCTTCCGCCTTCCGGCACGCCTGGGCGAACGCTTCGGCGTCGCGGACGGTGGGGAACTCTCCGCGGGTGAAGCGGGCCAGGAACCGGTTCTGGTTGTCGGCTGCCAGGCAGGCAACGTACCAGGCGAGTCCCACCGGGACGTGCCCCTTGATCAGCGCCTCCTGCATGGAGAGGGACAGCTTGAGCAGGTCCACGCGCAGCTCGACGAAGTTGAGGGACTTGCCGCAGACGGTGGCGACTTCCTCCATCGTGTATCCGAAGTCGATCAGCTTCTGGAACGCCTTGCCTTCCTCCAGCGGGGTCATGTCGACTCTGCCGACGTTCTCGGCGACCGCCTTGGCGAACGTCTCCGGGTCGCCCTCCTCGATGCCATGCAGCACCAGGCAGTGCATCTCGGGGAGGCCGGCCTGCTGGGCGGCCCTCCAGCGGCGCTCCCCCATCACGATGGTGTACCGCCGGGTCGTGGGGATGTAGCGGACGCTGATCGGCTGCAGCTGTCCGATCACCTTCATGGAGGCGGCCAGCTCGTCGAGCTTCTCCTGGTCGAACACTTCGCGAGGCTGGTTCGGGTCGCGGTCGATCCGGTCGGTCGGAACCGTCTTCTGGCTGACCTTCGCGGGGGTGGCCGGCTTCGCGGTCTCCGGGGCCGTCTTGCTGGTGGTGGTCTTGATGGCCATCTGGCTCTCCTGCATGGTGGTGGAGGCAACCGCCCTTGTTATATCTAAATCATATGATGCTATGCTTTTGATATCAATCGGGTTGGGGGGTTGAGCGGAGAAAAATTCCCTCCCCCGGCGCAGCGAGGCCGGCCCCCAGGCCTGCCTCACGCAACGAGTTGCAGCTGCCTCGGACCCAGCAGCCCCTTCTCCCACGCCTCGCCAAAGCCGGGGCCGATCTTGTCGGGGGCCAAGGCGGGCGCGACCGTCAGCAGCTCCTCCACGCACGGAAAGTACATGTTCTTGCGGTGGGCTCAGACACGGCGGTGCGCGCCGTCGCGTTCGACCGGCTTGTTCAGCGTGCGGGCGCGGGCGGCGAGTTCGTCGAGCATCTCGGCGCGGCCACCCACGCCGACGCGGACGAGGGAGCGGACGGCGTTCGCCATCTTCATGGCCTCCCCCTCCTTCTTCCGAAACGCACGTTTCACCTCGTACAGCGCCCATTCCTGGTCGGCGAGGTGGCGGGCGAACTGGCCCAGCAGCGGGCGGGCGCCGGGTTCGGCGGCGAGCATGCCGACGAGCTGCTCGCCGCCGGCCAGACCCTGATGCGGGTTGAGCGCGATGGCCAGGTGCTCCATGAGGAGTCTTCGGCCCCATCACGGCGAATCGCCGCCTGGTGGGAGACGTACTCCGCAGCCTGACCACGGTGACCCGCCGTACGCTATGCCTCTCAGCGTTTGGTGGCCGCGTCGGCTCGAGTGATCAGCTTGGCATAGTGGTTGTACTGCTCGTCGACGTGCGCTTTGTCGCGTACGAGCGTTCCTTCCTCCGGCCGGTAGGTGTGCGTGGGCTGGTCCCGGAACGACAGCCAGTCGAAGCCGCTGTTCACCCACGTGTCGTCAAAGATCAGGATGTTGGCGGTCGGGTCAGCCACGTGGGCCACCGTGAGCCGAGGGTATCGGCGGGCAAGCGTACGCAGCTGGCCGAGAGCGCTGTTGTCGCTGTGCTTGAGGTCGTGGCCGAAGCCGTAGCCGATGTGAGCAGTCAGGCCCGACCGGCGCAGCATGGTTTCCAGCTTGGCCAGGAAGTCGCCAGTGACCACGGCGTCTCGCACGAAAGGTGCGGCCAACAGGAATCTAGTGTTGGCGGTCCCGAGCGCGGTCATCAGCAGTTCCCGGTGCTCGAACAGCGGCACGGAGCGGACGGTCAAAGCGTCCAGCTCGGCGCGGGCGGTGACGCTCTCATGCTCCTCTGCGCCCTGCAAGATCGGGACGGGAGTGCCGTTATCGGCTAGTTGCGGGTTGTCGGCCCGGCGTTGCAGGTCGCGGACCGCATCATAGGGCGTGCGCTGGTGACGCAGTGGCTCCGGCAGGTCCGATTCGCCGACGGCGGGTGCTATCTGGATTCTGGTTCGTTCTAGTCCGCCTACCTGGTGCAGCGCGCTGTCGTGGGGCTCGCTGAGCGTGTCGTCAACGACAAGGTTGAAGCGCTGGTCATCGGCCGTGTCCGAAATGAAGACCAGCAGCACGGCGGGCAGGTAAAGCCGCGGTTGGCGGGTGATCGCCTCGACGCTGAGCACTTCGATTTCCGGGTGGTCGTTGTCCTGCTGGGCCTGATGCAACAACAGGTTAAGTCGCCGTGGTGTCACGTCGCTGGCGGCAACCTCCGCAGTGCGAGCGGACGGCAGAATCAGCATGCCCAGCGCTTCGGCTTCAGCCCGGGTAACCAGATCGGACCGGCTGTGCGGGATCGGTTTCCACAGCAACCGGTCGAACGCTGGCTGGTACTCAGTGCGTTGCGGTGTGACCGTGGACAGTTCTTCAACCGCGCGCTGGCCGCCGTAGGTCAGCAGAACCTTGCGCCCCCCCAGACTATCCGGCCGGTATTCGATGGTTTCGGCCGACAGTTGGTGCACAACAGCGTCCGAGACTGTCGGCACATCGATGCCGAGCACAGCTGCCATGTTGCTGATCTTGTGGATGCCGTAGTCGACCAGTCGCAGCACGAACTCGTCCACTAGGGGAAGCTTTTTGCATTGCTGCGCCAGCACGTCGAGAGTGAGCATAGACACTGGTACAGCCGCTTCACCGGCGTAGGCAAGCTGGTAGCCGGGGTGCTGGTCGCTGTAGCGGCGCGCCGCGATAACGGTAGCGTCAGCCATTGCTCGCGTCTCCGATCGTGCAGGTGGCGTTGTGACGCCGAATGTGGGTCAGCACCTTGCTAAGCGGGCCTTGCACCGATTCGCAGAACGGAGCGTCGCCGACGATAACCAAGCCGTAGCGCGACCGGGACAAGGCGACGTTGATGCGCCGCCAGTGCAGCGGTCCGAGGAACCCCAGCTTGCGCTGTTCGTTACTGCGGACCACGGAGTAAAAAGTGACGTCGGCTTCGCGTCCCTGGACGGCATCGACGGTATTGACCTCGATCTCCAGGTTCTCCGATCGCAGACCGGCCACGGCATGGTGCAGCCGTTCCCTCTGCTTGCCGTAGGCGGTCAACACCAGTACCCGCAATGGTCTGCCGTCCGGCGGTGTGACCACTCCCTTTTCCAGTGCCGCGCACAGGGTGGTGATCGCGCGGCGGATGATGCGTACTTCACAGTGGTTGACCACGCTGGTGCCATCGGCCTGTTCGCGCCGATCTGCCATCGCGCCAGTGTCCAACCAGGTGACCGGCTTGTACAGCACGTCCCAACCGGGTAGCACATTCGTAGGCATCGACACTAGCTGGCCATCGTAGAAGCAGGCCGACACGAGGTCACCGATACCTGGCACCATCCGGTACTGGTGGGTCAGCCGGTGTCTAGCAGCAGCGGGCGCGTGGTCCAACAGCCGTTGGAACAGACTCTGCTCGACGTCGGCGCGTTCGAGGCCGTGCCGCTGCATCAGTTCAGGGTGGTCGAGGATCTCTTCCTGCATCGGCGGAAGCTGGTTGGAGTCGCCGACCAGCACCCACCGCTTGGATCTCGACAACGGCACCAAGGTTTCGGTCGCGGTCGCCTTCGACGCCTCGTCCAAGATGCAGAGGTCAAACTGGAGGTCTCGGACGGCGGGGTGCGACAGGAACCCCAGGCAGGTACCAGCGACCACCCGCGACGCCCGCAGCACCACGCCCTCCAACTCGCGGCCTGACTCGATCCGCTGGAACCACTCTGCTTGCAGGGTCAGCAGGTCGACGAGTTTGCGTAGCTGTTCATCATCGCCGACGACGGCGTCGAAAGCGTCCCGGGCGATCTGCAAGGTCAGTTCTTGTGGCAGGTCCAGGTCTCCGCCCAGGGCCAGGTTGGCCCGCTCGCGCAGATCGTCGATCCGGTCGCCGAGCGCTTGCACACGGTCGTTGAGCGAGGCGGTTTGCGATTCGTCGTCCTGCTCGCCGAAACCGAGCAGCTGACCGTTAGTGCTGCCGGATCTGGTGTCGAGGCCGTCGAGCCGGGCTTGGGTATTGCCGAGTTCGCGTAGCGCCTCGATCAGCTCAAGGATCGCCGCAGCACCTTCCACATGCCCGAGCCCGACGCCAACAGCGGTGGCGCGTCGTTTCAGTTCAGCCTCGGCCCGCTGTCGAACCTCGCGGATCATCCCGGGCATCTTCTGATCGAGCAGATGCTCGCGGGCTTCAGCAGCGATCCGCGGGTCGTCGTCCTTGCCGAGTCTGACCAGATGGTCCACGCCAGCTTGGGAGAGCCGTACCAGTGCGTTGTCAACCGCGACGTGGGCCTGGCTGACCAGCAGGATCCGCGCGTCAGGCTTGCGGGCCAGCTCCTGCTGTACCAGTTCGGTAATGAAGCTCGTTTTGCCGGTGCCCGGTGGCCCCTCAAGCAGGAAGAAGTCGTCGCTGCCCATCGCCGTCATGACGGCGGTTTTCTTGTCGTTGTCCAGCGCCCTACCTGACCACTTGTCGATCACTCGGGCGACCGGAACTGCGATCCGCGTGGGGTCGAGCAGCAGCGTGCGCAGTTGCGGGCGGACCGAGATCCCGGCGCGGACATTGACGACGGCTTCGCGCTGCCGACGCAACGCCGACGCAGTCGGCGCAATGTGCCGCGCTAGCTCACCGGTGCGCGGCAGACTTTTAATCTTTCTCGGGTAGGCGAGTGTGACGGTCGTGTCGTCCTGCTCGATCACGACACCGGGACCGCCGATGGGCCGCCCCGCCGATCCACGGCAGACCCGTTCCTTTCCCAGAAGGTCAGAGTTGTTGGCCTCGCGGAGATGGAACTTAACGCGACGGCCATCGATGTCGATCGACTTGTACGCCAATGAAGTCTCCCGCTCGAGTTCCAGATCCTCCTTCGCTTCAAGCAGGTCGATCCACTTGTCGAACATCACATTCTCGGCCTGACGGTACTTCTCGTCGTCCAGCCGAATGTAGTGGTCGTCGACGCCGGCGAGGACCAGTTCCTTGGCCTCCATGGCCGCTGCGGGCGGCTGGGGGCGCGACGTCCAAACGATCTGATCGCTGACCGGCCAGCCCCGCCGACGCAGACCCTCAAGGACTGACTCGGCCGCATCGTTGACCTTAGTCAGGACAAACTCAGGCCTGTCGGCCAGCACCGCGAGCCGCAGCCGACGCTCTCGGCCGATCAACTCCAACGTGTTGGTCGACACGTTCCCGGCGCCGTCGGTGTACCTCAGCAAATGAGCGCCTTGGGCCAGTTCGCTCGCAAGAGCCTGTTCAATCGCGTCGGAGTCACGGTCCAGCGGCGGCGCGGCCAGCCTCCGGGCCGCGTCCTCGCTGACCCGCAGTTGCAGGCGATGGACGTACGTCGAGAACCGGCGTTGACGGCTGGACTGGATCTCCCGTAGCCGACTGCGCAACACCACCGCGTTCTGCGGCCGGGCCAGCGGGTCCATGCTGGTGCACTGGGTGAGTAGTTCATGCACCTGTGGCGGCACATCGATATCGGCCAACGCTGCTGGGATGTCGGGATAGTCATCGAATGGACCGCTGGTCAGGCAACGTAATGCGGTTGCGGCGAAACCCCATACGTCCCGGCTCGCGCTGGCCATGCCCTGCCGGTCCGGCGGCGCGTACGGACGCGAGAAGTGCTCGACAAGCGTGAGCCCCGTGGTCAGCTGGCTACGGATCTTGCTAATACCGAAATCAGCCAGCTTTGGGGTGCCGTCCTCGGCGATCAGGATGTTCGAGGGGGTGACATCGCGGTGGACGACGTCGCGCTGATGCGCGTGGGCCAGTGCCTCGACCAGCGGGAGCCCCCATTGGTCGGCGAAGTCGTCCCAACCAAGATCACCATCTGCAGGCAGAACTTCGGGCAGGTTCTTGTCGAACCAAGGCATGACCAGATAGAACGCGTCCTCGTCCTCGTCTTCGCCGAAATCACGCAACGAGACGATGTTCGGGTGATCCAGCAGGTAGAGGGCTTCGACATCGCGGCGGAAGTATTCTTTCTGAATCTCGTCGGCGTCACGCCGAGAAATGAGTTTCAGGGCGACTTGGGTTCCGTCGCCACCGTCGATCGCCTTGACGATTTTGCCCTGACCGCCGATGCGCTCAGCGTCGGCCCCAACGACATACCTGTTCGCCACTAGACGCAACGTTGAGCCCCTTCATCGTGTTTAGCGCAGCGCAGCATACCGGAATCTGGGTTGAACTGAACAATCGTTCGAAGATTTGAGCATGCCTGCTCACAGCCAGCCCGACCAGCGGGCACCTGTTCGCTGGCGCCGATCCTGGTTGACCACAGCTCACCCCAGGCCGTGAATGGCGACAGCCAGTCGGCAGTTCTCCCTGTCTCCCTCGGTGCGCTTGAAGTTCTCAAGACGGCTACCTAGCCGCTCGAACGACCCGTCCGTGGGACCTTTTTCATCTGCCACAGGCAGAGCATGGCTGGCGGGGCGCAGGTCGGGCGTCATCGGTGTCTGGTTCGCAGGGTCCAGTCGATTCTGTTGGTGTGCGGGTCGATGGTAGGTAATGAACCTGGGATTCCGGTAGAGCCCGTTGATTCATGGACCGGTTAGGCGCTGTTCGATGCGGTCAAGCATGCGCATGAGCAGACTTGCCGTCATGACGGCTTCGGAAGCTTCGGTCACGTCGTCGAACGAAACCTCGCGGTGTCCAGAGGGGTTTCGCAGGACGGCATAAGCGCCACGGAAGAGCATCATTGTTCCGTCGACTTCGCCGGGCGGCGCCGTGGGATCGGCCAGTGGACCTCCCTGCCGCAGGGCCTTGATCATGAGGTCAGAACCGACTACTTCCTTGCCGAAACCCCCGACCTTCCGCACGCGGATCTCAACGGCTTTCATCGCGACGAAGATTGCGTTCTCGTACTCCCCGAGGAGGAATTGCCGCCGCACCTTTTGTCCGATGAGCGGGTGGAGGTTGTCTTGGACTCGGTTGACAGCACGGATGTCGTGGACAGTCATCTTAAGCGCCTCGTGGCCCCGCCGCGTGACAAAGATCGCAGCATCGGTGTGGTTACCGGGCGTCCGCGCGATCATTCCGTGCGCGCGGAGCCAGCCCAGAGCTTCAGCGATAGCTTCGTGTGTCTCCTTCCGCTGCGAGAAGCCGTGCTGAGTGTCCTGGACGTATCGCAGCGAGTAGTTGTATTCGTTCCATTCCTCTACGTTGACGAGGTCAGCCAGCACATGCAGGGCCAATTCATCAACGGAAAGCTCCAGGACTGCCTGTGGCGTCAGGGAGATCACGCGTGCTCCTCCGAAGATCGAAATAGGGCGGCACAATATGAGTCAGAGCACCCCTTGCCATGGGGGCGCCTGCCTTCCGAAAGACCAGCGGTTGCGCCCCGACTGCACGAACTCCGGCCCTTCCACCAGCGCGGCTCTCACCTTGCCAAGGCCAGGAATCAGGTGATCTTGGAAGTGCTGTTGGACTAGTTCGTGGATCTCGCGGGCTTGCAGCGGTCCTTGCTGTCGTGCCAGCACGATTGCTACCTGCTGCCTCACTGAAGGTGCAGCTGGTGGGGACAGCCTCACTAGCCGAAGGTCGCGAAGACTAATCTGCTCCAGCTGTGTTGCCTGTTCGTACTCGGCGGCCAGTGCTCCAAAAAACGTTGTCATGTACTCGCCCGCCCGTTGCTTGCGAGAAGGTCTCCGCAGGAAGAACGCGGTTGCGGCAAGAAGCGAGGCACTGAGTAGCCAGGGTGAGACTTCGATCCGCCGAGCCGTCACCTTGACGAGCCCCGCCATTCCCATGAGAGGTAGGGCGACGACGCGGCCTGCGGTATCCCTCTTGGACACGGCTTCGTTGAGATTGACGCCGGCCCGGGCTACCTCGCGCCATCGATTAGGAGCCAGTCCGGGCTTGCGCAGGTGCCGGTCCTCGGAGAACACGACACACGGCGCGATGAGTTTGGCGAGCTGCCCGGTCGGTACGTCGTCAGGGTCCGTGATGGCCATGACCTGGGGATCATCTGAGTCTCCCCCCTGAACGCTGACAAAGCGTAGTGCCGGTAAGTACGCCCGCTCGAAATGTTGGCGGAGGGCATCAACCGAGGCCGAGCTGTTCTGCGCAATCTTGGGAAGTCGCCGGTATACCTCGGTATACACGTGATCGGAGGCGTAGAGCAGAGCTATTCCGTCGCCGGTCATGCGAAGCAGGCGCGACCGCCACTGTGGGCCGTGCTCGACGTCGTTACGGATGCTGCTGAGCAGAGCGCAGGTATCGACAACGCCGAGAAACCTTGGCCCCATGCCGCCATAGGGGTCTAGGTGGGCAGGAGTCAGCAACCCCGCGAACGGGTTCTCCATGCAGGTAACGGTAGCGGCCACCAGTGACAGTTTTCATGAGGTTTGAGTCGCCACAACGGCTCCGGACAGTAAGGCGTATTCTCACGCCGCTTACCGAGCGTGCAGGGGATGAGGCGAGCGCGCACGCGATGCCGGTCACCGCTCGGCCTGCGCAGCCGACTCGGCGGGGATGTAGGAGCCGCGCAGGCCGAGGCGGGCAACGTAGCGAAAACAGCCCGGGTAGGCGTCGTTGACGTGGTCGACCGCGGTGGCATAGGCGGTCGTCCCGGCCTGGCTGATCAGATCCGTATCCCACCGCACGGATATTTTGGCCGCTACCGTGAACAATGTGGAGTCATTCCAGCGCCCTGAACTCGTCGACTTCCTGCACCGCCTCGACAACCCGGACCGCCGGGGAGTCTTCGTTCTTGGCGGCCCGGCGATCGGCAAGACTGTGTTGCTTCAGCAGCTCGAAGCTGAACTGCAGCGGCAGGGCCGGGCGGCCTTCCTCATCAGCCTGCGGCTCATCGATGTGGATAATCTCTCGGCCCAGATCATGGACAAAATCACGCGGGTGGCGGGCGTCTTCGAGGACAAGCGGACGATCCGCGCATCGGGGGGCGGCTCTCTCCGGCAGAGCGCAGCAGTATTGAACCAGGTTGCCGAGCAGCTGCAGGCGCCCGTGCTGCTGCTCGACGGCCTCGACGAGTCGCCCTATTCACGGCGGACGGCCGCCGCTGTCGAGGAGCTGAGCCACGCCCTGAACGGCTGGAAGCTCGTCGTGGCGTCGCGCCCCACCCCCGGCATTGAGGTCCGCCGGTTCGACCAGTTCGACGTGCTTGAGCTCGGGCCCCTTGCCGAGACGGACATGGTCGCCATGCTGCGGGAAACCGATCCGAACCTCGCGGAGGACGCCATCCGCGCTGTCGTCACGCTAACGCATGGAAATCCACTCGTTGCTCGCCTGGCGGCCCGCGCCGCGCAACACCGCGCGGCATACGGGTTGGTGTTCGGGGACCACCTGGAAGGCGTGATCGAATCGGTGGTCGATGATGCCCTCAGCGCTTCCCCGGATCCTGCCCTGCTCGATCTGTTCCTGGAGGAGCTCGCCCTCGCCGGTGGCCAGGACCGCATTTCGGCGCTGGCTGGGAAGCTGCGGGTCCCAGAAGACCAGGTCCGGAGGGTACTGGGCTACCCGCCGGTGCTCAGCTTGTTCACCGTCGACCAGCAGGCCGGGACTGTGGCGTTCGCTCATGTCTTCATCCAGGAGGCCCTGCTGTCCCGGCGGGTCTTCGTGCGGCCATTCCGGCTGGCCGAACTCAGGTTCGGTGCGGAGGAGGCGGAACGGGACGACCTGCTTGACGCGAGTTTCGTCGGGCGGCACAGCCTGGACCGGATCCTCGGCCAGCAGCGGTCCATCGTTATCGGCGACCGCGGCTCAGGCAAAAGCGCTATCTTCCGCAAGCTCGCGGAAGAAACGTCCGTCGAGACCCTCCCAGTCGCCAACACCGGCGACCTGCTGCACCGCATCGTCGACAAGGACGCCTGGCTGGACGCTGACGCGCTGCGCGCGGCGTGGCTCGTGGTCATCGCCGCCGTAGTGGCCTCGACCGTCCCCGGCGAGGCGCCCAAGGCGTTGCGGCGCAACGCCAAGGATCTGCGGGCCGCGCTCGGGCTGCCCACCGAACCACCAGGCCGCATCGGGCGCGCAATGCGCGCGGCTGCCCGCCTTCTGGGCGGTACGACGCTGAAGTTTGGGGTGGGGCCGGTCAGCTTCGAGGCTACGCTTCCCGCCGGCACCCGGACCGGCGGGTCGTTCCTCGACGTCGAGTCACTGCTGCAGGAGACAGACAACCTGCTCAACCAAACGGGGCGGCGCGTCGTGGTACTGCTTGACCGCATCGATGAGACGTTTAAGTACGACCGGGGCCGGCAGGAGGCCCTGGTCCAGGCACTACTGCAGGCCGAGGCCCACGTATCCCGACTGGACAGTATCGAGCTGGTGGTGTTCCTGCGGACGGACCTGTTTGAGCTGTACGACATCCAGGAGAAAAACAAGCTGGTCTCCCGGTCCCTCACACTCGACTGGTCGGAAGAGGACTGGCTGCAGGTGCTGATCCGCAGAGTGTTCGCCAACGAACCATTCGACCGGCTCGCCCGCCGACTGCATGTCACCGACGAAGAGACCGAGGTGCGCGCCGCGCTGGAGGTGCTGTTCCCGACCGAGATCGAGGGCCAACCCATCGACCGCTGGCTCGTCGATTCGCTGCGGAATGGCAACGGCGACATCTCCCCGCGCCTAGCCGTACTGCTGCTGCACTTGACCCGGGAGCACGCGGCACAACCCGACGCCGTCGTCGCCGCTGTCCCGTTGTTTTCCGCCGATGCGGTGCAGCGGGCCATGACGAAACTGTCTGAGTTGAGCTTCTCGGAGGTAGTCAACGACTTCAAGGTCGCACCGACGTTCGTACTGAACTGTCGAGCTGGCAAGCTCACCAGCTTCACGCTGTCTGAGGTGGAACAACTATTCGACGGCGCGGAGGGCAAGATCGGCGAACAGGTCCGCCTTCTGGAGCGCCTGGGCTTCCTCGAACGCGTAGTAGAGCAGCGCGGCACGCAAATCAGGTCAATGTTCCGGATTCCGCGGCTTTACACCCGCTGCTGGGACTATGCCTGATCCTCAGACAAGGTTCGCCAATGCAATTGTTTCCCTACAGAATGAAGATAGAATTTAACTCCTGAGCAGGGGTTTTACCCGCCGACCCCGAGGACTGGCTACTCGTCAACGGCGTCGCCGCGCGCCTCACGCACCTTGCGGGCGATCAGCTCCCGCACCTGCCCTGGGTCGAGCCCTTCCAGCTCAGCGCGGGTCACCTTCCCTCGCACCTCGTTGTACGGGACCGTGTCGGTGTGCAGGCGGCCGCCGTCCCGCTTCGCCTGCTCGCAGTCGGCGACCGACCACGCGCCCGGGCCGCCCGTGATCCAGTAGTGCGACCACGGGATCGTCACGCTCTTGGGGTTGGCCCGCATCACCTCGACCGCCGTCCCCCACCGGGTGATCACGAAGACGTCCTTCTCCTTGAAGTCGTCGCGTGACCACAGCTTCACCCCGCGTTCGGCGGCCTTCGCCAGGATCTCCCGCCAGTAGCCGAGCTCGTCGTCGAGCGCGGCGATGTCGGCCTCGTAACGGGCCTTCGTCTTCGCGGAGATCGGCATCTGGCACCAGCGGGAGCCGTCGTCGTAGGTCTGCAGCACTACCGCGCCGTCCGGCGGCTCCTGCCCCTCCCCCACCAGCTTGGTCGGCTTCTCCTGCGACTGGCGGACGAGGCGCCGGCGGTCGGCCTCCAGCTTGTCGATGCGGCGCCGGGTCCTGCCTGGGTCCTCCCGGTGCTGCCGGTAGTGCTCGGCCGCGGCGGCGCGGCCCGCCCAGTACTTGCCCGTGTTCACCTCCTCGATCGCTTTGCCTTCCTGGCGGTGCGCCCAGTCGAGCAGGTTCCGGTCGGCGCGCTCGCTGTGGTGGCCGACGAGGGTCGGCTGGCCGGGGGGCCGGTGGCGCATCCGCTCCCGGGTTCTCTCCCACCGTGCGTTTCCGGACGCCGTGTTGCGGTTGGCACGCTCGCCGTAGCGGTCGGCCCGATCCTCCGACCAGGTGTTGCGGTCGGTTTCGGCTTCGGCGAACGACCGGCCTGGCGTCTCGTCGTCGATCGACACCTCGACGGTGAAACCGGCCGCGCGCAGAGCGCCGGCGGCGTTGTTGATGATCCAGGTCTTGACGGCCTTGTCCCGGGAGTGCGGGACGTACAGGCCGACGGTGCGAGAGGAGCGGAACCCGCGGGTGCGGACGATCTCCCACACGCCGTCGCCTTTCCGGCTGCCCTCGATCAGGGTGCCTTCGGCCCGGCTGTGAACGATACGGATCGTTGTCATCGCTGGTACTCCTTACGGGGTGCGGGGATCATGAAGCGGAGGATGCGGTTGACCAGGGGGCGTAGCAGGGCGGCGGAGGGTGGCGGCGCGGGCAGGCTGGAGTCAGACAGGTCGTAGTAGCCGCGGGACGGCCCGAGGTTCAGCAGCCTTTTCAGGTGGAGCGCCGCCGTGTAGCGGGGCTGGCACAGCAGTGCGATGTGCAGCGCGCGCCGGGCGGTGTCGTCGTCGCCGGCGAGCGCGGAGGCGCACCCGGACAGGAACATGGCGGGCGCGCCGAACACCGGGGGGACGGCCATGGCAACGTCGACCCACAGAACGGCTCGGGAGGCGGCGTTGCCGGGGTTGAGGTCGCACCAGGCGCGGTCACGCAGCCAGATGACGTGCAGCGCGACACCCAGTTTGGTCTTGTCGAAGTCGGGCAGCGCGGGAGCCGCGTCCTCCCCCGCGTACAGGCCGTCCAGGAGTCGGCGGCCGTCGACGATGAACTGCCGCGGGTAGTCGGGGCGGGCGCCGTTGGCGGTGAACCGGTGCAGAACGTCGCGGCAGTGGGCGTTCAAGGCGGACAGGTCGGTGCGCATGACGGATGCTCCTGTTCTTCGGGAGGCGGCGCGCCTCCCAGGGGGTTAGGGGTGCAGGACGTCGGTCACGGTGGAGTTGCGGTCGCATGGCCCGCACCAGCGGCCCATGCCGGGCACCCAGCCCAGGTCCCGTCGCGGGTCGACGCCTTCCCACACGCTGTGGTCGGCGCGGTGGCCGCAGTCGAGCACGAGGGTGAAGGCGAAGGTGGCGAGGGCGGTCATCGCGACTCCTTGTCGAGGACGTCGGGGTGGACTTTCACAGCGAGGCCTCTCTCTGAGGGGCGGCGGAGGTTTCGGGTCAGTTCGCCTGCGTGCGCGCCTGCCAGTCGAGCTGGCAGAACAGCTGCAGGCGTGCGGCGAGCGGTTGCAGCCAATCGGCTGTGGGCTGCTTCGCGTGCAGCTGTTCGGCGAAGTCGTCCATGCGTGGTGCGGGCTCGTCGCGGCCAGCGAGCCGCAGGAGCAGTTGCGCGGCCTGGTAGTCCGGCTGGAAGGTCAGCGCGACCTCCAGGGCGGCGAGGGTCGCGCCTCGCTGTCCGGCGAGACTGGCGGCGTACGCGGCCACCGTCGCGGCGGGTGCGACGAACACCGGGTGGACGCGCAAGGCGATGTTGGTCCATCGGGTCATGCGGTCCACGGCGTTGCCGGGGGTGATGTCGGCGATCGCGCAGTCGCGCAGTTCCGGGACGTGTAGGGCGATGCCGAGCTTCATCGCTTCGGCGCCGGGCAGGGGTTCGCCGCTGTCGCTGCTGGCGTAGGCGGTGTGGAGCCGCTGCTTGGTCTCAGCGGCGAGAAGGGCCGGGTAGTCGCGCCGGTTGCCGTTGGCGTGGATGCGGGTGAGGAGGTCGCGGCAGTGGTCGCGGGTGGCGTGCAGGTCCATGGTGCTGGTTTCCTTTCGGGTCAGCCGAACAGGCTGGTCTGGACGGTGGCCGGGGTGTTGTGCGGCCGATGCGGCTGCCGGAGCATGACGGCCATGCAGTAGCCGCCGCCGGGCGCGTAACCGGGCACGTGGCGGGTGAGGCCGGCGGGCCGGTATTCACGTACCGGGCCTTGGCGGTCGAACCATCCGGGCGGGTAGACGGCGCGGGCCTCCTCCTCCCAGCGGGCCAGCGGCTTGCCCTGGTAGGGGCGCTTGCCCATGACGGGCAGGTCGCGCCAGCCGGGGTAGGCGTGGTCGCAGCCGTCCTCGGCGGCGCGGTTCTCGCGGGAGCGGGCGGGCCCGGTGTGGCCGCAGCCGCCGCAGTAGGAGCGGTAGCGCAGGTGGAACGGCTCCTCCTCGGTGGGCTCCATCGGCACGTCGTCGGGCCGGTACTGCCAGGTGACGGTGACCCGGCAGTGGCCGGACAGGCGCTCGCCCGGGTCGGGGTGGGTGATCGCGGTCGTCGGCTGGGTCGTGGTGGGCACGGCCTTCCCCTCCTTTCGTGAGGTGCGGGCGCGGCAGGCGCCGCGCGGCGGGCGATGGGTTAGGTGAGCTGGGCGGTGAGGACGGCTCGCGCCTTGTCGTAGGCGGAGGTTTTGCGCTGCTCCTGCTCGCAGTCGTCGCACAGGTCGAACCAGTTGGGGCAGTGGCTGTTGATGCCGCGGCCGACGGCTTCGGCGGCCTCGTCGACGGAGGCGGCGAGGAGCTGCGCCTGCTCGGCGGGCAGCCGCAGAGCTGGGCGGGAACCGTCCGCGTCGCACAGCAGGCGGTCGACCGTGTCGCGGAGGCTCTGGTAGGCGCGGCGGCGTAGTTCCTGGGCGCAGCCGGTGCACGAGTCGTTGTCGTGGGTCTTCGGGTCGTGCCGTTTCCAGGCGGGGGTGCGCAGCTGTCGTTCCGCGACGTCCATCGCGTCGAGCAGCACGTTCCACGTGCCAGCGGGGGCGGCCACGACGATCTCGGCGGGGGCGGGCGTGGTTCCTCCAGGGCGGTCACACACAACGAACCTCCTTATCTGAATCGCAGTTTTCTATGATTCGGATAGCAGCCTTGGCCGGGCGAGGGCTCGCGGGAATGAGCGTTCCGCCCGGCCGGGCGGGTCAGCGGCGGCGGCGGGAGCGGGCGCGGGTGCCGCGCGGCTTGCGTGGCTTGCGGAGCCGCAGGGTGAGGCGGGCCTGTAGGGCGCGGTAGGTGCGGGCCATGCAGCGCTGCTCGGCGCAGTCGTCGCACGGGTCGTTGTGGCGGCAGTTGAGGCAGGAGCAGTCGGCCGCCTGGTCGGCGCCGGCCCCCACCCCGCCGATGATCTCCTGCCAGGAGCGGGCGTCGAAGGCGAGTGCGACCGGGCGGGGGTCGGCGTCGAGCAGTTCGGTGATCTCGGCGCGGTAGTCGCGGTAGCGGTAGGCGCGGTCGAACCGTTCGGCGCAGCCGGCGCAGATGCCGCACTCTCCGGTGTCGGGGCACCAGCACCAGCCGGCGTTGTCGAGGCGGTCGGAGGCGTCGTCCAGGGCGTCGACCAGGAGGTTTGTCAGGTGGTGCGGCAAAACGATGGTGACCTTCGGGGCGGTGGTGCGGACTGCGATCACGCCTACTCCTCTTGTGGGGGTAAAACCAAATTTCTATATCAAAATCATATGATGCTATCTTTGTGATAGTCCAGTGTTTTTGCGGATGGGTCGCCGGAAAGTCACCGCCTGGTGCGGGGCCGTCAGCGGCGGCCGCAGGAGCGGGCGCGGGTGCCGCGCCGTCCGCGTGGTCGCCAGCCGAGCTGCGCGGCGATCGCCGCACGGTCGCCGCGCAGCTCCTCCCACGCGTTCCACTCCTCCTCTGGGGCGGCAACGGTGCGGGTCATGTCGAACAGGTCATGCCCCCAGTCGCTGATCTGCTCGTCCAGCTCGGCGAGCTCGTCGCGCAGGAGCACGCGCTCGTGCGCGCCTGGTGTGCGGGCGCCCGCCCCGTGGGCCCGGCGGACGCGCCGGCCGACCCGGGTGGCCAGGGCGCGCAGACGGCGCGCCTTCCAGGGGCTGGTGACGAGGTACTCGTGCAGGGCGTCGGCGGCCACCTCCCAGGCGGCAGCCGAGAACACCAGACTGAAACGGCCGTTTCTGCCGTCGAGGGTGGTGCGGATCGCCTGCTCCATCTGCCGGTAGTCGCAGGACCGGGCCGGGCCGGCGCAGGTGGCGCAGCGGTCTTGGTGTTCGGCTTCGCAGTTCCAGGCGTGGTCGTAGAGCCGGCCGGCCGCGTCGGCGACGCCGAGCAGCAGCAGTTCCCACTGTGGGCGGGGCAGGGTGACGGCGACCTTGACGGTGCGCGGTGTGAGCATGATGACGTCCCTCCAAAAAGCGATGAGGCTGGCTGCCTGCGGCTTCCCGGGGGGGCGGACTCACCCCCCGGGGTTGCGGGTTTACGAACGTGCTTCGCGCAGCTCGTGGTAGTCGGACCAGATGGCAAGGAGTTCGCCCTGGACGAGGGCTGCGGCCTTCGGGTCGGCCTGCTCGGCCGCCTCGCGGGTCCGCTTCTCGGCCCGGCTGGCGACGGTCAGCGCGTTCCGGTCTACGTCGTACAGCTTCTCCGCCTGCTGCCGCCGCTCGGCCGCACCGTAGAACCCCCTGCGCTTCTCGTCGTTTTCCACGGCGCGGAGCCAGCCGACGCGGCTGGACTCCTCGGCGCACTGGGCGGGCAGCACGTTACGCCCCGCCCGCAGGTAGGCGTTGGCGGCGGCGTTGCCGGTGCTGACGAGACGGTCACGGATCATCATGGGAACCTCCAGGCGGGAGAAGGGGAACGGACAGTTCAGACCGGGCGGGGGGTGCCGTCGCCGCCGCGCTCGACGCGCACCAGCGCCTCCAGGTGGTAGGTGGCGGTGAAGCCTTCGGCTCCGGGCCAGGTGACGATGACGCAGGCGGCGCCCTCGTTCGCGGTGTGGTCGTGGCCGACGACCTTGCCGACCGCGGTCCGGGCGTGCGGGGTCCCCTCCATGGCCGTGCGCATGGCGACCTCGCAGTCAACGGGCAGCGGGTGCGCCGGCGCCTTCCGAGAGAGGGGAAAAAGTCGAAATTTCATATCTTTATCATATCTATTTATGCTTTTGATAGTACAGGGTTGGCGGGGATGAAACGCAGGAAAAAACCCAGCTCCGCCGCGGCGGCCGGCTTCTTCACCCCCGCCAAGGGGCCTACTCGTCGTCGGACGGGACCGGCGCCCGCACCAGGAGGCCGCCGCAGCAATCGCAGCGCAGGTCCTCGTCGTCGAAGCACAGGTCGACCGTCCACGGCTGCACATCACCGACGTGCAGCCCGGCGTCGGCCCGCTCCTGCGCCAGGCCGTGCGGCAGGCACCGGGTCGCGCACACCACCCGCCCGTCGCCGAGCTGGTAGGCGAGCGGCTCCAAGCCGCAGGGCCATGCCGCGTCCCGGCTGGGCGGCGGGACCGCGCCGCGCAGTGCGGCGACCAGCCGCACCCGCCCGCCGGACAGCCCCCCGGCCCCCGGCGTGCCGAGCCGCCGCCGGACGGCTTCGCAGTACGCCACGAGCGCCGGCCGATCCCCCGGGTTGCGCGGCCGGCGCATCCCCGGGTCGACGCCGAGATGCGCGGCGAGGATCTCCGCCGCGGACAGGGCGACACCGGCCTGGGCGGTCTCCTCGCCGGTGAGCTCCCGCGGGAACGGCGACGCCCACAGGCGGGCGCGCACACCGGCGGCGCGGGCGAGGGCCGCCAGCAGGAAGCCGCCGTCGCCGGGCAGGGCGGTGCGGGCCGGTTCACCGGCCAGGAGGCGGGCCGCTTCGAGCAGCACCGCGTACGGGCAAACAGGGAACGAACCGGTCATGACTGTGACCTCCTGGGAAGCGGGGCCGGGTGGGAAGGAGAGGGCTGCGGTGCGAACGGGTCTGAGAAGCGCTGTGAGCGGCTGGTCCGGCAGGTGGCCGCGGCGTCGTCAAGCCGCTCGGGGCGGGCGGTGACGTGGGCCGGCGGGTCGAGTTCGTGTTCGTGGACGGCGCGGCGGCCGGCGACGCACTGTGCGGCGTCGCAGGTGTTCAGCTCATACCGGCGGGGTCCGGCCCAGGCCAGGGCGCGGGCGCGGGCACGGCACCAGGTGCAGGCGCGCACCGTTTCCGTGCGGGCCACCGGGCTGATCGTGATGGGCAGGCCCCATCCGCGGGCGGCGCGCAGCAAACTGGCCAGCCTGCTGTTGCCCAGCGCGTCGACGGGCAAAGTCCATTCCTCGCCGAGGTAGCGCACCTGGTGAAAGCGGCGGGTCTGCTGGATGGTGGTTGCCATGTCGCCTTCCTCCACACCCTCCACGGTCATATCCCAACCGCAGGAGCATGTGGATTTGATAGCAGTTTGGGGAGTCGGGTGCCGGGGGCGGCTGGCCGTCTTCGGTGTGGCCGACGAGGAGGGCGGGGCCGGCCTCGTCGGTCATCTTGGGCCTGATTACGGGCGGCCCGGCCCCGCCCGGCAGGAAGCCGCGGTTGAACGCGCCTGCTCGGGCGGGGGGCCGGGGTGGGTTAGCTGGAGGCCAGGCCGAAGAAGAACCAGCCGGTGCGGGTGCCGGCCTCGTCGCGGATGGCCCAGGCGGCGCAGTCGCCGCGGCGCTCGATGCGCGGGTCGTCGAGCCGGTCGAGGAAGGTCTCGGATGCCTCGGTGAGGGTGGCCGGGGGGGCGTCGAGGACGAAGTAGCCGTCGGTGGTGGAGATGGTGCCATTGTAGGGGTCGCGGCCGTACTCGCTGATGGCCATGTCGACGGCCCCCCGGTAGGCGGCCTCCACATCGAGCGTTGCGATGTAGTCGGCGAAGGGGTGGGCACCCATGATGACCTCCTGGTGAAAAAGCCCGATTTGCTATATCAAAATCATAGCAAACATCGATCTTGATAGTCTAGTTTTGTTGTGTTTGAGCTGGGAGAACGCGCTCCGGCACGCCGGCCGCCCGCCCGGCGTCGTCTGCCAGGCGGGCGGCGCAGGTCAGCTCGCCAGACGGATCGGCATGACCAGGTGCTCGTAGCCGGGGGCCTGCTGGCCGTCCTCGGTGACGCCGACGACGACGGCGGGGCTGACCTCGTCGTTCATCTTGAGCCTGACCGTGGCCGCCCCGGACGCCCCGACCCCGTCCAGCAGGAAGCCGCGGTTGAACGCGATCGTCATCGGCTCGCCGCTCCACTTCACCGCCAGCGACTCCACCCCTTGCGCTTCGTCACCGGTACCGGCCTCGATGGTGACCTGGTCGCCGTCGAAGCGGAGCCGGACCGGGGTGCCGCGTTCGGCAACCAGCCCGATCCGCTTGACCGCTTCGACGAACGGGCCGGCAGGCAGGTCAGCGTGCCCGGCGAAGCTGTCGGGCAGCAGCGACCGGTACTTGGGGAACTCCAGGCCCAGGAGGCGGATCGTGGTGCGGCGGCCGCCGCCGGACAGGCCCACCAGTCCTCCGCCGTGCGTCACGTCGACCGACAGTGAGATCTCCACCTCGTCGACGGCGGCGAACGCCTTGGCGGCGGCGGCCAGCGTCTTCGCCGGAACCACCACCGTGGCGGCGCAGTCCGGGGCCTGCGGCCGCCAGGCGAGTTCGTCGACCGCCAGCCGGTACCGGTCGGTGGCGGCCATCGTGATCGTCTCGCCGTTGAAGTCCAGGTGGGCGCCGGCCAGCATCGGCAGCGCGTCGTCGCAGCCCGCCGCGATGACCGTGCGGGCCGCCTCGGCGGCGAACACGGCCCCGCTAACGCGCCCCACCGTGGGCGGCAGCTCCGGCAGCGTCGGATAGTCCTCCACCGGCATGGTCAGCAGGGTGAACCGGGCCGCCCCGCACACCATCACCAGCTTGGTGCCGTTCACGGTGACGTCGATCCGCTCGGCGGGCAGGGCGCGGACGATCTCGTTGAGGACTTGGCCGGGCAGCAGCAGCTGCGCGGCGCCGTCGAAGGCGGCGTCGATGGTGGCCTCGGAGGACACCTCGTAGTCGAAAGCGGACAGGCGCAGCTGGCCGTCGGCCAGGTCGAGGCGGATGCCCGCCAGTACGGGAACGGAGGGGCGAGAGGGCAGGGACCGCGCGGTCCAGGCGACGGCGTAGGCGAACTCGTCGCGGTCGACGCGGAAGCCGGTGAACACCGCGGGCGCGGCCTGCTTCTGCGCGGCGGGCTGCGCCTTGGTCTTCTTTCCGGCTGCGGCCTTGGGGGCGGCCGCGCGCTTGGCGCGGGGCTTGCTCTGAGGCTTGTTCTGGGGCTTGTTCTCGGTCGTGGCGGACATGCGGACTCCTTCGGTGAGAGGAAGCGATCGGAGCGGGCGGAAGGGGTGGCCGCCGGGGGGCGGCCACCGCTGGTTACGGGAGGACCTTCCAGGTGCCGGCGGGCAGCTTGGCGGCCTGCTCGGAGTACCGGCCGACCAGGTTGATCACGGTGCCGCCGGCGCCCTCGAAGAACCAGTTGCCCTCGCCGCGAGGCTTGGCGCCGTGGCTGAACTCGAAGGGCTCGGTGTTGATCTGGGCGCGCATGGCGACTCCTTGGAAGTGGCGGTGACTACCGTGCTTATATCTAAATCATATCAATTTATAGCTTTGATAGTACAGCGGTTGGGGTCTGACCAGCAGAAATGTCCGCCAGGTATCCGGCGTCCTTCCCGGCCCGTCAGGGGTGGTGTTCACCGGCTCACCGTCGGGGCGGCCCGGCCTCCTTCGCGATGCGCACGTACCCGTACTCGACCCGCCTGCCGGGAACCGTCTTGCTCGCCGCGGTGATGGTGACCAGCTCAACGCGGCCCTCGGCGACCAGCTCGTGCAGCGACGGCGCGTCCCGCACCGGAAGCCAGCCGACCGGCAGCCCAGGCCACCCGGCCCGGACGACCGCGCCGCGCTCACGGTGGATCGCGGCCACGATCGCCGCCTTGCTCTCCTCGTTCGCCGGGCTGAACGCGAAGCCCGTCGCGCCGCCCGGGGCGAGCGCCGGCTCGGCACGCTCGCAGCGCTCGGCCTGGCGGACCTTCTCGATCAGCGAGATCAGCTCCTGCGCCCCCCTTCCAAGCGAGGCCGCAGATGAGCTGGTGCTCGTCCGGGGAGAGTTCGATGCCGCCGAGTGCTTGGCGCACCTCTTCGCGACGAGTCTTGGCGATTCGGGCGGCAGCCTTGCCGAAGTCGATCGAAACCATGGTGGCCTCTCTGCGTGAGAAGTGGGTCAGGCGGCGATGTGGGCGAGGCGGGAGCCGAGCTCCTCGCGCAGGGGCATCGTGTCGGGGTCGGCCTCCTCTTCGAGGTCGGCGAGCATTTCCTCGAGTGCTTCCTGCTCGCTGACGGCGCCGAGCGGGTCGGCCGTCCCGGGACCGCACAGGTGCAGGTCCGACAGCCGCGACAGGCGGTCGGTGCCGGTGTCAGACCGGATGTAGCCGAAGTCGCTCGCGACGCAAGCATCCTCCAGGATGAACCGCTTGCCGGGGCGGCCGGCCCAGTGGACGTGGTCGAGGCCGGGGGCGCTGCAGATGACCGTCATGGGATACGACTCCTTCGTGCTCGCTTGAGATGGGCGGATGGTTTTCGGGGCGAGGGCGGGAGGCCACAGGGCCTCCCGCCCTCGCCGGCTAGACGAGCTGCTCCAGCTCGTCCGGGTCGGCGGCCAGGAGGCGGTTGGCCTCGCGCGCGCTGGCCACCTTCCACTCCAGGAGGCAGGGGTTGTCGCCCGCGGCGGCCAGGCCCTGCGCGATGAAGGTGACGACCACCGCGTGGGGAACGCGCTCGTGGAGGCGCTCGGCCTGGGTGCGAAGCTCGGCGACGTCGGGCGCGAGGAGCTGGGTGCGCAGGTCGGCGGAGAGGGTGGCGATGAGGTCCACGAGGGTTCCCCTTTCGAAGGTGGTGAAGTAATGAATTTTTATATCTAGATCATATCTTTTTATGGAATTGATAGTCGCGAGGTGGGGTGGAGAGAATGAAAAAATTGCGGGGAATTATGCGGCCCGGCGGCGACGGTCTCCCGGATTCACCCCGGCCGCGGCGGCCACCGGCAGGAGCGGGAGGCCGGCCAGCCTCCCACCGTGCGGCGCTGCTGCCGCTACTGCTCCTTGAGCCAGGCGCGCTTCTCGCGGCGCCGGTTGATCCGCACCTGCTTACGGCGGCGGTCGCTGGAGCCGCGGAGCATGGGGTCACACGCCTTGCAGCACACCTGGATGTCTCGCGGCTTTCCGATCATCCTGGCCATTCCGCCTCCAAAGGTGGTGAAGTTTGATATTTAAATCATACCCTGCTATCTATTTGATACTCTCTGTTTTGGTGGGGAAACAGAGAAAGCGCAGGGGTTATTTCGCCGCAGGACCCGCTCCGGGCCAGCTGGGCGGCGGTGCTGCCCCAGGCAGGCCCGGCACGGGCCGTGCCCGCTGTTCGCCGGGGGCGGCCCAGCGCTCTCGGGCCGTCAGGACTGAGGGCGTCACGTGTTCGCTTCCAGCGGCGACGCGTCGAGCCAGGCGCGGACGGTGACCCGGGTGCCCAGATGCCAGCCGGCCGCACGGTACTCGCCACCGTGGCTGGCCAGTTTCTCCCACGACGGGGTGACGCCCAGGCGGCGCGCCCACTCGTCGACCGCGTCGACCCGGCTGGCCGGGTCTCCGTCGTCGCGGACGCCGAGCAGGGAGCCTGCCGCGTGCTCCGCGGCCTGCACCTGCCACAGCAGGACGGGGAGTTCCTCGGTGAGCAGGTCGGCCAGGGCGAGCGCGGCGCGCCCTTGACGGCGGTGGGCACGCGCCTGCAGGCACGTCATGCTGATGATCATCGTTTTTCTCCTTCGGTGACGGTGTGGGAGGTGAGGCGGCGCGGCAGCCGGAGCCACTGCGCCCGGGACACGCAGGAGACGGCCTCTCCGGGGCGCACGTGCAGGATTCCAGTGCTCGGCTCGCCGGGGGCGACCGCCACGGCGGCCTCCCAGCGGATTCGCCAGGAGCCGCCGCCGAAGTGCTTCGTGGCGCGCACGAAGCCGTACACGTCGTTGGCGGCGAGGGTCTCTGAGGCGGTGACGCGGATGATGTGGTGGCGGGTCAGCGCCTCGGGCGCGACGGGGTGCAGGTCGGGCAGGACGACGCTCACACGGCCCTCCTCTGGGTCAGGGCGAACAGGTCGAGCTGGGCGGTGCTGGAGGCAGGCTGGTCGGATCGGTCGGGCAGCACAGCGGACGGGTCGAGCGTCGGGGAGTGCGGGGAGGCGTGGTGCACGCAGCAGGTGCCCAGGTGGTACTGGCAGGCGTCGATGGTGCGGCCTCCGGAGCGGCGCGCGGTGTACCAGCCGCTGTTGTGGGTGGCGGCCCGCGTGCGGGCCTCCTCGACGGTGTCGGCGTTGACGTACAAGCGCATGGTGCAGCCGCCTGCCTCGCAGTCCAGGACGACGCTGGAGACCTTGCCCGCCGCCGTGTCCGGGTACAGGACGGCCAGCAGGGCGCGGGCCGAGGTGACGCTGTCGACGGCGAACCCGCGGTCGTCGTCGCACCGCAGCAGCTGGGGGTGTTCGGGGCACGACAGGAAGATGTGCGCGGTCATCGCCGGGCCTCCGTGGCGGCGAGGCTGGCCACCCGCTGCGCGCCGGCCCTCACGACGAACACGGCGATCGCGGTGGCGCTGGATTCGGGCCGGCCCTCGGAAAGCGCTTCGGCCTTAACGTCCGTTGCGGCCTTCACGGTGGTGTCTTTGACGTCCATGCCGACCAGGACGTGCCGGCCGATCTGGGTGAGGGCGCGGCACGTGAGGCCGAGGGGTCGGGTCTTCGTCTGGGGGCGCTTCGGAGTCTGGTTCACGGCCTGTCCTCTTTCTCGGAGCGGGAGGGGGCCGGCGGCCCCCTCCCGGACGATCAGGTGAGGCGGGCGAGCCGCTCGGCGAGGCCGGCCTGGGCGGCGAGCTGGTAGGGGCTGAGCGACTTTTGGGCCTGCAGCTGGGCGGCCAGGGCTCGCATGGTGGTGGCGTCCTCGCCCTCGATCTCGTTGGCGAGGTCGAGCATGTAGTGGCCAACCCTGGTGATCGCGATGGTTCGCGCCTCGTCGAGCTCTCCCCGGTTGCTCTGGCCTCTGACGTACAGCCTCCACATCAGGTCGAAGTGGCAGAGCGCGGTGCGCACGTCCTCGCACTTGATGGTGCGCTGGTTGCTGGTCATGGCTGCGACGGTCACGGCGTCCTCCAGGAGTGGCTGCGAAGCGCTTTCTTATATCTAAATCATATCAATTTACTACTTTGATAGTACAAAGGTTGTGGTGGTTTACCTGCGGAAATACACTCACCCACGGGGTGCCATCAGATGAGGCAGACGGCCAGCACGTAGTAGCTGACAGGCTCCAGGAACGTCCCGGCGGGGGCGGTGACCCGGTCGCCGGCGTGGTAGGCCCACTCCTCGGGGCCTTCCTCCCAGACGATGGTCCACTGGCGGTCGTCGAACCCCTCTTCCATCAGGCGGGGTCCGTAGTCGGGGTGGGCCTTGAACTCGGTGGCGATGTCGGCGACGAGCCGCTCGACCTCTTCGCGGGCGCACACGTAGGTTCCGGCGGCGAAGTCCATGATGTTCCTTCCGATCACTTGAGGTGGGAGGGAGGCGAGGGCGGGCCGCAGCCCGCCATGGTGGCCGTCAGGCGGCCCGGACCTTCACAGCGAGGTCGAGGAAGGCGCCAGCGGTCCCGTCGGCGCCCATGCGGATGACGAAGGCGCTCTCGTCATCGGCGAGCTCCACGCCCCGCAGCGCCTCCGGGAGGCCGTTGACGACCCGCCCTTCGAAGATCAGCTTGTGGGCCAGGCTGAGGAAGGTGGTGGGCGCGTTGAGGCGGACGAGGTAGTCGATGAAGGCCCAGTTCTCGCGGGTCAGAGGGTGGGCGCCAAGAGCGGCGTAGAGGGCGTGGATGCTCTCGACCAGGGTGGGGGCGGTGGCCTCGACGCTCATGCTTCTCTCCATAAGTAGCGAGCTTTTGTTATATCAATCACATACTCGACTATGGTTTTGATACTCACTGGGGCTGCGAGGAATTTCGGGAAAATCGCAGGCCGACACCCCACAAGGAAGATCACTTACAGTGGGTGCCCCCGGCTCGCCGAGGGCACCGCGCGGGGTGACGGCTACACCGGCCCGGCATCTTCTCGCACCGTGAAGATGCGCTTCTCCTCCAGCATCGGCTTGTACTTGACGACCGCGTTCGGCTCTTTCATGCCGACCGCCTCAGCGATCGCCCCCCACGTGACGCCCGCGCTGCGGGCGCCGGCCACCTCCCGAACCTCGGCACGTTCGGCGTCGGCGAGCGCCCTGTGGGCGCGCCGCACGGCGAGCAGCGCCGGCGTCACCGGATCCGCCTCGTTCTCCCACCGCTGCTTCGGCTCCCGCTCGTTAAGGGATGGCTTGAACTTGCGGATCGCGTTGGGCTGTGCGATCTCCAGCTCGTCGGCGATTCTCTGCCACGGCGCTTTGACGTGCCGCGCGTCCACCACGGACTGCACCACACCGTCCCTGGCCTCGCCCAGGTGTTTGTGCGCCGCACGGAGCGCGGCCACCGCTATCGCCTTCTTCTCTTCCACATGCTTCTTCTCATCCACGCTCATAGCAAAAGAGTCACATGCTATGCAGTTGATAGCAACCTGCGTGGTGGTTTCGCGCTGGGACACAGCGACGCCCGGCGCGGCGGAGACACCTCACGGCGTCGCCAAGAACGTGGTACTCCGAATCGGGGTTGCCCCTCACGGAGGATGGCCGCCAGCCAGCGATCTGCACTTCCCGCAGCGACTCCGCGCTACTCCGCCCGCGTTCGATCTTCATGAGGGCCGCGTCCATGACCCCCGAGGAATCCACCATTTCGATCAGTTCCAAGCGGTCGCCGACCTCGAGAGCCGAAGATCAACCATGTCGTTGACGCTCGGCTCCCCGAGCGTCAACGACAGGTCTTTCTCTCACAACCGCAGCTGGTTACGAACCGGGAAGGCACAAAGCCCGGGTTCAGCCGGTTACCGAACGGGTGAGGAGCGCGGCGTCGGAAATACCAGGGGGTGGCATAATTCGCCATCACCCTCCCCCGCTGATCGTTAAGGGCTGCTCTCGGACTTTCTGCTGCCGGCCGGTGAACGTCCGGCGCCCCCGCGGCCTCACGTCGCGAGGGCGCCGCCTCGTGAGCGTTTAGAGCACGTTCACGAAGACCAGCACGTTGTTCAGCACATCGTTCAGCACGTTGATCATGTCTTTTTCCTGTTCTTCGTCAGCACTTTCAGCCTTGCCTGCTGCGTCGGCCGTGGTCCGGCCGCCGGGCGGGGCGGACCGCGTGCCCGGCCGCGTCTGCTCACAGCTGCCCGTGCTTCAGGCAGTGGGCCGCACGCACCACGCCGTTCACGGGATGCCAGAGGCAGCCGCACCGCAGCGCGTTGCCCGGCACGAGGTACAAGGCGACGTACAGGCGCGTTTTCGCCCACCAGGCCGTCCAGGGCCGCACGCGCGGCCGCGCCGGGCCTGCGGGGCGCCGGCGCCGGAGCCTTCTGGGGGCGGAGCCGGTCACGGGGCGGCGCCCGGCCCGCCGCACCAGCCCGGGCAGCCGGGGTCGGCGAGCAGGTTCCCGCCCGGCAGGGCGGCGGGCACGCCGGGCTGCACGGCTGCGGGTGGGCCGGCCATCATCGCCGCGGGCTGTCCGTAGCCGTCTGGTCTGTTCTCGCGGGGCGCGTCCGGGTCGGGGCTGAGCGCCAGGCCCGCGTTCGCCCACATCGCGACCTGCCGCAGGTACCACAGGGCGGTGTCGAGCTCGTTGCTGGGCGGCACCGTGTCCGCCAGCGTGTGGGCCAGGTGCCGGCAGTGGCCGCGCACCGCGACGTGCGCGTCCCGGCGTTCCGGCGACGCCGGAGGGTGGAACGTGAACCAGTCGTCGATCTGGTCGTGGATGTCGTGCATTTCATTACCTCCGCGTCGCCGGCGGCGGCGTGGCGGCCGCGGCGACGGTCTTCACGGGGGCGGTGGCGCCGACCCGCCGCTTCTCCGCGTCGGCTTCCCGCGCCGTGACGTACGGGGCGCTTTCGCTGCCGTCGTCGTACACGACGACGTATCTGCTGACCTGCTGGTTCTTTTTGTTGCAGCCGCATCCCATGACGGTTCCTCCTATCGGGTGGCGGCGGCCGGGCAGCCGCCGCGGAGCGGGTGCGAGGCTCGTCATCCGCTGCCGCACACGCCTTCGCTGATCGTGTGCAGCAGCGTGGCCGCCCAGCCTCGCCACGCGGTGGCCTCCTGTGCCTCGGTGCGGCCCTCGCAGTGCGCGCACCAGCCGAGCAGCTGGTGAGCGGCTTCGCTGTGCCCCCGCAGCGGCGGCTTCGCCGGACCGGGCAAGCCGCCGCTCATACGTCGAGGTCTTTCAAGGCGGCGCGGGCGTCGTCGACGGTGTCGAACCGGCCGGGCAGTGTCCCGGTGCGGTTAGCGATCCGGTAGAAGATCTGCCCGTTGCTGCGGTGGAAGTAGATGCGCCGGTCCCGGTACTCCTCCACGAGGCCCTCGGGGTAGCCCAGGGCCAAGCGGCCGCCCAACGTCACGAAGTCGTGGGCGTGTTGCAGCAGCCCGTCAGAGACGGGCACGTCCACGCCGAGCCGTTCGTGGAGTTGCTGGTACAGGCCCGTCAGCAGCAGCGTGAACTCGATGTCGCCGGGCGGTGTCGGCCCGGTCTCCCGGGTGAGCGCTTCGATCCGGCGGGTCAGCCTGCGGCATTCCTCGGACTGCTCCGGCGGGTCGACGCGGCTGCGCCGGTGGGCGGCGGCCAGGTCGTGCCACAGTTCGGCCAGCTCTTCACGCATGACCAGGTGCAGGCGGCGCTGAGTGTTCACTGTGGCTTCTCCGTCCAGGGGTGCGCCGTCGCCGCCGCGGCGACGGCGGCGTTGGCGGCGGCCAGCGCGCTCGGGTACGGGACGAGCGCCCGGACGAGCACCGGGGCGAGGGACCGCCATAGGCGCGGCTGGTCAGCGGGAACCATCACCCAGCCGGGGTGGCCACAGCCGCGGGCGCAGAACGCGGCCCGTGGCTGGCGGGGAGCACCGGACACGACATGTTCCACGTCGTGTCCGTACAGCGCGCATTCCAGCTGGGCGTGTTCGGTGTGCGCGCCCCCCGGCGTGAGCAACGGGCGGCTGGGCCGCCCGCTACCGGTGTTCACGCTTGTCTCCTATCGACATCAGGGCCCGCATCAGCCACCGCGTTTCGTGTGGCAGACCGGACCGCAGCAGGTCACGCACGTACTCGTCGACGACGCCGATCAGGTCGCCGCGGTGCGGCAGAACCTGCTGCAGGCATGTCCACGCGTCGGCGAGGAGCCGGTCCAAATCGTCTTCCCGGGCCGGGATTTCGGTGTGCAACTTCCAGGCGGGCAGGTGCTGGTACTGCGATCTGCGGTCGCGGGTCAGCAGCCGTTTCCCGGCGACTTCAAGAGCTCGCATCACGGCGACGTTCGCGGCCAGGGCGACGCATTCGGCGTCGTCGGAATGAACGGGCTGTGAGGTCACCGTGCAGGTCCTCAGTCGTCCAGCTGGGTAGCGGCGATGCCGTACAGCCAAGACGCGCCCAAACCGGTGGCCAGCAGCCGGAACCAGGGCCGGTCGCCGTACCGGTAGGCGACCGGCACCGCGAGGGCAGCCACCCAGATGGACGCGCACCAGCCGCAGCCCACCAGGTAGGCGGGGCGCGAGTCGGGGCCGAAACGGCGGTCGACGTATTCGCGGATCGGCCGGGCCAGCTCGTCGGAGGTGACGAAGCGGGTGACGCGGAACACGATCGCGAGAACGGCGAGAATCAGCGGTACGGGCACAGTTTCCGACTGTAGCCACATGGCTTCCAAGAGCGGGTCAGGGCTGCTTTGCCGTGTCCTGGGGCGGGGCGGAGGCGGGCCTGGTCCAGGAGGCGACGACGCTCTCCCACCGGGGCGCGCAGCCTGAGCAGTACCAGCCGTTGAGGAACCGGCGGGTCGGGACGGCGCCGCACCGGCGGTGGGCGCCGTCCCTCTCACGGACGTAGGTGCACGGCGCCCGGTACAGCGGGTGTAGGTCGTTCACCTGCCGGTCAGGCTGGCGTCGCCGACGGCGGCCAGCGTGATGAGCGTCATCAGGCCGACGTATCCGGCGGCCAGTTTGGACAGGGCCAGCCACGCCGAGCAGGCGAGGACGGCAACGGACACGAGCACTGCGGCGGCGAGCGCCAGCAGCCGGGCACGGACAGCGCGCGATCGTCGGGCAGGCGTGGTGTGAGGCATGCAGGACTCCCCCGAGTTCCCTGGTGGCGGTAATTTCAAACCCTACCGAGGTGTGGGGGCACAGTCAGGAACGTTCCTCGCGTGGCTGCGAGACTTCACCCCTGGGCTGGTGTCGTGCGGCGGGGTGGCAGCAGTCGACGACGAACCGGATCGCCTCTTCGGTGCCTTGAACGTAGACGGCGATCACTCCGGGTGGGGCGCCGACCTGCCAGGCCGGGCGCGGACTGCATTCCTGGCCGCCGAGGCGTTCGAAGGTGGCGGCCCACTGCTGGCTGGTCTGGCCCGGCAGGCGCACACCGCGCTGCAACCACTCCCGCCGGGAGTAGATCACGGTCGCTTCGGTCACGCTGCCGGTGTCCTTTCTCAGCTGAGCGGGCGTTTGGTCCAGAGCCCCGGGGCGGGCCGGGGCGCCAGACACACCGTCAGCGCGGCCCGCAGCAGGGCAGGAAACTCACCCGGCGGGCGTCGCCGCCGGCCACGACGTCCTGGGGCAGTTCGGCGGCGACCTGTTGCCGGGTGGTAGCGGCCACGTCGAACGGTGCGGCCTGCTGCGCGGAGCCGGTCAGGCCGCAGCAACCTGCCCGGTGGACGAGGAAGCCGTCGTGCGGCAACAGCACGGCTTGGAAGGAAACATCGTCGGCGGCGGTGTCGGCCGAGCCGGAGGGGACGGGCGCCCACTGTCGGGCGACGAGTTCGGCGTCGACGGGCAACCCGGCGTCGGCCTGGTGTTTGCGGTAGGAGGCGACTTCCGTTTCGGCCCACTGCCGGTCGAACGGGTTGCTGGCGCTGGTTTCGATCCGCGAGGCGGGATCCTGCGCCCACCGGCCGGTCCACCAGGTGCGGCGCACCCCGTACTCGGTGGCGGGGTCGGTCGGATGGTTACGGATGCGCTCACACAGCTCGGCGTGGGCTTGCAGGTCAGCGTTGCTGAGGCGGGGGTGAGCGTTGAGGGCGGCCAGGAGGTCGGCGACGGGCGTGGCGTCGAAGTTCACGAGAGTCATCGCATGCTCGCTTTCGTTGACGTTCACGGGTGCTAGGCCGGCGCCCACGCTGGGTGCCGGCCAGGGTGCGGCTACCGCAGGGAGAAGACTGGGCAGAGGGTGGGGGCGATGCGGGCGGCGGCCCAGTCGGCGCCCGGGGTGCGGCGGCGGATGACGAGTTCCGCGTCGGGCTGGCTACCTTGGTGCTGCTGCCAGGTACGCATGATGGAGACCGCGCTGATGCCGTAGGCGAGGCTGGGGGCGTCGATGACGACCGGGGCGCCGTCGGCGTCGCTGCAGCGCATCCCGTAGTCGACGGGTTCTTCCTTCGCGGTGAGGTTGGCGGCTTCGGCGGCGGTCTTGGGTATGTCGACGGTGGCGTCGAGGTGTGAGCGGGTGGCAGTGGCCAGCCCGATGCTGGTCGGGCAGCTTGCCAGGATGCGGCAGGCGGCAACGACCGGCGCCTGCTCACCGTCGTCGTAGTAGACGTGGTGGTGGCGCACCTCGGGCAGGAGTTCTTCGATGACGTGGGGGACGGGCTGCCAGCCGGGGGCGGGCTGCCAGCCGTCCGGGGTGCGTTCGACGGGGACCGCGTCGGGGGTGAGGCCCACGTCGCGTTGCAGGCGCTGCGCGTGTTCGATGACGAGCCGGTCGGAGCTGTGCGCGCGGGAGCGGCGCGGCACGATCACGATGGTGCCGCGGCCGAGGGTCAGCTGGTAGGCGATGTCAGCGGGGGCGCCGTCGTCGCACTGCGCGGCGACGTGGGTGCCGGTGAGGAGAGTCGCCTGGCTGGCACGGTGGTCGGAGACGAGGGTCGATGGCCCGGCCCCGTCGAAGATCAGGTGGACGCCGATCCATCCGCTGTGGCGCGGGTTACGGGCGGTTTTCTGGGCTGCGGTTTCAACAACGACCCAGATGCCGGGGAGGCCGTCGAGGCAGACGGCATCCCCGATGTTCAAGGCGGGGCGCTTGGTGGTCATGCGGAGCCTTTCAGGGGTTAGGCGGCGCGGCGGACGTTACGGGTGGCGGTGAGGATGGCGACGGCGGCGCGGTGGTAGCAGCGGCGCTGCTTGATACCGGCCGGGCAGGCGCAGCCCTGGAGGGCGACCAGGTAGACCGTGGTGCCGTCGGAACTGACGGCGGTCCACAGGTGGGGGCGGCTGGTGGGAACGACGCCGCCTTGCTCGATGGCTTCGACGGCCCGATCGATCTGGGCGGGCGTGTAACTGGCCAGGTCGGCGTGGTAGGCGGCGGCCCGGATGAGAGACAAGCAGCGGCGGCCGTACCCGGCGGCGATCGATGTGGCCGAGCGAAGTACTCGCCCGCATCGTAGGCAGTGGGCCTGGTTCACACGCCTCTCCCTTCAACCACTCTCCGTATGCAATTCTTACACTACAGATGTAGGGGGACGGATGCAAGTGTTACCGTACAGGAGATTTCGGGGGGTCTGAAGGGTTCGCAGGTCGCAGCGGCAAGGCCAGGGGGAATGTTCGGGTCGCAAGCCTGGAGGTTCGGGGCGGATCCGCCTGGCCGCGGAGGTGGGGGCGTTTCATCGGCGGGGCGGTGAACCTCGCCGCATAGGCCCTCCCCCCTTTGGGAGCCCATGCGGCGAGGTCGCCTATGAGGCGTCCGCCCGCTGGCGGCGGGCGGGCGCACGTGTGCGTGCGCCGCCGCCCGCACCGGGTGAATCCTGGGAGATCCACGGCGGCGCACTGGGCGGCAGTATTTCACCTACCACCATAGAACGCTATACCTCAGCATAGAAATATAGTGCTGGCTTGCGAGAAGCTGGCCTTTTGTCCCCTAAATGCAATAGGACGATCTATTCATGTGGCTAGCTACGGTCTGTCATGCTGGGCGAGTGGACCCTGACGCGTTCCTCGACTACGACCGGCTCGCCGAGATGGTCAAGAGCCGACGCCTGTCCCTACGCCTGTCGATCAACGGCGCCGCACGGCAGGGCGCCATGAGCCCGATCACCTGGACTCGCGTGGAGAGGGGCTTCAAGGTTCGGGAACTCACCTACGCCGGCGTCGACCGCGCTCTCGACTGGGAGCAGGGAAGCGCCGCACGCGTCCTCCAAGGCGGCGATCCGTCCCCGGGCCCGGCGGACGAGGTGACAGATGAAACGCTCGAGCCGGAGGCGCCGGTGCGCTACCCGGACGATCCGATCCTGCAGCATCTGTGGGACCTTCCGGACCCCGACCTGTCCGACGACCAGCGCGAAACGCTCGTGCAGCTGTACCTCGCGCTGCGCCGCAACACCCACCGGCGCCAGGTTGACGCGCCCGGTCAAGGGCAACCGAAATCCCTACCTAACGCATTGTAACCATTTGATTACGGATGATCGCGAGGTGTTGCCTCACACTGGTCTCCGCGATGAAGTGGGCGAACCTCCGAAATCCTGCGTGTTTCATCAGGCGGTATAACCTTGACAGAAAGTGATGACAATTCAGCGATCCGGGACATTGTGTCGGTGGTGATACAACGCCTCCGCGCAATCAACGGTGTCGCTCCTCCCTCTCAGATCAGCAGGCGAATCGAACTCCAGCACCAGATCGACATTCTGAAACGTGCCCTCGACGCGGCCGTCAGCCTTCACGAGGTGCCGATCGAGTTATGCCACACACTGCGCACTCCGCCAGGCACACCCCACATCGTCGAACTCGCCGTCGATGGCCAGCTCGTACGCGTAGTCGTCAGCCCGCTCGGCTGCGTCGACCCTGAACGTGAACTGGCGATCTGGCGGGAACTGCTCGACACCGCCGCCTTGTGCGTCCACCCCGGCGAACAGCTACGCCAGATGGATCCAGCGGTCCTCGCCATCCGCCTGAACACGGCGACCTTGGTGATCAACACCGGGCATCCGCGGGCCGCGATACGCGTCGCGATGAAGCTTCTCCATCCGGGGGCGCTGGTCCCTTTCCCCGTGGCCTGGCTGTTAGACCAGGCTCGCACCCGGCCCGGCCGCGCGGCCGCCGCGTCCGCCGCAGTCGTCGTCGGCGCCGCCACCGCACTCACCATGACGCTCGTCAGCTTCACCGCGGCCCCCCAACCCTCCAGCGACCTTCCCGTTGTTGCCGCCGCCCCGACCGACGACCGGCCGCTCACGAACAACGCCCCCACCCCCACCCCCGCCGATCCCGCAGATGGCCCCGCACCCGACCAGGACAGCCCCGACCCGCTCGACTCGGCACCGCCGACCAAGGAGCAGGAACGCAGCGAAGACAACGACGACGCCCCTGGCAGCCCGGAGCCCACAGCGCGGCCGGCCGAGCCGTCCCCGCCTCCTCCCGGCCCCACACCCCTCACGCCACGTTCTTCCTCCCCTGCGAACCAGCCGACCTCTGCTGCCCTCCCTCCCGCCCAGACATCAGCCCCAGCCCCTACGCCGCCGACACCGGAGCCGGCCAGCAGCCCGCCGCCGGACCCGATCTGCCACGTGCTGGACATCGAGCTGGGCCTTCCCATCCTTGACGTCGGCGTCTGCGTCTAACGCCGCCGCAGGCCAGCGGGGCCTCCGGACACGGCAAGGCCCTCACCGTGACGGTGAGGGCCTGGACTTCGTCGCCGCGTCTGCCGCCGGACAGAAGTACGCGGCAAGGAGATTCCCTGTTTCGTTGAAAAACAGCAGCGGATGTGTCACGAATACGCAGAGGGGGCGGCGCTCTGTCGCACACCACGTGTGGGTCTGGGAGATCCCAGAGCGTCGCCCCCTCCTCGTCGCGCAGCGAACCCGCGACGTCCTCAACCGGTGAGCGAGTCCACACGCAGGACGTTCGCGACCCGGTCAGCCGCTGCCTCGATGTCATCGCCGTTGGCCAGGCGCTCCATCTCGTCGGTGGCGCCATCGGCGCCGCGGTCGCCTCGCCACCACCAGTACCAGGCCAAGGGGGGCGGCGCGCCCTCCGGCGTCGGCGTCTCCCTGTCGGGCCGCAGGACGACCAGCTGTGACAGGCCGTTGAACATCTTCTCGGCTATCGCCCGATCCTGAGGGGTGAGGTCGCTGTAGTCGGGCCGCTGGCAGAAAAGCAGGATCGCGGGAGCCACCGGTTTGACCGTCAGGCCACGCTTTTCGGCGGCCATCGTGAGCTGTTCGATCAATTCCGCAGGCTTAGGGGGTGTCTGCGGAATTGACCCGCAATGTGCAGGTGTAGGTTGCATTGCAGTCACTTCCGTGCGTGATGGGTCAGAGCATGCATTTAGTGAATGCCCAATCACCGAAAGCGAAGGGGAGAATTTCTACCCCCTGGCGAAGAGGCAGGATGCCTCTCCAGCGAAGGGGTAGGAATTCTCCCTCTTGACGTTAGGCGGTCGGCACGAGCCGGATCTTGTGTGCGAGGGCGCGGGCCTCGTCACGAACAGTTGATCCGCCGGTGACCATCAATTCGGAGATCACCCCGCGGGTGAACTGGTTGTAGGCGATCGTGTCGGGGCTGACGGCGTATGCCCGGTTCAGGAGATGCACTATGGCGACCGGTTCTCGCCGCAAATGAAAACCTCTGGCGACCTCCGCGAGGTGGAATGCGGTGCGCGTCTTGGACGGGACGGCATGAAGGTCGATCCGGTCGCCCTGCCTGGTCGCTTCGTGGCCGAGCGTGAGATCGGCGGCTATGGTCACCGCGTAGGCGTCGACCATGGCGGTCCCAAACATCAGCCACGGATGGTGGCCCGTCAGTGACTGCGCCGCGCCGCGCGCTTCGTCCCAGTGGTGTTCGGCGTCGCCGCGCCTGCCCGTTTTGGCGTGGGACAGGCTGATGGCGAGCTGCAACAGCCCCCACAGGCTCCGATCCTCTTCCTCTTCGTCGGGCCGCAACAAGCTGCTGGCCTCCCGCGCCAGTTCGATACGGCCTTCGGCTGCCTCGTTGGCGTCCCTCCACACGTGGTTGAGGTACCACGACGCTGCCGCGATGGCCTGCGGGCTGTCCGCGTCCTGGGCGGCCTGCATCGCCCTGTCCCCGCACAGCAGCACCAGTTCCGGGTAGGGCTGGAAGCTCAGGTACAGCTGGAACAGGTGATAGATCTGCGCGAGCGACACCAGAGCTCGGCGGCGCTCGCCGCCCTCAAGGAGCTGCACGGCCGTGCGGGCGTCCTCCAGCAGGCGCGGCAGGATCGGGACGAGCGCGGTTCGCTGGGTAGCTGAGCCGTGCCACACCAGCCATGCCTGCGAGACGTTGGCGGCCAGGGCGTCGGCGCTCATCGGTTCACGGCCTGACGTCACCAGCGGGTAGGTGGACAGGGTGCGGGCGATGACCGGCGCCTGTTCGTGGCTGTGCCTGCTGTAGGTGGCGGTGGTAAGCCGCCGCTCACCGGTGAACTCGGCGAGATCCTCCACCCTCAGGATTTCGGCCAGCCGGATGAGCATACTCAAACCCGGCATACCGATATTACCGTTTTCTATTGCTTTAACCCATTCTGCGCTGCGTCCGCATAGTTCGCCCAGCACCGCGCGAGACAGGCCGGCCCGATTGCGGAAGAATCTGACCCGGTCCTTGAAACTGGTCTTCGTGTTATCGTCGGGCATAGCCCCGCCCTTTCCTGAGACGTAGACACTCCCAGGCTAAGCGTGCGGGGCACATTTGTCGGCGGAGACGGGCAGGTGTTTAATCCTGCCTCGCCGCTCGACGAGCCGCGAGACGGCACCAGCCGCCTAGCCGTGTTCGAAATCGTTCGAGGCCGTCGCGGGATCGAGGCTCCGCCTCTTGCCGGCCGCCGATGCCAGCTACCCTGAAGACACTTGCCCGCCTCGCGCGGGAAGGCCGGGCGATCCATTGGGAACGTCATGCGCGGCCCGGCACCCACCAGGCCATTAGGGGGCTGGTGGGTGCCGGGCCGTTCCCCTGCCCGCCCGCTGATCACTATCTGGGTTCTGGGTGTGGCGACGACCCGGGATCCTGGGCCGAGGCGGGGCGGGGTGTGAAACCGTCACCGTCTGCGGGCGATGCCCAGGCCCGGGCCGTCGCTCGGGGCGCCTTGGAGGCGCAGCCGACTTTACGCAGGAGGGCCGAGCCTCCTGGTCACGGCTCGCCGTCGCGGGCGGCGAGTTCTTCCCTGCGGCGCTCTTCGAGGTCCCGACGCATCTGCCCGGTGTCGGAGCGTTCGATATAGCGCGACAGGCTGCTGCCCACTCCCAGTCTGCGTTCGACCTGGCCGCGCGAGCCGGGACGGAGCCGACCATCTGGCGTCCGCAGCAGTTTCTGCGCCAGCTCGTAGAACTCGATCTGGTCCAGGTCCGCCTGGTACCGGCTGTCCTGCTTACGACGCAGCACAGCGAGGGCTTCCTTCCATTCCGTTTCGGAAGGCTCAGGCAGCGTCGTCATGATCGGATTGTAGTTGCCGGGTCGCATGATGACCACGCGCTGTCACCGCCCCCGCACGGCGCCGGCGACGCCTTCCGCGCGGCGGGCCAGCGTGTCGTTCCCGCCTGCCCGGGCGGCTACCGGCCGGGCCTGCCCGGCGAAGAAGCGCATCACCCCGCACCTTCCACCTGGTTGTCGTCGTCGGTTTCGACCTTGCCGTGCAGCATGGCGCCCTTCACTTCTCGGATACGGGACCGCGCCCATGACTCCGACATCCTGTAGGCCGAGGCGATCGCCGGGCCGGTGAGCTCGACACCGTCGAGACGAGCTGTGCGGTAGGCGTCGCACGCCGATTCTCGTTTCTCGTCAGCTGACATCGCGGTGACCTCGTCCGGGGTCGGCAGGTACCGGCCGTGCCCGCCGGAGGGAAGCTCACCTTGCTGTTTGGCGGCGAGCTCTGCGGCACGCTTGGCGTCCCGTGCCGCGCGCTTGCCGGTGAGGTGTTCGACGGCCAGGTCGACGGCCACGTCAGGGTCGCTGATGCCCAGCCTGACCGCTTGCCGCTTGGCCGCGAACGTCTCGGGAAACCACATGAGCCACCGCAACACGTCGAACGAGGCGATCTCCGTGTCGCTCTGTGCTGGGACCGTGCTGGTGCTTGCCGCACGCGTGCTGCTGCTTGCCGCACGCCTGTCACGGGCCAGCGCGGCCTCCCGGTCGGCGTGGCGGGCGTTCGCGTACCACGCCCACAAGACCGGCGACATGAGCGACATGAGAGCGAACCCGGAGGCCAGGGTTTGCTGCCCGGGTGCTGCTGACCAGTGCGAGTAGTTCATGGAGGCGACAAGCCCCGCGAGCAGGGCCGCCAGGACGAACGCCAGAAGGAAGGGCCGCTTTTCACGGCGGGCGTCCAGACCGTAGTCGAGCACCGTCACGGCCATCAGTTCCAGCCCTGCGGCGAGGATGACGGCCCACAGCACGTCGAGGCCGGCCTGCTCGGTGAGGAACTTGAACTGTCCGAACCCTGCCGCCGTGTTGACGCCGAGGTTCACTAGGAGGCGCCGGATCCGGGAGGAGTGCTCGGCGAGCAGCAGGCGAACGTGGTCGCCGCGGTCGCGCCGCTTGCTGCGTCCTGCCGCAACCTTCGTCACGCGTGCCGCTTCGGCGTCACGGCTCTGTTTCGCCGCGGCATGGCGGGCGCGCTCTTCGGCTTGTAGTTGCGCCCGGTGCTTGATCGCTTCGATTTTGGCCGCTGCTTCGGCTTCGCGTACGGCGGCTTCGGCGAGGGTGGCTCGCCGGTCGGCGTCGGCTCGTGCTGCTAGTGCGGCAGCTTCAGCACGTTCGGCGTCGGCGAGCGGGTCGGCGGGCGCGGGGGGCGGCTGCCGGCGCAGCCCAGCCAATAGGTGGATCACGGTGAATCCTCGGGGGTCGGTTCAGAGGGTGAGGTAAGCGGCGGAAGCAGCGGCCGCGCAGACGTATCGGAACAGCCGAAGCGCTACCGGGTGGGTCGAGTGGGTCCAGGCGTACAGGGCGGAGACGGCGGCGCACACCAGGCCGATCACCATCAGCAACGCCAGGGCGGCGAGCTGCACCAGGTGCCGGGCTTGGGGGAACAGCGTGGCTGCGACGAACGCGGCGGCCAGGACCAGCAGCGTCTCCAGCCAGGCGATGGCCAGACGTCTTCCGCGGATCTCGGCGGCCTCCTGAGTTCTATGCATGATCGCCTTTCCTGTGGTGGCGGGCGGTGACGCTCAATGGGCCCGGCTCTTGCCAGCTGGGGCCGGTCGGCACCGCCGCTGAAAGAGCCTCACTCGACTTGCTGTCATGAGAACTTTTTAGCATTGTCCCCGCATAGCTGTAGCGCGCAGCTTACTACACAACGTGGTTGCATTTTCACGATCGGCCACCACAGGTTTCTCGCGAAGAAAACCCCGCCGCTGCGGCGCGGCAGCGACGGGGCTTTCGGGAATCGAGGCCGGGCTAACTGGCCACTACGAGCCTTCCTTCCAGGCGACTGCCCGCAGGGCCGGCCGCGCCAGGGGCGGCGCCTCCCGCAGCAGCGGCTGCGGCGGCCTGGGCCTCGATCGACTGACGGCTTTCACCGACCGGATACCCCGGAACGGAGGGCACCGTTCCCACAGGTCCGCGCCGGTCGGCGAAAGCGGGAACATGCGGAGCCCAGTGGGCCGCGCTGACGAGCGGACAGGCGAACACCTCGCCGCCCCGGTCGTCGAAGAACGACAGGATTTCCCTCTCATGCGTCAGGTTGTAACTGGCTGCGGTGATCTCGGCGTCTTTGACGCCTGGATCACGGAACCTGATGGTCCATAGCACCATGAGCATTTCTCCTCGACTTCCCCTGTCCATGTCATGTCCTGTCCGCGTGGCCACGTTCCGTGGGGATCGGAACACGCGCGGCACGAAGGTACCGGGAGACAGTTGACAAACGTCTCCCTATCGCTGTAGCTGGCTACACGGTACAGATGCGGCGACGCTTCGCGGCGTACTTCGCGAAAGAGGAAACGCCGCCCTGGGCCACCTCGAGTGCGCGACGGCTACGACGCGGCAGCGACCGGCATGAACACGGTCGAAGCGTCAGCAGCGGCAGGCGCTACGCCAGCAGAGGAGACCTGCGAGACCGGCGGGGCGACGATCGCGTCCCACAGTGCGACGGTCAGCGCCAGCCGCCCGGCCGCGGAGACGACGTCGGCGTAGGCAGCGGGCGCCAAACTCATCTCCCGGGCAAGTTCGACCGCACACCAGGGCAGGCCGTACTCGCTGGTGTCGATGGCACTGTTCAGCATGTTCGGCCTGGAGAGGTTCTCCTCGCCGAGCAGACCAGGTTGAAGACCGACGTGCCGATTCCACCCGGCGGCGTAGCCGTAGGCGGCGCCGGCAGCGAACGCGGTGAGCGGCACCGCGCTCTTCCACCCAGCCGGCTGGCCGTTACGGCGCAGCAACGCCCCGAGAAACGGCTGGTCATACTCGGGGTGCAGCATCACAGGGTGGGCGTCGACGAGGAACGCGGCCAGGTTACGGGTCAGGTCGGCCATCGCGACAGGCCGGTAGCTGTTGAGCTGCGGGTCCAAGGCGACGGGCTCACCGAACTCGCGGTACCGGGTGTAGAAACCGCTGCTGCGCAGGCGGGCGCCTTCGCCGCGGTGCAACTCCTGCACCGGCAGCTGCCAGTGGTGGACGGCATCGCGGGTGCCCGGGGAGGCGCGGCGTAGCCGTACCGACAGTTCCCAAATCTCGTGGGAATCGGCGGACGGGCCGGTCGTGGTCATCGCAATGAACGCGAGGTGTCGCATGGTGGCGTCCTTGTCGTCGGGATCGTCAGGGTCGGCCAGCCGGGTGACGTCCAGCACCCGACCCAGCGGGTGAGTGACCCGTACCGGCACGCGGGAACGGGTCACGCCGCACAGTTGCAGGCCGCACCAGCCGAGGACCCGCATCGGCGCCGCGGTGTCGTGGATGACGTCACCCTCGCGGACCGTCCAGGCGGGCCGGGGCCTGCGATCGGCTCGGCTGCTCATCGGCGAGCGCCGCCCGGCGGGCACGAAGTACAGCGGTCCACCATGTCGGTCTCCTGGAGCTGGCGGCAGAAAGCACTGACGAGAGCGGGGCGGCCACTCGGAGCCCACTTCAGCGCATCGCGCCTCGAACCGTCCCGCGTTCCCACTCACATCGTCGCAACTTTTACCTCACACCTAGATGTCGAGCGATGCTGATTACCGCCGTACGAGAGGGTCGGCCGGGCGGGCGCACGAAAAAGGCCGCGGAACCCTTTTCCGGGTTCCGCGGCCTTCCGCGTGTCGCACCTCTCCAAAGGGTGGACCGAGCACTGCGGTCTCCTTGCTGGCTCAGGCCACAGCGGAGAAGATTCGCGCAGGGGCGGCATCGGCTCCGATGATCAGAGCCGCGGCCTCCACCTGTTCGTCGCTCATCTCCACGTCCGGCTCACAGACCAGATGCTCTGCAATTCGGGCGGCGAGGCGGTCGACGTCATCCACAGGACCCTCCGTTGGGCGTTACGGTGAGGGCAACCCTACGGGCGATCTCCCAGGATCAACGTCACCCACCGTAGGCGGGCCAGCACAAGCCGCGCAGCCGAAACGGCGGATTCGCGGTAGCCAGTCGAGTTCATCCCGACTTCGTTTAGTCGCGCCACACCCAGTTCAGCCGCGCCACGTCCAGCCCGGTGAACCCCACCCGGGTCGTCGGCCCGACCGAGATGTGATCCAGCACAGCGGAGACCAGGTCGCGGCGCCGCTCCAGTGAGGCGTCGACCCACCATTCGGCGAGCTCGCGCGGGCCGAGCCCCTCAGGTAGCGACGCCAACCGGGTCGACTGGGCGACCTGCCCACGCAGCCTGGCGATCTCCGTTTGGGTGCGGCGGTCAGCAGCCTGGAAAGCCTCCTTGGAGATCCTTTTCGCCACCCAGTCGTTGGCGAGTTCGGCGATGCTCTCCTCGTGCGCCTTGATCTGGTCGAGGAGCTGGTGTTCGGTCTGCGAGGCCATGGCTCCGCTCAGACGGCGGGCGATGGCCGGCGACGCGAACCGTGCCAGGACCCGTGAGGCGACTTCCTGTTCCAGCGCGTCGGCGGCTACCCGGATACGGCCGCACCCGCCGACGGGCGGGCTTTTACGGCACACGTAGCCGCGGGAGCCAGCGTTGCTCGGCTGGGACTGCAAGGGTTTACCGCAGCCGGGGATGCCGCAGACCAGCAGGCCGCCCGACAGCAGGTACTTGCGGGCCGAGCCGCCTCCGCCCTTGTTGCGGGCGGGGTCAGCGAGGATCGCCACGAGTTTCGCCTGCGTCTCATCGTCGATGATCTGTTCCCAGGCGCCTCGGGCGACCTTCTCACCGTTGAGGGTGCGCCAGCCCGCGATCCGCGGGTTCTGCAACGCTCTGCGCAACGTCACGGCCTGCCAGGGCTTGCCGGTCGACGTGCGGATCTCCCTCCGGTCAAGGTCAGCGACGATCGAGCGCAGCGACTGGCGTTCCAGTACTCGTTTCGCGACCTCGCGCAACACTTCGGCTTCCGCCTCGATAAGCGTCGTGCCGTCTTTCTCATATCCGTAGGCGCGCATACCGCCGGACCAACTCTCACCTTGTAGTGCTCTTTGCTTGTTGGCGGATCTCTGCCGTTCGGCTTTGTGCTCGACCTCTCCGCGTGCCGCCGCCGCTGCCATTCGGGCTGCCATCCTGCCCGTTGAGGTTCGCAGGTCGATATATCCGTGGACCGCAGCAAACAACGTTCCGCAGCTTTCGGCGTAGCCGCACAGATATTCCAGTTCTAAATTGCGGCGTGTTACCCGGTCCAGATGCCAGCAGCCGACCGCGGTGATCACTCCTGATTCGATGTCAGCAGTCATCCGGTCGTAACCCTTACGGCGCTTCCTCACATTGCTGGCGCTCATGTCGTTGTCGTTGTAAACCTCGACGATCACAGCCTCCGGGTCGATGCGCGCGATCATCTCGCGGACCTCCGACTCCTGGCGTTGCACGCCGAGGCCTGCACCGATCCGGTCCCGGGAGATCCGCACGTAGATTCCCCACCGGTGGCCGGTGTGACTCAGCGTCGCCGACGCGTACGGCAGGCTCACGTGTTCCCTCCACGGTGGTGTGACCAGCGTGCTCGCGCCGCGGCAAGGTCAAGCGCCGCGAAGGAGGAAACGCCGTCGGCGCCGACGTCGAGGTCTTCGCCGGTTCCGGCGAGCGTGCCACCAACCCGCAGGTCACGAAGGGCCTCTTGGGTCCGCGCCTGGGTGCCGGCCGGGTACCGGCCGCACCTGGCGAGGTTCCACACCATGACTCGGTCGGCCTGGTCGTGCCGTACGGCCTTCAGCAGGCTGGTCATCCCGTCGCCAACCCCACCCAAGTCACAGAAACGGGCGTTGATGGTTCCGCCGGTTCTCGTGACGGCGTCTTCCAGGAGCGCGAGCTGCCCGTCGACCTGATCCACCTCGCCGCCCTCAGAGCCTGCGCACAGCGCCCAGCGCACCCCTACGTGGGATCCGAGGTCCCAGGGGCGGGCTTCGTCGCTCTCCGTCGCCCTCAGGGCCTCGGAGGGGGTACGGGGAGGGTCGGTCATCTGTCCCCCTGGAGGTCGCTACAGCCGGGAGGTATGCGGACCGCGCTGGATACGCCGCGGCGGCACCCATGCGTCTGTCCCCTCTCGCAGGTGGCGCGACGCTCCCGGACCGTGGCCGGAATCGTCCACTCGCCCTGTCGGCTATATGGCTTCACGACAATCGCGTCGGCGACTATCAGCAGACCATACAGCGCCGATATTCCCAGCCGAACGGCGACAAGAGTACGACGACGAGCAACCCCCGGCCAGTCATTGACTGTCCCCCGGCAGCCCTCTCATCAACTACCCCAGCCGACAGGGCCGCATTTCACCAGGTCAGAGCTAGATGGCTAAGCGACAGTCGTGCCGCCGACCGACCACCGCTACCCGCACCAGGGCTGACCTTTCCCGGACGGTCGGCAGGAGCCCGACCTGACGACGGCGGAAGAGGGCGGTGCCGGGACTCGGATTCACGAGTCCCGGCACCGCCGTCCTCTGTCGGTCGGCTTCGACGTGAGGCCGACGGGTAGGAAAGTTCCAGGAGGCGAGGGGCGAAGGTGCCTTCGGACACGGCCGATCCTGCGATCCTTCGGTAAAGCGGATGATCGTGTCGCAGGGATGTGAGAGATGGAAGGGGCCGCCAAGGTGAGTGAGCGCGTGTCGGCGGTGGCGTGGCGGTGAAGCCCTCTCCCGGCCCCGAGCGGATGCTGGTGGAGTTGCTACGGGCCAGTCACCTGGCGGCTCTGGAGCAGATTCCGGGCCTGGTCGCGGAGCACGCCGTGTCCGCGGGCCTGGCCGAGGTGCTGATCTACCTGGCGGATCTGCAGTGCAACGTGCTGCGTCTGTTGACCGGTGAGGGCCACGGCGGCAGGGAGGTCGCGAGCACGGCGGCCTGCGAGTTGCGCATCGACGCGACCCTGGCCGGGCGGGCCTTCCAGGAGATGCGGATCCTGGTCGGCGTCGGCGAGGGCACCGAAAGGGACACTGACGAGGACACCGACGGGCCGCAACGGTGGTGGGTGCCGCTGTTGAACGGCGTCGAACGCATGGGGGTGCTGCGCATCGGCGTCGAGGCCGCCGCCGACGCGCAGATCCAGGACAACATGCGGGACCTGGCGTCGCTGGTGGCGCTGTTGCTGGTCGACAAGCGTCCCTACAGTGACTCCTACGCCCGGCTGGTGCGTACCCGGCCGATGCACGTGGCCGCGGAGATGCAGTGGACGTTGATGCCGCCGCTGACCTTCGCCGATCGGCGGGTGACCATCGCCGCGGCGCTGGAGCCTGCCTACGAGGTCGGCGGGGACGCCTTCGACTACGCGCTGGCCGGCGAGGTGGCGCATCTGGGGATCTTCGACGCGATGGGGCACGATGTCTCGGCGGGGCTGAGCGCCAACCTGGCGGTGGCCGCCTGCCGCAACAGTCGTCGTCATGGTGCCGGCCTGGCGGCGACCAGTGAGATCATCGAACAGGTTCTGATCACCGAGTTCGGTCAGGCCACCCGTTTCGTCACCGCGATCCTGGGTGATCTGAACACCCGCACCGGGGTGTTGTCCTGGGTCAACCGGGGTCATCATCCGCCGGTGGTGATCCGCGGCGGCCGCTGGGTTGCCACACTGGAATGCCCTCCGGCCACCCCGATGGGACTGAACCTGGGCACGGAGATCACGATGTGCCGTGAACAGTTGGAGCCCGGGGACCGGGTGGTGTTCTACAGCGACGGCATCACCGAGGCCCGCAACGCCGCCGGCGAGGAGTTCGGCCTCGACCGGTTCGTCGACGTCATCATCCGCCGCACCGCCGACGGCCTGCCCGTTCCCGAGACGCTGCGCCGCCTGATACGCGGCGTGCTGGACTACCACGACGATCGCCTGCAGGACGACGTCACGGTATTGCTGGTGGAATGGCACGGCGACGCCCACGAGCGGCTGCACCTGTGAACAGGAGAGCTCTCCCCCGCCGTCGGACCACCGCTACCCGCACATGGGGTGATGTCGCGCGGCCCGATCGGCATCGGCCCGATCTCAAGAAGCGCGACCGTCTTCGAACAGGCCGCGAGAAGCGGTGACGCCTGGGTTTCGCATCCGAAACCCAGGCGTCACTCGTTTCCGGCTACAGCGGGGGCATCGCCCCCATCGCGGTGAGCCGTCCGTGTTCGGTCCGTACTCGGCCGCAGGACGTGACTACACCGGGCAGGAGAGCGTGCTGGTGGCGCAGCAGCCGATGCTGATGAAGTGCTCCGTCCGCGGCTCGCGGCCACCGACCAGCTCGTCCAGGTTGATCTCCCCGGCGGGGTGGGCCAGGTCGGCGGTACGGGCCTGCGGGTTCTTCCACTGACGGATCAGCTCGTTGTCGGACATCACATGTCTCCTTCGTCGAGATTCGTTGTGGGTGGGACACGGGGGCCGGTCCGGCACGGGGACCGGGCCGGCCGCCCTTGGTGACCGCTGGTGGCCGTGTCCGGCGGTCCGCCTCGGACCACGTGGCAGAGGTCCGAGGGCGGCCCCCCCCCCCCCACCCCGGGGGGGGGCGGGCGGCCAAGAAGGAGGGGCACGGGGCGCCAAAATGGGA